>CAMEPU010000021.1 GCA_945932315.1 uncultured Clostridia bacterium
CCAGCACTTCGTAGATGTTCTTGCCCTTGTACTTGACCTCCAGGGTCTCCCGGTTATACCGACGGCCCTTGCACACCTCGCAGGGGACGTAGACGTCGGGCAGGAAGTGCATCTCGATCTTGAGCAGTCCGTCGCCCGTGCAAGCCTCGCAGCGGCCGCCCTTGATGTTGAACGAGAAGCGGCCCGGGCCGTAGCCGCGCGCTCTGGCGTCCTGCGTGGAGGCGAACAGCTCGCGGATGTCGTTGAACACGCCGGTGTAGGTCGCCGGGTTGGAGCGGGGCGTGCGGCCGATGGGCGCCTGATCGATCTGGATGACCTTGTCCAGATGCTCCAATCCCTCGATCGCGTCGTGCGCGCCCGCACGGGTGCGCGCGCCGTTCAGCTCGGCGGCCAGCTTCTTGTACAGAATCTCGTTGACAAAGGACGACTTGCCCGAGCCCGACACGCCGGTGACACAGGTCAGCGTGCCCAGCGGGATCGAGAAATCGGTGTGCTTTAAATTATTGACGGCCGCGCCGCGCACGGTCAGCCACTTGCCCGTCCCCTTGCGGCGGATCCCGGGCACCGGGATCTCCATGCGGCGGCTGAGGTACGCGCCCGTGATCGACTTCTCATCGCGCAGCAGCTCGTCGACCGTGCCCTTGAACACGACCTCGCCGCCGTGGACGCCCGCACCCGGACCGATATCGACGATATAGTCGGCGGCCAGCATGGTGTCCTCGTCGTGCTCGACGACGATCAGGGTGTTGCCCAGATCGCGCAGCCGCTTGAGGGTTGCGAGCAGCTTGTCGTTATCCCGCTGGTGCAGGCCGATCGAAGGCTCGTCCAGAATATAGAGCACGCCCATGAGGGACGAGCCGATCTGGGTTGCCAGCCGGATGCGCTGGCTCTCGCCGCCCGACAGGGTGCCCGACGCGCGGGACAGGGTCAGGTATTCGAGGCCGACCGAGCGGAGGAAGCCCAGGCGGTCGCGGATTTCCTTGAGGATGCGCCCGCCGATCGAGCGCTGCATCTCGGTCAGCTCCAGCCCATCCAGAAATTTGAGCGCGTTCACGACCGACAGGTCGGTGAACTCCATGATGCTCTTGCCGCCGACCGTGACCGCCAGCACCTCTTTTTTCAGGCGGTGGCCGCCGCAGGTGGGACAGGGCACCTCGCTCATGCACTCCTCGATCTCGGCGCGCGAATATTCGCTGTTGGTCTCGCGGTAGCGGCGCTCGAGATTCACGACGAGGCCCTCAAAGGGCTGGCTCATCGTACCGCCCGAAAAGCGCTGGGTGCGCAGCTCGAGCGGTTCGCCGCCCGTGCCGTAGAGCAGGGCGTGCACGCCCTCGGGGCTGATCTCCTCGATCGGGGTGTCGAGCGTGAAGCCGTACTTTTTGCCGAGCGCGCTGTAATACATGTGCGCGATCGTGCCCGGCTCGGCGTTCGTCCAGCCCGACGCCCGGATCGCGCCGTCCTTGATGGACAGATGGCGGTTCGGGATGATGCGGTCGGGGTCGATCTTCATCTGGATGCCCAGGCCGCTGCAGGTCGGACACGCGCCGTAGGGGTTGTTGAAGGAGAACATGCGGGGCTCGAGCTCGGGGATCGAGATGCCGCAGTCGTCGCAGGCGTAATTCTGGGAAAACGACAGCATTTCGCCGTCCACCACGTCGGCCAGCACCACGCCGCCCGAGAGCGCCGCCGCGGTCTCGACCGAATCGGTCAGGCGGCTGCGGACGTCGGGCTTGACCGCGATGCGGTCAACCACGATCTCGATGTTGTGTTTCTTATTTTTTTCGAGCTTGATCTCCTCTGAGAGGTCGTAGAGATTGCCGTCCACGCGCACACGGACATAGCCCGACCGGCGGGCGTCCTCGAACACCTTGGCGTGCTCGCCCTTGCGGCCGCGCACGACGGGCGCGAGGACGGACAGGCGGGTGCGCTCGGGCAGGGCGAGCAGGCGGTCGACGATCTGGTCGACGGTCTGCTGGTGGATCTCCTTGCCGCACTTGGGACAGTGGGGCGTGCCGATGCGCGCCCAGAGCAGGCGGAGATAGTCGTAAATTTCGGTGACCGTGCCGACCGTCGAGCGCGGGTTGCGCGAGGTCGTCTTCTGGTCGATGGCGATGGCCGGGGACAGGCCGTCGATGTAGTCGACGTCGGGCTTGTCCATCTGGCCCAGGAACATGCGGGCGTAGGACGAGAGCGACTCGACATAGCGGCGCTGGCCCTCGGCGTAAATGGTGTCGAAGGCGAGTGAGGACTTGCCCGAGCCGGACAGGCCGGTCATGACGATCAGCTTGTCGCGGGGCAGCTCGATGTCGATGTTCTTGAGGTTGTGCTCGCGCGCGCCCTTGATATAAATTTTATCCTGCATAGAATTGTTTTTCCTCTTTATTCTTTCGGCATCACCGCACCATTGCGTCGGCGGCGTATGTCCACCAATTTCCGCCATAGCGGTAATGCCTTTGATTTCAGCCGCCCAGGGCGCGGATTTGGTCGCGCAGCTCGGCCGCAAGTTCAAATTCGAGCAGCTTGGCCGCCTCCTTCATCTGGCGGGTCAGGCGCTCGATCTCGGCCTGGCGCTCGGCCTCCTTCTTCGGGCTCTTGCCCGCGCTTCCCCGCTTGGTCGGGGTCTTGGCCGGCGCTCCCGAGATCTCGATGATCTCATGCACCGATTTTTTGATGGTCTTGGGCACGATGCCGTGCTTCTCGTTGAATTCGGACTGCAGCCGGCGGCGGCGCTCGGTCTCGGCGATCGCCCGGCGCATCGAGGGGGTGATCTCGTCGGCGTACATGACGACCCGTCCCCCGGCGTTGCGCGCGGCGCGGCCGATGGTCTGGATGAGCGAGGTCTCGGAGCGCAGGAAGCCCTCCTTGTCGGCGTCCAGAATGGCGACGAGCGAGACCTCAGGCAGGTCGAGGCCCTCGCGCAGCAGGTTGATGCCGACGAGCACATCGTACACGCCAAGGCGCAGGTCGCGGATGAGCTCCATGCGCTCGATGGTCTTGACGTCGTGGTGGAGATAGCGCACGCGGACGGCGGCCGCGTCCAGATAGTCGGTCAGATCCTCGGCCATCTTCTTGGTCAGGGTGGTGACCAGCACGCGCTCGCCCTTTTCGGCGGTGCGGCGGATCTCACCGAGCAGGGCGTCGATCTCCCCCTCGACCGGGCGCACCTCGATGAGCGGGTCGAGCAGACCGGTCGGACGGATGACCTGTTCGACGATCTGGCCCGAGCGCTCGCGCTCGTAATCGCCCGGGGTGGCCGAGACATAGATGATCTGGTTGAGGCGCTCGTCGAACTCGTCGAAGGTCAGCGGGCGGTTGTCGTAGGCCGAGGGCAGGCGGAAGCCGTTTTCGACCAGACTCTCCTTGCGCGCCCGGTCGCCGCGCGACATCGCGCGCACCTGGGGCAGGGTGACGTGGCTCTCGTCCACGATCAGCAGGAAGTCGTCCGGGAAGTAGTCGAGCAGCGTGTAGGGCGCCGAGCCCGGCTCGCGCCCGGCGAGCACCCGGGAATAGTTCTCGATGCCGCTGCAGAAGCCGATCTCCTGCATCATCTCGATGTCGTACCGGGTGCGCTGGGCGATGCGCTGCGCCTCGACCAGCTTGTTGTTGTCCTCGAAATATTTCACGCGGGCGTCGAGCTCCTCCTCGAGCTCGGCGATCGCCCGCTGCAGCTTGTCCCGCGGGGTGACGTAGTGGCTGGCCGGGAAGATCGCGATGTGGCCGAGCTCGGCGACGACCGCGCCGGTCAGCGGGTTGATCTGGCTGATGCGGTCGATCTCGTCGCCGAAAAATTCGATGCGCACGCAGTCCGAATCCGAGTAAACCGGCCAGACCTCGACGACGTCGCCGCGCACCCGGAAGCGGTTGCGCTCGAAGGCGATGTCGTTGCGCTCGTACTGGATCTCGATCAGGCGGTGGATGACCGCGTCCCGCTCGATCTCCATGCCCGGGCGGAGGGAGACGACCATGCTCTTGTAGTCGATCGGGTCGCCCAGCGAATAGATGCACGAGACCGACGCGACGATGACGACGTCCCGCCGCTCGGACAGCGCCGAGGTGGCCGAATGGCGCAGGCGGTCGATCTCGTCGTTGATCGCCGAATCCTTTTCAATATAGGTGTCGGTCGAGGCGATGTACGCCTCGGGCTGGTAGTAATCGTAATAGGACACAAAGAACTCGACCGCGTTTTCGGGGAAGAACTCCCGCAGCTCGGAGCAGAGCTGGGCGGCCAGCGTCTTGTTGTGGGCGAGCACCAGCGTCGGGCGCTGGGTGCGCTCGATGATGTTCGCCATGGTGAAGGTCTTGCCCGAGCCGGTGACGCCGAGCAGGGTCTGCTCGCGCAGGCCGTCCGCAAGGCCCTCGGCCAGCGCGGCGACCGCTTCGGGCTGGTCGCCCGCCATCTGATAGGGGCTGTGGATTTTGAATTGGGGCATAAAATCTCCTTTCCCCGCTCAGCGGCTGCCGTCCGGCTCGAGCGCTCCGTAATCGCGCAGGGAGATGTACTCCCCGTCCCCCAGCACGATGTGATCGAGCAGCTCGATGCCGATCCGGCGCAGGGACGTCTGGAGCTGGCGCGTGGTCTCAAAGTCCTCCGGGGACGCGGCCGCCCGCCCGCGCGGATGGTTGTGCGCCAGAATGACGGCGGTCGCGCTGCTGCGCACGGCGATCTCGGCGATGCGGCGCACCATGACCTCGGTGGCGCGCACCGTGCCCTTGCTGACAAATTCGTAATCAATCGGCCGCAGGCGGGAATCGACGCAGACGACCGCCGACGCCTCGGCCGACAGCCCGGCCATCTGGGGCGCGATGTATTTTGCCATTTTCTCGGTCGAATCAAGCTCGTGCCGGCCCTCGCGGTAGCGCACGCCGTCCTGACAGCAGCGCAGGCCGATCTGGAACACCATGGTGAGCATGCGCGCCGCCGACTGGCCGACGCCCGGCACCTCCACGAGCTGCTCCGGGCTGGCCTCGAGCACCCGGTGGAATGAGCCGAAGCGCTTCATCAGGCGGTGCGCGACCGGGTTGACGTCGCCCTGCGGATAGACATAGTAGAGCAGCAGCTCGAGCGCTTCATGGTCGTGAAAGCCCGCGAGGCCTTCGGCGTCGAAGCGCGCCCGCATCCGTTCGCGGTGGTTCTTGTGGACGCCGCCCTCTCCGCTCATGCGCGCGCCTCCTTCTCCTTCTTTCCGGCCGGGCGGATCGCCGCCGCCTGTTCCTGCAAAATCGCGCGCACCTTCTCGCCCGCCGCGATCTGCGGGAAGGGCGTGGTGGGCGCGGGCGCGGGCAGATGCTCGCGCAGGCTCTTGTGCATCCAGTGCACGTCGTGCCACTGGCCGAATTTGTACATGCTGTTCTGATAGGCGCCCGAGCGGACGAAGCCCATGGCGGTGTGAAAGCGGATGCTGTCCACATTGGGCGAGGTCACGCCCACGAAGATATTGTAATAGCCCTGCTCGCGCAGCAGGTCGAAAAGCGCGCGGTAGATCGCCGCCGCGATCCCCCGGCGGTGGAAGTCCTTGCGGACGTAAATCGAGGTCTCAACCGACCACTGATAGCCCGCGCGGGTGCGGTGGGGCGAAGCGTAGCCGTAGCCGGCGGCCACCCCGTCCACCCGGCAGATCAGCCAGGGCAGCGTTTCGGTATAAGTGCGGATGCGCCGCTCGAACTCCGCCAGCGTGGGCGGGTCATATTCGCTCGACACCGTGGTATACTGCACATAGGGCGCGTAGATCGCCAGCATCTCGGCCGCGTCGGCCGTCGTCGCCGGTTCCAGCGTGATCTTTTCCATCGTTTTCCCTCATTCTTCCCGTTCTATACGTCTATACGGATTGATTATATCAAATCGAACATTTGTTTGCAACCCTTCCGGCCCCTTTTCATGACCTTTTCACGGGACACTTTTCGTGATATAATAATTCTGTCCCAATGGATAAGGAGGAATTTTCATGCCCCGTTATCAATATATCCGCACCAAGGATGACGTCAAATTCCTGGTGCTTTACGCCATGGAGCTGCTGCCCCGCGCGGTCACCTTCGAGGACGTGGTCGACCTCGTGACCATGTGCGACGACGGCTTCAGCTGGTTCGAGCTGCGCGAGGCCTTCGACGAGCTGTGCGAAAGCGGCCTGCTGGACGCCGAAACCCGGGCGGACGAGCCCGTTTACCGGGTCAACGACCGCGGCCGGGAGGTCGGCGCGGCCTTTGTCAACCGTCTCCCCTTCTCGGTGCGCCGTCTGGCGCAGGAGTCCGCGCTGCGCGTCATCCGCCGCATCCACCGCGACGCGGTCATCACGGCTGAATCCACGGCCGCCGGTCAGGCCGACTATCCGGTGACCCTCGGCCTTGAGGAGCTGTTCTCCCTCTCCCTGCACGCGGTCAGCGAGGAACAGGCCGCCATCATGACCCGCAACTTCAAAAACCACGCCGAGGAGATCTACCTCTCCGTCATTCAGGTGCTGACAAAAAACTACGACGAAACCTGACATGCATTACAAAAGGCACAGCCCGCGGGGGCTGTGCCTTTGTTTTTCGGGGAAGCTGTCTGCTCTTAGCGAACAGCGACGACCTCGACCTCGACCTTTGCGCCCATGGGCAGCGCGGCTACCTGGAAGCAGGAGCGTGCCGGCGGGTTCTCGAGGAAATACTGGGCATATACGCCGTTGAACGCCGCAAAGTCGTTGATGTCGGCCAGATAGCAGGTGGTCTTGACGATGCGGTCCATGCCGACGCCAGCGGTGGCCAGGACGGCCTTCAGGTTGTTCATGACCTGCTCGGTCTGCGCCTCGATGGTCTCAGCGACGATCTTGCCGGCCTTGGGGTCGATCGGGATCTGTCCGGAGGTGAAGATCATGTTCTCGGTCATGATCGCCTGGGAATAGGGGCCTACGGCCTTGGGGGCCAGATCGGTGTGGATGACTTCTTTCATAGTGTAAAAACCTCCAAAATGGGATTATGGTATAACAGAATAATCAGTTGCCGTGGATCTTCTTCATGCGCTGCTGGTTGGAGAGGATCTTCTTGCGGATGCGCACGTTCTTGGGGGTGATCTCGAGCAGCTCGTCGTCGCCCAGGAACTCGAGCGCCTCCTCGATGGACATGACGTGCGGCGGGATCAGGCGGAGCGCGTCGTCCGAGCCGGACGCGCGGGTGTTGGTGAGCTGCTTCTTTTTGCAGACGTTGACCGCGATGTCCTCGGCCTTGGGGGTGCAGCCGACGACCATGCCCTCATATACCGGAACGCCCGCGCCGATGAACAGGGTGCCGCGCTCCTGGGCGTTGTACAGGCCGTAGGTGATGGACTCGCCGCTCTCAAACGCGATCAGGCTGCCCTGGGCGCGCTTCTGGATGTCGCCCTTGTAGGGCTGGTACTCATAGAAGACCGAGGACAGGACGCCCTCGCCCTTGGTATCGGTCAGGAACTCGTTGCGGTAGCCGAACAGGCCGCGCGCGGGGATCAGGAACTCGACGCGCATGCGGTCGCCCTTGGGGTTCATGGAGACCAGTTCGCCCTTGCGGGAGCCCATCTTCTCCATGACCGAACCGAGCGCGTCCTGAGGCACGTCGGCGATCAGGCGCTCGATCGGCTCGCACTTGACGCCGTCGATCTCCTTCATCAGGGCGCGGGGCGCGCCGACCTGGAACTCATAACCCTCGCGGCGCAGGTTCTCGATCAGGATGGACAGGTGCATCTCGCCGCGTCCGGCGACGCGGAAGGAATCGGTGGTCTCGGTCTCGTTGACACGCAGGGAGACGTCCTTGAGCAGCTCCTTGAACAGGCGGTCGCGCAGGTGGCGAGAGGTGACGAACTTGCCGTCCCGGCCCGCGAAGGGGCTGTCGTTGACCATGAAGTACATCTCGACGGTGGGCTCGGAGATCTTGACGAAGGGCACCGGATCGGGCTTGTCGTACTCGGACAGAGTCTCGCCGATGGTGACGTTCTCAACGCCCGAGAAGCAGACGATGTCGCCCGCGGTCGCGGACTCGATCGGCACGCGCTTCAGGCCCTCGATGGTGTACAGGGAGACGATGCGGGAGGTGTACGGCTTGACATGGCCGTGGTAATCGCAGACGGTGACGGGCTGGTTGACCGACAGCGTGCCGCGCTCGATGCGGCCGATGCCGATGCGGCCGACATAGTCGTTGTAGTCGATGGAGGAAACCAGCATCTGGGTGCTGCCCTCGGTGTCGACGTGGGGAGCCGGGATGTGCTCCAGAATCTGGTCGAACAGGCAGGACAGATCGGTGCCCATGGTGTTCGGGGACATCGAGGCGGTGCCGTCGCGGCCCGAGCAGTAGACGATCGGGCTGTCGAGCTGGTCGTCGGTGGCGTCCAGCGTCAGCAGCAGCTCGAGCACCTCGTCGCCGACCTCGCCCAGACGGGCGTCCGGACGGTCGATCTTGTTGACGCAGATGATGATCTTGTGGCCGAACTCGAGCGCCTTCTGCAAGACAAAACGGGTCTGGGGCATCGGGCCCTCGGCCGCGTCGACGAGCAGCAGAACGCCGTCGACCATTTTCAGAATGCGCTCGACCTCGCCCGAGAAATCGGCGTGGCCGGGCGTGTCGACGATGTTGATCTTGACACCATTATAATGCAGAGAGGTGTTCTTAGCCAGAATGGTGATGCCGCGCTCGCGCTCGATGTCGTTCGAGTCCATAACGCGCTCCTCTACGACCTGGTTTTCGCGAAAGGTACCTGCCTGGGCCAGCATCTGGTCGACCAGGGTGGTCTTGCCATGGTCAACGTGGGCGATGATGGCAATGTTTCTCAAATCGTTACGTACCATAAATCCTCCTGAAAACGTCTCAATCATGCAAAATTTTTCATAGGAATAATTATAACCATTCTTTCTGCGATTTTCCACCAAAAAAACATCAAAAATTTACAGGGGCAAATCGGCAAAAACTGTGCGAATTTTTATTTTTCGGGAAATTCATCATTGACATTTGCTCCCCGGTTGGATATAATAATTTAGCAATCGCTCATGAGAGCGGATACAGCCGAATTGTGTAAAGGTAGCACGACAGACTCTGACTCTGTTTGTGAGGGTTCGAATCCTTCTTCGGCTGCCATCAAAAAAGGCCGGATACCATAGGTATCCGGCCTTTTTTGATCGTACCGAAATGAGAAGGATTCGAAAGCCGGCTCTTGGCGGGGCGCCGGTGGCGCGCCGCAACCGGCGTGGCTTTCGCCGCAGCGAAAGCGAATCCTTCGTCTCGGCTGCCAGCCGCTCACCGCCGGTCTCGTGCGGGAGCCCTGTCTGCCGGTGGCGCGCCGCAGCCTGAAATTTTTCTCTTTTCTTGTAAATTTTTTATTGACAATCCGGACGGGATTGGATATAATAATCTAGCAGTCGCTTGAGAGAGTGAATGTAGCCGAATTGTGTAAAGGTAGCACGACAGACTCTGACTCTGTTTGTGAGGGTTCGAATCCTTCTTCGGCTGCCATGAAAAGAACGGAGCACCAACGGTGCTCCGTTTTTTTCATAGCTGCCGAAACCAGAAGGATTCGAAAAGGGTCGTCCTCGTCGCCGCACGGCGCGGAACATCGCCAAAGCCCGCCAAAGCGGCCTTTGCGCGATCGCCGCACCGGCGTCTCCTCTTCCCACACGACCCGCTGTGCTGGGCTCGTGCGGGAGCCCTGTCTTCCGGTGGCATATTCGCCGACCCGTGGCCCGCCCGCAGGCGGGCGAATCCTTCTTCGGCTGCCATTGCCGTCCACCCTATTCCTTTTGGTTATCGCCGGATTACAATCAGGTATTGGACAAAAATCAATTTTCGCTTATAATAATTCGCGTAGCAAAGGCGCTGAATTCGGAAGAATTCGGCGCCTTTTATGTTTTATGTTTAGGAGTGAGCAAAAATGGACTTTCCGATAGCCAACCGGATTTCGGGCGTACATGGATCCATGATTCGTGAGCTGTTCAAACTGGGAGCAGATCCCAACACGATCTCGTTCGGCGGCGGCAACCCGGCATCCGAAACCTTTCCGTGCGAAGCGATCGAAGCCATCGCGTCGGACGTTCTGAAAACGCAGCCGGTTTCCATGCTGCAGTATGGCCTGTCCGAGGGGTATCTTCCCCTGCGCCGCCGGATGAAGGCCTATCTGGCTCAAAAGGAAGGCATTGATTTTGACAAAAACGAGCTGTTCATCTTATCAGGCGGCCAGCAGTGCGCCGACCTTGTGACCAAAGTGCTGGTCAACGAGGGCGATGTGATCCTGACCGAGGAACCGGCATTCGTCGGCTGCCTCAACACCTTCCGTTCCTATGGTGCAAAGCTGGTCGGCGTGCCGATGCAGGCCGACGGCATGGATCTCGCCGCGCTGGAAGCCGCGCTGCAGGCGAACCCCAACGCCAAGCTGCTGTATACGATCCCGTCCTTCCAGAACCCCACCGGCATCACGACCACGCTCGAAAAGCGCAAGGCGGTTTATGCGCTCTGCCAGCGGTACAACGTCGCGATTCTGGAGGACAACCCGTACGGCGAGCTGCGCTTTTCCGGTGAAACCGTGCCGACCATCAAGTCGATGGATGTCGACGGCCGGGTGCTGTACGCGGGCAGCTTCTCCAAGGTGATGGCCCCCGCGTTCCGGCTGGGCTTCCTTGTGTTTGACAAGTCCCTGACCGCGCCCATCACCGTCGCCAAGCAGTGCACCGACGTGCACTCCAACCTGCTGTTCCAGCATATCTGCGACGCGTATATGGAACAATATGATTTCGAGGAGCATCTGAACGCCTCCCGCGCGGTGTACCGCAGGAAATGCAACCTGATGCTGGACGCCATGCGCCGCTGCTTCCACCCCGAAGTGACCTTCGGCCAGCCGGAAGGCGGCCTGTTCGTCATGGCTTTCCTGCCCGAGGGCATGGATTCCCAGCCGTTCGTCCGGGAGGCGATCGCACGCGGCGTGCTGTGCGTGCCGGGCGCGGCGTTCCTGGCCGACGAAAGCAAGGTTTCGAACGGCTTCCGTCTCAACTTCTCAACCCCCACCGACGAGCAGATCGTCAAGGGAATCGAAATTCTCGGTGCGCTGACCCACGAATGGATCGCGCAGAACAAAGGAGTGTAAATCAATGAAAGTCATGGCATTCAGCGCCCGCCCCGACGAAGCGGCCTTTTACGACTGCTACGAAAAGGCGCTCGGGCTCGAGCTGACGCGCTGCAAGGACGGCCTGTCCCTCGAAAACGTCAATCAGACCCGCGGGATGGATGGCGTCTCCTGCGTGGGCACCTGCGACCTGTCCGCGCCCGTCCTCGAAAAGCTGGCCGAAAACGGCGTGCACTACGCCGCGCTGCGCACGATCGGCTTTGACAACGTGGATCTCGAAGCGGCGGAGCGGCTGGGCATCCGGATCTCCCACGCCGCGTATTCCCCCTATTCGGTGGCCAACTATACAGTCATGCTCATGCTGATGTGCATCCGCAAGGCCGTGTATATCATGTTCCGCTCGCACACGGCGGACTGCTCGCTGGGCATGGCGCGCGGCATGGAAATGCAGAATCTGACGGTCGGCGTCATCGGCACCGGCCGCATCGGCCGGGCCGTCATCGACAACCTGAGCGGCTTCGGCTGCAGGATCATCGCCTCTGACCCGTATCCGGCTGCGGATCTGAAGGACCGGGTCGAGTACGTTCCGCTGGACGAGCTGTACGCCCGCGCCGACATCATCACGCTGCACACCTTCCTGAACGACGAGACCTACCACATGATCGACGCCGGGTCGATCGCCAAAATGAAGCCGGGCGTCGTCCTAATCAACTGCGCGCGCGGCGCGCTGATCGACACCCGGGCGCTGATCGACGGCATTGAGTCCGGCAAGATCGGCGCGGTCGGCGTCGACTGCTTTGAGGGCGAGGACGACGTCATCCGCATGGATCACCGCTACGAGAGCCGGGTCACCAACCACGACTATATCATCCTGAAATCCTTCCAGAACACCATCGTCACGCCCCATGTCGCGTTCTTCACCGACCAAGCGGTCTCCGACATGGTGCAGTGCTCGCTCGAAAGCCTCAAGCTGTTCGCGGAGGGCAAGCCCGTTCCGCTGGAGGTTCGCGCCAAGCACTGATCACGGCCGCAGCCCGGCAAAATATTCCGAAAGATGCGCTTCCAACACAGGGAGATTCTTGGGGACATACCCGCCCCGCCGCTGATAATAGATCGTGCGCAGGCAGGGCGCGCCCTCCAGATGGATGAGCCGCAGCCGGTCATGCTCAACGCCGTGCGCCCAGCTCGCCTCCGCCATCAGGGTGACGCCCAGCCCCAGATTGACCAGCTCGTTGCGCAGCGACGCGCTGTCGCACTCAAATGCGATATCCGGCTTGAAATCCGCTTTGGAAAAGAGCCGTTCCATCGCCCGCGCGAACGACTGCGAACCCGAGACAACGATGAATTTTTCCCCGGCCAGCGCGGACAGCGGCACGGCAGCCTGCCGCGCCAGCGGATGCGACGGGGACACCGCAAGGCAGATTTCCTCGGTCAGGAGGGGCACCGCGCCGGCCGGCAGCGCCTCGGGCGCGACCACCGCGTCGATCAGCAGATCGCAGTTGTCCATATCCCGGGAGATCTCGAAGCGCACGTCCGGTTTGATCCGCGCAAAGCTGGTCAGCGCGCCGCCGATCAGCTCCGAGCTCGAGTGCAGGCACAGGAGCAGGGGCGCCCGGCTGCCGTCCGACAGGCTTTCCGCAATCTCCCGTTCCGCCTGATGCGCGAGCGATAAAATCTCCTCCGCATAGCGCAGCAGGATGTCCCCCTGCGCCGTGCGCCGCAGGCCCTTGCCCGTCCGCTCAAACAGCGCGACGCCCAGTTCGTGCTCCAGATTGCGGATGGTCTTGCTGAGCGCCGGCTGCGCGACGCACAGCTCCCGGGCCGCCTGCGTCATGTTTTCATACCGGGCAACCATGCGGAATTGCCGGAGCTGGTAAAGTTCCATGTAAAATACCTCCCCGGAAAGGAATTCATGTTATGATCACAAAAATACTGCTTCAGCAGACCATCATCATGTTTCTGCTGATGATGCTCGGCCTTCTGCTCGCGCGCAAGGGGCTGCTGACCGAGCGCGGCAGCGGCGATCTGGCCAACATTCTGCTGTACACGGTGGTGCCCTGCGTCGTCATCCGCAGTTACATTACAGAGTATACACCGGAAAAGGTGCGCGGTCTACTGCTTTCGGTCGTGATCGCCCTGCTGGCCTTCGCGGTCGCCATCGCCCTGCCCGCGGTCTGCTACGGGCGGCGGCGTCCCATCGAAAACTACAGCGTCGCCTTCAGCAACGCGGGCTTCATCGGCATCCCGCTGGTGTCCGCCGTCTTCGGCACGGAAGCGGCGTTTTACGTCGCCTCCTTTGCGACCATTCTCAACCTGCTGCAGTGGACCTACGGCATTGTGGTGCTGACCGGACGGCGGGATTCCATCAATCTCAAAAAGGTGTTCGTCAATCCGGTGTGCATCGCGCTCGCCGTGGGGCTGGTGCTGTTCTTCACCGGGTTCCAGCTCCCGCAGATCGTTCTGGACAGCATGGGTTATATCGCGGGTATGAACACGCCCGCGGCCATGATCGTGCTCGGCTTCTACTTATCCAAATCTTCCGTAAAAGAGATTCTGCTGGACAAGAGCCTGTACGGCTGTGTGCTTCTGCGCCTGATTGCGGTGCCGCTGCTGACCATCGGCCTGTTCCGGCTGCTGCCGTTCTGCCGGGGCGAGATCGCCATGATCGTCCTCATCGCGGCGGCGACGCCGATCGCCACCAGCACCGCGATCTTCGCGCAGGTTTTGGGGCAGGATTACCGCCGCGCGGTCGGCGCGGTCTGCCAATCCACCCTGCTCTCCGTCCTCACAATTCCGCTGGTGATTGCGCTCGCAGAGGCCCTGCTTCTGTGACCCGCACCCAAATAGATTGATTCAAACAAGGATGTGAAAGAAATGAATGAAAAGAAAAGTGCGGGAGAACCCATCCGGAAAAACATTTCAAAAGCCCAGTTCAGTTTTGTGCTGAACTGGGCTTTTCGCGCATCATGCGTCCGGACAGCGTGCCGGACGTTTCGAACCGAAGGGGACGCTCCGCCGGAACTGCTCACTTTTCCGGGCCGGACACGACCTGAAATGTTGTATCCGGCAACAAGGCGGGGTACTGCTCCCTCAACCATTTCAAAAGCTGCATCTCGCTTTGGAAAAGAAAGCATTTTTCCTTCGTTTCAACTGTTCCCTGCCAGGTTCCATCGTCTGTGGATGTCACGCGGACAGTAAAGCATGCGATTTCTTTTTCCTCCATCATTCAAAAGCTCCTTCAATGGCAGATCAATCTGTGCCTCTCGTATATTTCTTCGTTTGTTCCTGCGTTTTTCACAGGGTCTCCATGAGCGCCGCCAGATAGGACGACGAGATCGAGCTGAAAACAAACTGGTCGATCAGGCCCATCAATTTGGCGTCCTTGACGCCCTCCACGATTCTGGAATCGACCGTTTCGTCCACCAGGAACACGATCTTGCAGTCCGGGTCGGTCTTTCGGATGCTGTCCCGCAGCTTCATGCGCTCGGACAGCTTCCAGGGCGTATATGCCGTCACTTCCAGCAGGACGATCTCCGCGGCCACCCGGTTGACCGTGTTGAGGACGTTCCCCGGCTGATCCTCCACGTAGACCGTGAAGTCCCCGTCCTTGCGCAGCGTCCGCTTGAGCGCATCAGAAAACAGTGCGTTCTGCGTGTTGATCACCAATCGCGCCAATTTTTCCATCACCCGCCTTTTTCATCCGTTATCGCTTTCCCTATTCATTGTACGGGAATTTTCAAAGAGTTACCATTACCTGAACGGGTGATTTTTGCTTCTCCCGCAGGGCGGCGCTAAAAAAGCGCCCGGCGACAACGCCGGGCACGGGTTCGTTTGGACTTCCTATTCCTCATCGGGCTCCAGGGACCGGGGCGCGGGAATCGCCAGCTTGGACTCGCGGGCAAGGCCGATGAGCGACGCCTTGGAGCGGCAGCCCGTCGCCTTGCACAGATTCCGGATGTGCACCTTGACCGTATCCTCAGAGATGAAAAGGCGCTCCGCGATGGCCGCGTTGCTGATGTAATCGGGCAGCAGGTACAAAATCTCGAGCTGCCGCTCGGTCAGCTCGGACAGCACGGTGTTCCCGAGGGGAACCGGGGGCTTTTCCCGCGGATACCACGAGCCCCCTGCCATCGTGATGTCCATGACCTCCAGCAGCTCGATGTCGCTGTAATCCTTGAACCAGAAGCTGTCCACACCGGCCGCCTGCGCCTGCTCCAGCGCACGCAGATCGGAGTAGGAGGTGGTGATGATGATCCTGATCCCGGGCCAGCGCTGCTTGATCCGCCCGGAGACCTCGATGCCGTTTTCATAATTGGCGGTGTTGATGTCCATGATGACGAGATCCACCTTCCCGGTGGCGCACAGCGGTATGGCGCTCTCCGCGCCGGGAATGGCGTCCAACAGCGTGTAGCGGTCCGGGGCGGCGGCCACGTCCGCGGCAAACGCCTTTCGGATGTTGCGTTCATCGTCCACAATCAGCACATTGGTCATCGTAAGAGCTCCCCCTTCCTGCCGCCGGTCTCCGGCAATGTCACGGTCAGGGCGAACGCCGGCCGGCTCCGCACCGCCATCGCGCCCCCGGCGCTTTCGATCCGCCTGCGGAGGGAGGACAGGCCGCCGCCCTCCTGAACCGCCCCCTCGGGGGGCATTCCGCTGTTCGTGATCACGGCGGTCACGCGGCCGCCCGCACGGCGGATCTCCATGCGCAGCCGGTCCCCCTGGGCGTGGGTGATCGTGTTGGTCAGGCACTCGCGCGCGGCGGCCACCAGCAGATATGCGGTCTCCTGCGCCTCCGGCATGGCTCCCGCAATGGTGATCTCCACGCCGCAGTTCTTCGCCACCCGGATCAGCTCGTCGGTCGGGTTCTCGTCATCCTCCCGCCCGATCTCATCCTTGAGCGCCGCCAGCGTCTCTTCCCAGACCCGCAGCATCGCTTCCTTCCCCGACGGGGGACAGCCCTGGGCGCAGTACCGCTGGGTGTTGATGACGCAGTTGCCCATTTTGCTGTGAATCCGCATTTTGGCGGTCAGAATCTCCTGCTGGCGGGTGATGTCCACCATGTTTTTGGCGATGCGCTGGTACTGCGCGATCATCGCGCGAACCTCCCGGTTGCGCTCCTCCAGTTCGGCGGCGAGGCGGTCCAGCTCGGTCACGTCACGGGCCAGAAACTGGGTGTAGGTCACATGGTTTCTGTCCGTGACAGGCGTCTCGGAAAAGCTCCACACCTTCCCGTCCGGGAAGCGCAGGGTGTGGCCGTCGCCCGTCGGCGTCACGGCGTCCGCCGGCGGCTCGGCCAGCGCGCCGCGCAGGTCATCCATGCTCTGCAGATCCCGCCCGGTCATGGTGTACACCAGCCGGTGCATGGTATAGTTGCAGAGGGTCAGGATCCCGCTGGGCGCGAAAAAGCAGACGCCGCTCGGCAGGTTGTCAAAGGCCTCCTTGACCGCGCCGCGGGAGATGCCGGCCTTCCGGAAGGGCAGTCGCCCGAGCCACCGATTCATACCGTCTCCCCCGCTTTCTCCCGGAAGTGGTAATACAGCTCCCAGGTTCCTTCTTCCTCTTCCTTCACGGTGAGCGCCGGCCCCGCCAGACCGCTCAGATCGCTTTCACAGCACAGGATCAGATGCAGAAACAGTTCCCCGGTCTTCCGGCCAATCTTCAGATACAGCTCAGACAGCGTCTCCATGCACCGCTCGAGCGCCATCTCCATGGCGTCGTACAGGCGCACGGCGTCCTCAAAGGACAGGGCCGCTTCCAGATCCACCGAGAAATCGGCGGTCACATTCCGGATCTTCAGGCACCGCAGGGATTCCCGCACAGACCAGGCCAGCTCCTCGGCCGGAATCCGCTTCTCCGCTTCCGCTACAAAAAGCAGGTTGTTCCGCCGCTTGACATAGGCGCCCATGACCGCCATCCGGTACAGCAATTCCTTTTCGGTTTCCGGGTCAGCGCTCTCCCGCACCTGCGCCAGCAGGCCGTACAGCCCGTCGATCTTCTCGGCCGTTTCCAGCTGCATCCGGTTATAGAGGCGGTTGGACTCAATCAGGCTCAGGCGCCTTTTCTCGCTCTCGAACTCGTCCCGGGCGACCGTGTTCCGGTCTTCCAGCGATTCGTTGAGGTCCTGCAGGGTTTCCAGCCGCCCGACCGCCTCGGACACATCCTCCTGCCACACGACATGGCCGCCGTGGATCGGCGCGCCGGAGAGCCGGATGCCGTCCTTCAGCATCACCGGGCCGTCCGTGGTCTGGCGCAGCAGCTCCGCGGGCACCGGCTCCGCCGTCCCGGAGGACAGGCAGACCCTGTATTCGTCGTCCGTGATCTGTGCGGCCACGGTGGAGGCGTCGAACAGATCGCCATAGTGGCTGTTGGACTGGATGAGCCCGCACTGAATGCAGCTCTCCAGCGTGCCGGCGTACATCAGGCACATAACCGCCGTCATGTCGCCGGCAAAAAAGACCAGCCAGTTCGCTTCCAAAATATAAAGCAATGTATATCCGATCAGTGCGCAGAGGAAACAGACCGGAACCCAGATGCGCTTGCGGATATGGGGCACCCGGCATTTTCCCAGCACGACGCCAAGCATGATCACCGTGCACAGGAAGGACCAGCCAAACACCAGAAAATACCCCACGGCATGGTCGTAGTGCGAATCCGTCCAAACGGCGGCCCCGGGTGGGAACGCGAATACCAGCTGATGGAGGTCGTTGGTCAGCACCAGGGCGAGCAGCAGCGCCGTGGGGATGTAGAGCAGCCTGACCCATCTCGACAGCCGGAAATCTTCCGGCTTCCCCAGGGAGGTGGAGACAAACACCGCCAGCAGCGGAATGAACAGCATTGGCAGATAATAGAAGTACCAGAGATAACGAACCACCCCGGGATGCGTGGCGTCAGAGACAAAATGGAATTTGACGGTGCGCGCCAGAAACCAGAACACCATCAGCGCGGCGATCACGGTCAGATACCGGCGCACCTGCGGCTGGATGATGCGGCTGCGGAGCGAGGCGCCCCACGTGATATACAGGCAGATGTAAATACCCGAGCGGAGCAGGCCCATAGGCGTTGACAGAATCCCGGCATTGCCCACAAAGCGGCACGCGACGGCAGTCATGATCAGAAACAGGACGGTCACGCAGATGCGGCGTGTTGATTTTCCCATCTTTTCCACTGCGCGACCTCCTTTCGTCCCCGGAAAACAGCAATGCACGTCTGCTTTTATATCGCACACTTTATCAATTTAAATTATACCGGATCCCCTTTCAAAACTCAATCGTCCGTCAGATATTTCGGATACCCGGCGGGGGATTATTGCTCCGGGATGTCATCGGCGAGGCCGCTGGCTACGAAGAGTCCCGATTCGTTGCCGGACGCCTCCTCCAGTGCCTGCAGCGCGGCCTCTGCCTCGGCCAAAGTCCCGTATTGGCCCACCGTGATCACATACGCGCCGCTTTGGGTTTTCAGCTGCGCTGCTTCGCCCCGGTACCGCTCCGCGAGCAGTCCCAGGCCCTCGCCATACGGAACGGCCTCCGAGCGGAGATAGTACACCGTCTGCTCCGGCTGGTATTCCGCGTCCGGATAGAAGCGCAGGGAAAGAGCGCCGGGGTCCGCACGTTCCGTGATCTCACAGGTATAGCCGCTGTTCAGAACGACGACAAAACCGCACATGGAATCGTCGCCGATCATGGCGCGGTAGACATCCCGGACCGCCTGGGTGGCGAGCAGGCTCTCGCGGATCGACTCGTAGTCGATCGTGCGGACGCCATGCAGGGTCAGGTTGATCCGGTTGGGCGCCAACAGATGGGAGACCGAATAGACAGGGGCTGCGTCCAGCGCACCGGAGCGGCTTTCAAAGCAGAATTCCACCGTCTCTCCCTCGGCTGCCGCCCCGGCGTGAGCGCCGTCTGTGCGTTCTCCGCCGCTTCCCACGTGCAGCACCTGCACGACGGTGCCGATGATCGGGAGTCGGGACGCATAGGCATAGATGGGCGTCACATTGGCGCAGAGGAATACCGCGCAGAATACGGCAGCAACACTGACGGTCCACCTGCGTAAATTCCTGCCGCGCGCTTCCCGTGCGGCTTTCCCAACAGAATCCCAAATAACCTGATCCAACTCCTCCGGGATGGGAATCTGATCATAACGTTCCTTGCCCACGTTCATCGCCTGCATCTCCTTTCTCCAAAAACAATCGCATTTTGCGCAGCGCGCGGTACAGTCTGGACTTTACCGTGGATTCGGGCTCCTGCAGCACCTCTGCAATTTCGAGAAACGTGTATTCCTCGAAATATCGCAGCGTCACACAGAGCCGGTCCTTCTCGCTCAACGCATCCAGCGCCTGGAACAGATCCATGGAATCCTCAGGCACCAGCTCCTTCTCGGGGACGGCCACCACTTCCAACAGGGCGTCTTCGCAGAGGACGACGCGGGACCGCTTACGGATCAGATCAACGGCGGTGTTGAAAACAATCCGCGTGATCCAGGTGTCGAGATATTCCGGTGATTTCAAGGTGTGCAGATTTTTCAGCCCCCTGTAGGCCGCCTCGCCGACGATGTCCAGCGCGTCATGCTCGTTTTTTACATACGAATACGCGATGCGGTAGTATTTCTCCTTTTTGGACTGAAATTCCTGCGCAAACCGCGCTTTGCTCACGCCAGCCCCCATATCATCCTTCCTTTCTCCGGCTTCCGTCAGATTCCTGCACCGTCCTGTGTGCCTTTCTATCTATTAGACGGACTTCCTGGCGGAATCGACGCAGAACTGCTGAAAAAATTTTTACTGTCCAAACGCCACGTCTTCAAAAGGCAAAGCACTGAAAGCCTTACGGTATCCAGTGCTTTTCCATGTCGGAGAGTCAGGGACACAGGCGAGCGCGTGTGCGAGCCGTATCCAATCCCGCAGGGTTTGAATTCCTGACTCTCTATCATTATTTCACAAAACAAAAAGCACCGAAAACTTAACAGTTTCCAGTGCTTTTACATGGCGGAGAGTCAGGGACACAGGCGAGCGCGTGCGCGAGCCGTATGCAATCCCGCAGGGTTCGAATCCCTGACCCCTTTTCTTTCTTACAAAAACAAAAGCACCGGAAACCTTACAGTTTCCAGTGCTTTTACATGGCGGAGAGTCAGGGATTTGAACCCTGGAACCGCTCATCACGGTTACACGATTTCCAGTCGTGCGCCTTCGACCACTCAGCCAACTCTCCATCGGCTCTGCTTTTCTCATCAGCAGCGTGTTTTATTATAAATGGTTTTCCCCGATTCGTCAAGGGGTTTTTAAGATTTTTCCAAGATTTTTTGTGCAGTGACAGCAGCGGAGCCAGAACCAATCTTCGGTTTCTATTTTTGCGTGGCGCGCGTGCTTTCAGACGCCCGGCCAGAGTCGGTGGGCGGTCAGCATCGCGATCACGCGGAGCGCTCCGCCGAGCATGCTCAGCGTGAAAGCGGCGGCCAGCGCACCCCGGTACCGCCCGAGGGCGTACAGGTAGCCCGCGCGGCGGGCGGGCTGCTCAGACGCAGCCTGAAAGGCGGCGGTCGCGGCCGCGAGCAGCGCCGGGATGGCGCACACCCCGCTCACGGCGCACGACAGGGCCGAGCGCGCGATCCCCGCCGTGCTCCAGGCGCCCAGCATGGCCCCGATGGCAAAGGCGAACAGGAAGCCGCGCGCGGCGGTCAGCGCGGACAAAAACAGGCTGTGCGGGCGAAGCGCTCCGCACAGCAGGGCGGCCATCGGCCAGCCGAGCGCGGGCAGAAACGAGGAGAGCAGCAGCCGGTCGAGCGACTTCTCGTCCACGATGGCCAGCACCGAATCGGCCAGCTCGGTGACCAGCTTTCCCTCGATCGCCGCGCTGCGCAGGCCGGTCAGCGACCCCGCCGCCGCGCCGCACAAAAAAACGGCGGTCAGAAACAAAAACGCGGGGGTACCCCACACCGCGCGGAATGAAAAAGAACCGGGCTTTCTGCGATGCTTCACAGGTCATTCCTCCATTTCGGATGTCCTCTTTTTGCATCATATGCCCGGTTCTGTTCAATTATTCACGCTCACGCCCGGCCCAGCGCTTCCATGGCCTTCAGGTAGATCGCGCACTCGAGGCGGTGGCGCTCCATCTCGCAGCCCATCTCATACGGCACATTCATGTCGTTGTTGGCGTTCAGGTTGGCCGCCGAGCAGCCGCCCGAGCAGTAGAAGCGCGCCCAGCAGTCGTGGCACTTCTCGCGGGTGTAGATGTTCATCCGCGCGAAGGTGTGCGCGATGTCGAGATCGAGGGTATTGTCCAGCACGCTGCCCTGACGGAACTCCTCCCGGCCGACGAACTGGTGGCAGGGGTAGATGTCGCCCTCGGGCGTGACGGCGACGTACTCATAACCCGCGCCGCAGCCGCGCAGGCGCTTGATGACACAGGGACCCTGCTTCAGATCAACCATGAAGTGGAAGAAGGTGAAGCCCTTGCCCGCCTTTTTGCGCT
>CAMEPU010000022.1 GCA_945932315.1 uncultured Clostridia bacterium
GTCACGTCGGCGTTTTGAGCGCTTCTGGCCAGCAGGCCGCGCGCCGTGTCGGGCGAAAAGAAAAACAGGTCGAGGTTGCAGCTCTGCGCGCCCAGCACCCGGCTGTGAAACATGGGGTCGATGTAATCGGGGCCGGATTTGCAGGCCATCGGCCGCAGCCCCCGCCGCAGCAGCGCCCGCAGCACCGCGCAGGTCACGGTCGTCTTGCCGCCGCCCGAGGCGGGCGCGCAGAACATCAGCCGGGGCGTCATGCTCTGCCCTCCCCGGAGAGAATCCAGACCGGGTTCTGCCCCATCATCATGTGATACCGTCCGAGCGTTTTGGACTGCGCCGCCGAAATCTGGGTCACGTCCACGTCCGCAAGGTCAAACTTTTTCATGCAGTCCAGCCCGTCCGTCAGGCTTTCCAGACTGACCGCCGTCAGGCAGATCCGCGCGGCCGGGTTCTTCTCGAGCGCCGCCCGGAAGATGCCGTCCATCGAGCCGGACGAGCCGCCGATGAACACGCAGTCGGGCCGGGGCAGCGCGGCCAGCGCATCGGGCGCTTCGCCCTCGACCACCCGCAGATTGGGCAGGCCGAGCGCCGCCCGGTTCTGCCGGATGAGGTCGAGCGCGTCCGGCTCTTTTTCGACCGCCCAGACCTGCCCCTGCCACGCGGCCATCGCGCAGGCCGCCGACACCGAGCCGGTGCCCGCGCCCACGTCCCAGACCACGCTGTCCGGGCGGACGGCCAGCCGCGCCACGGCCAGCAGACGGATGTTCTCCTTGGTCATCGGGGTCTTGCCCCGGATCAGCTCGCGATCCCACAGGCAGGGCGCGCCCTGCTTCCAGCCGGTGGGCGCGGGATTTTCGGTCAGCATGACCGCCAGCGTGTCAAACTGCTCCCCGGCGAGTTCTGCCGCCGTGCCCGAAACGATGCGCTCGTCCGGGTAGGACAGGCGCTCGCCCACATGGACGCGCACGTGCCCGAGACCGGCTTCGGTCAACTGGGCGCACAGCTCGGCCGCCGTGCAGTTGCTGCCGGTCAACAGGAAGGTTTTCGCGTTCGACTGGATCTCGCCCACCGCGTTGGCCGTCCGGCCGTGCACCGAAACGAGCCGCGCGTCCTGCCAGCTCGTGTGCAGGCGGGCGCAGAAATAATTGAGGGAGGAAATACCCGGGATGGTCTCGACCTGCACGCCGTCCAGCAGCCCATAGAGTTTGGCCGCGCCGCTGTGAAAGCCCGGGTCTCCCGAGAGCAGCACGGCGCAGTCGCCGTCATAGGCGCGCACCGCCGCCGCGATCTCCTCCGCCCGGATCAGGGCGAGCTTGCGCCCCGGGTGCGCCGGAAAGGCGTCCAGCATCCGCTGCGCGCCGATCAGCAGCCCGCACGCCTCGATCCGCCGGGACGCGCCCAGCGTCAGGGTCTCCGGGTTGCCCATGCCGATGCCAATGAGATAACAGGTCGTCATACTACCCCTCCGGTGAGTTTCTGAAACAATTCTTCGAGCGCGAGGCCGGTCTCCTGCGTGGGTCGCCGGATCACCAGCAGCTTCGCGCCCGCCGCCCGCGCGGCCGCCGCCTTTTCGCCGAAACCGCCCGCCCGGCCGGTGTCCTTGGTCACGAGCACCGCGCCGTCCATCATGCGCAGAGTCGCGGCGTTCATCTCCTGCGAAAACGGTCCCTGCATGCAGATGATGTGCGCCGCCGGATAGCCCAGCCCGAGCGCGGCGCGCAGGCTGTCCATACTGGGCAGCACCCGCACCCAGATGCGCCGCTCGAAATCAGGCACGCGGGCAAAGATGGGCAGATCCTTGCTGCCCGTGGTCAGCAGCACGTTGCCGGGAAGTTCGGCCAGCAGCCGCGCCGCGTCCTCCGGGCTGTCCGCCCAGAGCACATCCTCCCCGGTCTCCTCCCGGGGGCGCAGCAGCCGCTCATAGGGCAGTCTGACCGCCCCGGCCGCTGCCCGGATATTCTCGCTGACCTGCGCGGCGTAAGGGTGGGTGGCGTCGACCACGACGTCGTAGCCGCCCGCCATCTCGGCTTCCATCTCCACCGCATCCATGCGTCCGGTCCGCACGGTCAGACCCGGCTGGGGCTCGATCAGCTCCCGGCCGTAATCGGTCGCCACGCAGCAGGTCACGGCGCAGCCCGCTCCGGCCAGCCGCTCGGCCAGCGCGTGGCCCTCGGCCGTGCCGCCAAACAACAGCACCTTCATCGCTGTAAATAGCCCCGGGGCGTGACCAGACGGCCGCCGATGACCTTGGTCTGGCTGTTGCCCACAAAGACGGTCGTGAACATATCGACCTGCGCCTCGCGCAGCTCGGCAAGGGTCAGAACGGTATGGCTTTCGCCCTCGCGGCCGATCTGGCTGACATAGCCGCACGGGGTCTCGGGCGACTTGGACTCGAGCAGGATGTCGCAGGCCTTCTGCAGGTAATCCTTCCGCTTGTGGCTCGAGGGGTTGTACAGGCAGAGCACAAAATCGGCCTGCGCCGCGGCGCGCAGCCGGGCCTCGATCTTCTCCCAGGGCGTCATCAGGTCGGACAGGGAGACCAGACAGAAGTCGTGCATCAGGGGCGCGCCCAGCACGGCCGCGCCGCCGCAGGCCGCCGTGATGCCCGGGATGACCTCAAGCTCGACCTCGGGCCATTCGGGGGACAGCTCATAGCACAGTCCCGCCATGCCGTAAACGCCCGGGTCGCCCGAGCAGACCATGGCCACCGTCTTGCCGGTGTCGGCCAGCTCGAGCGCCATCCGGCAGCGCTCGGTCTCCTGCCGCATGGGCGTGGAAAGCAATTCTTTATGCGCATAGGCCTCCCGCACGAGGTCGACATAGACCGTGTAGCCCACGATGACGTCGGACGCTTCGAGCGCGGCCACCGCCCGGCCGGTCAGATCCTGCCCGGCGCCCGGCCCAAGGCCGATGATATATAACTTCTTCATAACAATCCTCCTATTTTCCCCAGCTCAGCCGCACCGGCCCGATGGCCGCGGCGAAGGTCGCGCCCCGGCAGACGGTTTTGGGAACGAATACCGTTCCGCCCGCCCGCTGGGCGGCTCTCTGACAGACGTTGTCCACGCCTGTTGTTTTCTCTACAAAGGCGGACGGCGGGAAGTTCCCGGTCTCCTGCGCCAGCTCGGCCGCCGCATAGAACGTGACCGGCCAGCCGTGCGCCTGCGCCAGAGCGAGCAGCCCCGGCTCGCCCTTTTTGAGATCAATGGAAGCCAACCCGCAGACCGCGCCCGCCGGGATGGCGTTCCGCGTGAGAAATTCGGCAAGTCCGGCTTCCAGCTGAGCATGCTCAGCTCCCCGCCGGCAGCCGATGCCCAGCGTCACCGCCCGGGGCACCAGATGGAGCGTGCTCACGAAGGGGTTTTCGGCCGTGCTCAGGCCGATGCTGATCCCGAGGGGCGCATTTTCCACGCTCAGCCCCCGGGGCAGCGCCCCTTCGACCGGCCACGCCGAGCGAAACCCGACCGGCTTGCCCTCGAGCAGCGCCGCCGAGACCGCCTTGGCCTGTGCCCGTTCGCACAAAATCAGCCCCTGCTCCCGCGCCCACTGGTCGACGGCGAACAGGTCGTTGACGTCGGTGGCCGTCGAGATCGCGGCCTGCCCGCCCGTCAGCGCCGCCACGCGGCGCGCGAGGTCGTTCGCCCCGCCCACGTGCCCGGAGAGCAGCGGAACAACGAATTGTCCGGCTTCATCGACCGACACGACGGCGGGATCGGAAAATTTATCCTTCACAAAGGGCGCGATCGCCCGGACGGCGATGCCCGCCGCCGAGATGAACACCAGCGCCCGGCTGTCCTGGAAGCGCGCCGCCGTCCAGCCCTGCAGGCTGCCACAGGCGGGCAGCCCCAGCTCGTCGGCCAGCCGCGCGGTCGTCCACAGCCGCCCGCCCAAGTCGTCGGCCAGCCGCTTGCCCAGCGCGCAGCCCCGGCGGGTGAAGGCGATCAGGCTGATCACCGGGACGCCTCCCGGCAGCCGTGGGAAAAGCCCGGGTCATACAGCAGCGAGCGGTCGTACGCGCTGCCCAAAAAGCCGCCCACCGTGATGAGCGCCGTCTTGGTCACGTTGTTCTCCCGCGCGGTCTGCGCCAGCGTGGACACCGTGCAGCGGAACACCTTCTCGTCCGGCCAGGTCGCTTTGTAGACGATAGCCGCCGGGGTGTCCGGGCTGTAGCCGCCGTCCATCAGGTCCTGCTGCGCCTTTTCGAGCAGGCTGGACGAGAGGAAGAGCACCATGGTGCTGCCGTGGGAGGCCAGCTTCTTGAGCTGTTCGCCCTCGGGCACCGGTGTGCGGCCCTCGGCGCGCGTGATGATGACGGTCTGGCTCACGTTGGGCAGGGTGTACTCCGCGCGGAGCGCCGCGGCCGCGCCGCAGAACGAGGACACGCCGGGGGTCACGTCGTATTCATAACCCCGCTCCTGCAGCGCGTCCATCTGCTCCCGGATCGCGCCGTAGATGGACGGGTCGCCCGTGTGCAGGCGCACCGTGGTCTTGCCCGCCGCCTCGGCGCGATCCATCACTTCCAGCACCTCTTCGAGGGTCATGGAAGCCGAATCGTGGATCTCGCAGTCCGCGCGGCAATTTTTGAGCAGCGCGGGGTTGACGAGCGAACCGGCGTAGATCACCACATCGGCCTCGGCCAGATGCTTCGCGCCGCGCAGGGTGATCAGGTCTTCTGCGCCCGAACCGGCGCCGACAAAGTGTATCATAAAAAAACCTCCTGAGATCGGTTGGATGTTCAAAGGGAATGGGACTCGGCCCGATGCTTTTGCAGCAGTTCGGCCGCGCCCGTCGTCATGGCACTGCGCCCGGCGGCCTGCGAGAACAGAATCGCCTGCGCGTTCATCGCGCCCGCCCGGTGCTGCAGGGTCTCCCCCACCGCATGGGCGATCGAATCGAGCACCGCTCCGGCCAGCCCGGCCCGCTCGAGCAGTTCGAGCGCAGCATCGGTCGTGGCGGCGTCGTAAAGCTGCCGCAGCAGGGGCGTTTCCGCCCCACACAGCGCGGCGTGCGTCACAAAGACCTCCCGCCGCCCGTCGGCGGTGCGGGAATGGGTGTCCGTGATCCCGGCGGCCAGCTTGCACAGCTTGCCGACATGGCCCACCAGCAGCACGGACGAAAAGCCAAGATTCACCGCGTTGTCCAGCGCGTCTCCGATGAAGTTGGAACACTGGACGGCGCGGTTCATATCAAGTTCCAGGGTGTGGGCGGCGAAATCCGCCCCGTAGTTGCCGGGCGTCATGAGCAGGTCGCACACGCCCTCGGCGCGGAGCACCTCGAGCTCCGCCCGGGTCGTATCGACGAGCGCCTGCCGGCTCATCGGCCGGACGATGCCGGTCGAGCCCAGAATGGAAATGCCGCCTTCAATCCCCAGCCGGGGATTGAAGGTCTTGGCCGCGAGGGTCCCACCCTCGGGCGCCGAGATCACGATCCGCAGCCCGCAGCCCGCGCCCGCCTCGCGCAGCGCCTGCCGCGCCTGCTCGGCGATCATCTGCCGGGGGCCGCTGTTGATGGCGGCCGCGCCCACCGGCTGGTTGAGCCCGGGCCGGGTGACCCGGCCGACGCCCATACCGCCGTCGATCTCGATCCCGGACGGGATGCGGGACACCGTGGCCACGATCAGCGCGCCGTCGGTCACGTCGCAGTCATCCCCCGCGTCCTTCCGGACGCCGCAGGACGCCCAGTCCGCGCCCTTTTGCTGCGCTTCGGGCTCGAGCAGCACCGGGATGCCCGCCGGGGTGTCCACCCGGATCTGCGTGGGGAAACCGCCCCGCAGCAGGGCTTCGGCCGCCGCCCGGGCGGCGCCGGCGGCGCAGGTGCCCGTCGTGTAGCCGCAGCGCATCCGCTGCTGGCCTACCGCAATATAATGTTCCAGCATCGCCGGCTCCTTTCCGGATACAGTTCAGTCACGCGCTTCTTTCCAGCGTGCGAACTGCTCCATCGTCATGGGATATGTGCCCTCGCCCGGCCGCAGCGTCTCGGCCGCCTGCCAGATCCAGGGCTTGCGCAGTCCGGCCTCCTCGAGCAACTCGCGCCGGGAGAACAGGCTGTCGAGCGCGCCGTCGGCGATCAGCCTGCCCCGGGAGAACACCAGCCCCCGCCGGGCGAAGCGCGCTGCGAAATCGACGTCGTGCGTGCTGACCAGAAGGGCGATCCCGGCCGCCGTCAACTGGTCGAGGGTCTTTTCCAATAGGACGACGTTCTCGGGATCGAGGGACGCCGTCGGCTCGTCGAGCAGGATCACGTCGGGCTCCATCGCCAGAATGTCCGCAATGGTGACCCGCTTTTTCTCACCGCCTGAGAGATACTGGGGCGAACGCTGCCCGTATTCCGACAGTCCCATGCGGTCGAGTGCGTGCGCCGTCCGCCGTTCGACCTCGCCGAGCGGCAGCCCCAGGTTCATGGGGCCGAAGGATACCTCGCCCTCGACCGTGACGGCCAGAATCTGGTTCTCGGCCTCCTGAAAGACGATGCCCACCCGGCGGTGCAGCTCGATCAGGTCCTTTTTATTTCGGGTGACCGGCTTGCCGCAGCAGCGGACGGTGCCGGCAGATGGCTCCAGAATGCCGTTGCAGAGCAGGAAAAAGGTCGATTTGCCCGCGCCGTTCCGGCCGAGGACAGCCACCCGCTCACCCTTCGCGATCGAAACGCTCAGGTCTTCGACGGCCAGCGGGCCGTCGGGATAGGTATAGGAAATATGCTCCAACTGGAGAATCGGCTCTGTCACAGAGCGATCCCCCCTTTCCGAATCAGAATCAAAAGCGACAGCAGCGCGAGGTACGCCCCGGCTGCCAGCGCGTGGCGCAGATGAAGGGGCGGCGTGTGGGACAGAAAGGAGATCTTGCCCTCGTAGCCCCGCGCCTCCATCGCGTCAAAACAGGCGCTGCTGCGGCGGAAGGACGAGGCCAGCAGGCCGCCGCTGATCCGCCCCGCCGTGGACACCGACCGCCGCCAGCCCACATAGCCCAGCCGGGCCGTGGCCGCCACGGTCATCTGACGCTGGGTCTCGAGCAGCACGAACAGGTAGCGGTAGATGAGATACATGAGCTCGATCATCAGCTCGGGCAGATGGCATCTGCGCAATACCTCGATGAGCTGAGGCATGGGAGTGGACGTGCTCAGGAAGAACAGGCAGCATACCGCGCCGAACGCCTGAAAAAACAGGGTCGCGGTCTGATGCAGGCTCGCTTCCGTCACGCACAGCCAGTGCGCGCCCAGCGGCACGCAGAACAGCCCCGCGGGTGCGCCCAGCCATTCGATCAGGATCACGAGACAGCTCAGCACCAGAAACAGCATCGGCACGCGCAGCAGCCGCAGCAGCCGCGCCAGCGGCACGCCGCTCAGCCGCCAGATGATCCAGATCATCGAACAGGCCACCGCCGCGCCCACGACCGCGTCGGCCGCGCCCACGCAAAGCAGCAAGCACGCCACACTGAAAAAGGTCTTCAGAGCAGGGCTAACGCCCCGGAGACCCGAATGGGCCGCCAGGGCGTCCAGAGTCAGCATGCCTCCGGCATGGTGGCTATGACCGTGCGCCATTATGCCGCTTCCTCGCTGCGGTACTTCTTCCGGGCCACCAGATAGCCGAAGCCGAAACCGACGACCGCCGCGCCCAGCGCAGCCTGCAGGCAGAACAGCAGGGACTCGGTCTCGCCGCCGGGCAGCTCGATGATGCTCTCCGCCCAGGGCTCATAGTCGGGATCCAGCTCGGCGATGACCTCCTCAGCCGCGCCATCAGCGCCGCCGAACTCGCTGTCACGGATGGTCATCAGGGGGAAAATCAAAATCACAGCGCAGACCAGAATCAGCGCCAGAATCGTCAGAACCTGTTTCTTGCTCATACCTTCACAGCCTCCTTGCTCAAAAAGCCGATCTCGCGCAGCTCGGGCTTGGCGAAGGATTCCAGCATCATGACCACGATCGCGGACAGGATGCCCTCGACAATGGCCAGCGGAACCTGCGTCAGCGCGAATACGCCCATGAATTCGACCATCGCAGCCGCCACACCTGCTTCACCCGGATGCGCCAGCGCGAGCTGACCCGCCGTAATGCAGTAGGTAAACAGATCGCCCAGCGCGCAGGCGATGCCCACCGATACCAGACGGTTGACCTTCAGCTTCTGGCAGAGCTTGTACACGCCGAAGCTGACGAAGGGACCGGCGATGGCCATCGAGAAGGTGTTCGCGCCCAGCGTGGTCAGGCCGCCGTGCGCCAGCAGGATGGCCTGGAACAGCAGAACGATCATGCCCAGCACCGCCATCGGCGCGGGGCCGAACAGCACAGCGCCCAGACCGGTACCGGTCGGATGGCTGGACGAGCCGGTGACGCTCGGCATCTTGAGCGCCGAGAGCACGAAGGCGTAAGCGCCCATCATGGCCAGCAGCAGCACGGCCTTGCGGTGCTCCGCCACGATCTTCTTCATGGAGATCAGACCCCAGACCACAAAGGGCAGGCAGATCGCGCCCCATACAATGGCATGGGTCTGGGGCAGAAAGCCCTCCATGATGTGCATCGCCCCGGCGGGCGCGCAGAACACGCCGGCCGCCGAAACGGCACAGGCAGAGCGCAGAAGCCCGCGCTCAGATTTGGACAGTTTGCTTTTCATAAGCATCCTCCTCGAAAAAAAATGAGCAGCCACACGGCTGCCCAACAAAAGGACGTGGTCTTTTGAAATAGAATGCAATGCTTCCCATCCCGAAACACTTCCGCCCATTCGTCCACAGAGACTAATCACCGTAGTCGTGGTCGAAAACAGCATGAGCAGGTTTCCTGGCTCCAGATCTCAGCTCTGCGCGCCTTCTCAGGACGGACGGTCCCAATGACATCATTGCGCTTTGCTCCCTGTTACAGTGACGGGTTCGCTTCGGACTTGCACCGAATTCTCTTTATCCCCGCAGGGGACTCATGCTGGTATTATGTTTTTATTTTCTATTGTTATCATATACCATTTTGTGCATTCTGTCAATTGCTTTCCGGATTTCCGCGCACTACTCCTTCAGCCGGAACGCATACCATTTCGTGCCCAGATAGCGCGGAACAAAGCAGGCGATACGCAGGCACCAGTCGATGTTCATCGCGTGCCAGACGCCGATCATGCCCCAGTCGAGCACGACCGCGATGAAATATCCGCCGGCCACGCGGAGCACCCACATGGAAACGGTGGAGACAACCATGACGAAACAGACGTCCCCGGCCGCGCGCAAAGTGTTGGGGATGGAAAAAGCCAGCGGCCAGAGGGCCATCGACGCGATGCCGTGCACCAGCATGGCGTGGCGCGCCATGGCGAAGCCCTCGGGTGAGAGGTGATACAGCCCGAGCACAGAATCCAGACAGAGGAACAGCGCGGTGTTGAACACGATCAGCATGAGATAGATCACGCCGACCAGCCGCCGGGTATAATACCGCGCCTGCTCAAAATCGCCCGCGCCCACGCAGCGGGAAACCACCGTCGTGATCGCCAGGCCGCCCGCCATACCAGGCAGCAGCTGAAAGGTGCCGAGCCCGTTGCAGACCGCGTTCGCCGCGATCGACACCGTTCCGAAGCCCGCGACCACGCTGACCATGATGAGCTTGCCGAACTGGAACATGCTGTTTTCGAGTCCGTTCGGAATGCCGAGCCGCAGCACCCGGCCGATCGTCTTCGTGTCGATATGCCGCAGATCCGACCACTCCAGGCAGAGCGTCTTGCGTCGGTCGAGCAGCTTGCGCACCACCAGAAAGGCTGCAACATACCGGCCGAGCGCGGTCGGGAGCGCCGCGCCCTCGACGCCCCATTTGAGACCGTAAAGCAGGAGGGCGTTGCCCGAAATGTTGACCACGTTCATCGTCAGCGAGCAGAGCATGCTCGACCGGGTGTCGCCCATCGCGCGCAGGAGCGCAGCGCCCCCGTTAAAGACCGCGATCGCCGGGACAGACAGCCAGACGATGGTCAGATAGGTGCGGGCATTCGCCTCGACGGCGGGTTCGATGCTGCCGAACAGATACCGCAGGATCAGATTCTGCATCAGATAGAGCGCCAGCATCACGAGCACGCCCAGTCCCGCCATGAGCAGCATGAGCTGATTGCCCGCGTGCCGCGCCCGCCGCTCCTCCCGCTGGCCGAGATACTGGCCGGCGACAATCGCGCCGCCCGCGCCCAGCGCGCTGAACAGCAGGATGATCAGAATATTGACCGAATCGATCAGCGACACGCCCGAGACTGCGGCCTCGCCCAGCCCGGAGATCATCATGGTATCGACCAGTCCAACCACATTTGTCAGGCATTGTTCAATGAGCAGCGGAACCAGAATCCGCACCAGATCGCGGTCTGAAAACAAAAGACGCTCCGGTTCCAGCTTTCTTATCTTCATGTTTTGCTCCCCCCAAATCCATGTGCCGCCATACCCCGGCGCCGAAATGTCCGCCCCGCTCCCCCATTTCAGAACCCCTTATGCTGACAAACCGGTCTGCGTTCGGCAGACCGGTTTGTCGAGAAATAAAAGAGAGAAGAGAAAAAAGGAAAGAGGCAATGAAAAATTAAAGTACAAGCCGGTCCAGCACCCGTTTGGATGCCGCCAGGACGACAATCGAAAGCGCGGGAACGGCCGCCAGCGCAAGGAACAGCCCCTGCTCGCCAAACGCGCCGTACAGCGCGCCCGACAGGGTCGGGCCGAAGGCCAGTCCCAGATCGAGGCCGATATAATAGGTGCAGTTGGCCACACCGTGCTCGTCGATGGGCACCGAGCGGATGCCCGCCGCCTGACAGATCGGCTGCACCATGCCATAAAGGCCCATGCCCTGACCGATGTGCTCATGCGGGAGGCTGGACGCCACCCAGGTGGACAGCGTGCCCGAGCTGATCGCGAAACCGGCGCCCGTGAACAGGCGACCGAACATCAGCACCCAGACATTGGAGGCCAGCGCGCTGACAGCCGCGCCGACCAGCATCGACGCCATCCCGAGCAGGCCGATCATCCGCCGGTCACAGCGGTCGACCGCCGGGCCGACAAAGGGCCGGCAGAGCAGCGCAGCGAAATTTGACATCCCGGCAACCAGCCCCATGACCACCGCGCTGCCGCCCAGCGAACCGCAGTAGCCCGCCATGATCGGCCCCAGCATCATCAGGCTGGTCATGTAGAAAAACGTCGCCGCGAGCAGAATCAGCATCGACCTGTTAAACATTTTCGCACTCATGCTTTTCCCCCGCCCCCGGCGTTCGGCGGCGCCGCTTTTTTATCGTTTTTATTCTCTGATTAAATTGTACCATTTCACCAAATTTCCGCAATAGTTTTGGCGAAACTCCTTGAAATTACACACCAAATCATAAAATCACACACCTTTTGCGGCGCACATTTGTGACACGCGTCAGGGCGTGTAAACCGCCTTTCCATCCTCCCGCGCGAAGTGGCGAAAGAACTCCTCCCAGATGCGGAAGGACATCTCGGGCATGGTCGCGTGGGGCATGTACCCGACCCAGGTGTACCGCAGCAGCGGACGCTCTTCCTTCTGATAGGTCAGATCGTGCCAGCGGCCGTGCGCATGCCAGCCCTCTTCGAAGGTGTCCGGCGCTTCGCCGGGCAGGCCGTTGCGCTGCCACCACAGGCGGATGCTGCGCGCCGGGGCGTTCTCGCCCTCGGGCAGATGGGGGAAGAGCCAGGGCTCCATCTCACCCACAAACATCCAGACCGGCAGTTCGGCGCGCGGCTTCTGAATGATCTGCGGATTGCGCAGCAGCGTCTCGTCGTGCTCGTCAAACAGCACGCCCGAGCAGGGCGCAATCGCCGCGAAGACCTCGGGCATCGCCATGCCCAGATATTGCGTCATCATGCTGCCCCAGGAATGGCCGGTCGCGTAGACCCGCGTTTCATCAACCGCGAAGCGGGCGCGCACATCTTCCAGCATATGCCGGAAAAACGCGATCTCGTCCGGTCGGTCGGGCTTGCCGAAGATGTTCCAGGCGGGCAGCGAAGTGTTGTCAAACTTGCAGGCCTCGTTCTCCCCTTTTCCCTGAATGAGGTCATAGGGTGCGGTCGCCGCGATGACCAGAAAGCCGTAGCGGTCGGCGACCCGGTTCCAGCCCGAATTGCCGAGGTAGATCTCGCCCGAGCAGGTGTAGCCATGGTTTGCAAAGACGACGGGCACGGGCTTCGACGGGTTCGCCCGCACCTGGTCGGGCACATAGACATACCATTCGCGCATCCAGCCGCCGACCAGCTCAAAATGATATTCACAGTTCAGATCGCGCACCGGGTCCTCGGTCATGCGCAGGCTGCCGCCCGGCTCGCTCATCCAGCGGCGCACCCGGCTCAGGAAATCTTTCCAGATTCGGCGGTTGACCGCCTCGCCCAGATTATCCCGGGCGTTTGGAACGAGACTGCTCCACACGCGGTAGGCCTCGCGGTCCTGATTGACCGGATAATCGGTCTCGGCCTCGCGCACAAACGCGATCGTATCGGGTGCGACCCGCCCCGGCCGGAGCACCGCGCCGTTGCGCGCGCACCACCCGCGCAGGTCAGCCGTGCAGTCCGCCTCGCCCTCCGCGTCGGCCGCAATCATCCAGACGGGCAGCGGGATATCGCCCTTATGCAGTCCCATCCGGTTTTCGGGGTCTTCAAACCCGTCAAAATTGAGGCAGGCGTCAGCGCACGCCTGCTCGCGGAACGCGGGATCGACCGGCGTGGAAGCGACGCAGGCCAGACCGGCATAGAGCGCCGGATTGGTCAGCGCCGCGCGCTGCGCGGCGGCCGCGCCCGCGCCGTAACCGACGAGATAATACTTGGACTCGTGCACACAGAACAGATTGCGCCGGGAAAACTCGCCGAACACCGCTTCGACATAGGCGGCGTCCCCCGCGGGATCTCCGTAGCGCTCCCCGTCGCGCCAGCCGCCGGGCTCGGCTTCGAGCACGCAGAGGATGAATTTTTCCTTACACTCCTCGGTCTCACAGAGCTGCCGCCAGCTGCTGTGCTCGAGGAACTCGGCCGCGGTCACGCCGCTCGGCGGCAGCAGCATCACGCCCGCGGTCGACGCCATCGCGCCGTCGGGCACATAGTACAGGAACCGGCGCGCGCGCCCGCCCACATCAACCGTGCGGTCGAACAGACCGTAATGGGTCGGCCGCATCGGATTCATGGGGTCGATCTCGTCGCGGGAGTAATTCTTCAGATTCATACTTTTTCTCCTTTTTTGCAGGCCTTCAGGGCGCGAGATGGAACAGCTCCTTCATCCACTGGGAGGCCATCTGCGGCCAGAGGCTCGCGTTCTTCGGCCGCACCTCAACCGGCGCTTCATAATCGGTCAGATCATCGCACAGTGCCATCCCATGCGTGCCCCGGCCAAAAATGTGGAGCTCATAGGGCAGGTTCTTTTCCGACAGCGCGTTTGCCAGCGCCAGAGCGTGGAAGGACGGGCAGAGCGGGTCGTGCCAGGTATGCCAGATGAACATGGGCGGCACATGCTCGCCCAGATATTTATGATACTCAAACTCGGGCGGCTGCTGGCTGATCATCGCGCCGGTCTCCACCGTGCCGACCTTCCCGCCGCCCATCAGGCAGCAGGGGCCGTAGCCGATGGCAGCCGCGTTCGGCTTCGCGCCGCCCGCAGGGATCCCGAGGCGCTCCTCCAGGCCGCCGTAGTTCCACTCCGCGCTGATCAGGCCCGCGACGTGCGCACCGGCTGAAAAGCCCATGACCGCGATCGCGTCCGGATCAATGCCCCACTCCTCCGCGTGGCTGCGCACCAGCCATACGGCTTTGGCCGCGTCCTCCAGCGGGCCGGGGAATGCAGAATCATCGCCCAGCGAATAATAGCAGACAAAGGTGTTGAAGCCCTCACGCAAAAAGGCCAGCGCAATCGGCTCGGCTTCCCGGTCGGACAGCATCGTATAACCGCCGCCCGGGAAAATGATGACGGCAGGCCGTTTTTCAATCTGCCAGGCGTCGCGCGGGCGCAGCTCCCAGCGCCAGGCCTCGACCTCGCTGGGCTTCTGCGCCGAGATGTCATGGATGTAGCTTGTCAGATAAACGCGGCCATCGGGCGTCAAATCAAAACGTTCGTGTTTCATGAAAAGAACCTCACTTCCAAAAATTTATGCGCGCACCGCAAGAACCGGTTTGGGATCGGCCGGCTCGCGCAGAACGATCAGATCGTGGAAAGTAATCCGGACCGTCGGATCATCAAACGCAAAGTCGAGCGTGTGCTCATACGCGCTCTCGATCCAGCGGCAGGTCAGGCGCAGCGTCTGTCCGTCCGCCCAGTATGCGCTCAGATACACTTTGTGATAGGGCGTCCGGCTGTTCGGGAGAATATTCAGCGCGCGGGTGCCGTCCATCGCAATCTCGACCGACTTGCGCTCGCCGTCCTCCAGATAGTCCATCTGCATGCGGTTGACGCCGAAGCGGAAGCGGAACTCCCGGATGCCGGTGGTCAGGTATTTCTTGGACAAATGATCGAGCGGATAAGGGGTCAGGAAGGTCATACCGTCCGCGATCTTCCAGACCGCGCCGTCAATCTGCCCGATGATCGGAGAATACGGCCGGTAGGGCGGCCGCTCGATGGCCAGATGGCTCATCCGGTGGCGCAGCGCGGCTTCGGCCGCGGGATCGGCGGGCAGAGGCCCGTCCGACAGATGCTTTAAGATCGTGTTGTAAACCGCGTCGAGCGGGCGCTGGGCGCCGTCGTCATCGGCGGCACTCGTCTCGGTGATCGAGATGATCATGTCCTGCTCCGGGAACACGATGCCGTACTGGCCGAACGCGCCGTCCGAACGGTACGCGCCCTCGGGCTGGCACATCCACATCTGGAAACCGTAGCCCAGCAGGTGGTCGATCGCGAGCGGGCCGTTCGTGCAGGCCTCCTCGGTGTCGATCTGCTTGGTGGTCGCCATCCGGACGAAGTCTTCGGCGAGCAGGCGCTCGCCCTCCCAGACGCCGCCCTGCCGGTACAGATCCATCAGGCGGAGGTTGTCCTCGGTCGTGGCCAGCATGCCCCCTCCGCCGACCTCCATGCCGTCCTGGGTCCGGATCCAGCCGATGTTGTTCTTGTCGATGCCAATTTTATCAAACAGCTTTTCGCACAGGTAGGCGTGGAGCGATTTCCCGGTTTTTACCTTGATGATCGCACCCAGCATGCTTGAGCCGGCGGTGTTATAGTAAAACGCCGTGCCCGGCTCGTGCACAACCGGGGTTTCAAAATAGGTGCGGATCCAGTCCGCGCCGCCCAGCGTGCAGCTGTCCATGCCGTTGCCCATGATGAGCACGTCATAAATGGTCAGCTTTTTCAGGTTTTCGCTGACCTCGGCGGGCAGATACGCCGGGAACAGATCGACCAGCTTTTCGTCGAGCGTCAGCAGTCCCTCGGTATAGGCAATGCCGATCGCGGTGGCCGCGTAGGTTTTCGTCAGCGACTGCAGACCGTGCGGCACGCCTGGGCCATACGGACTCCACCAGCCCTCGGCGCAGACCTTGCCGTGCCGCATGACCATCACGCCGTGCATCTCGGCGACCTCTTCGAGCGCCTCCACCATCTCCCAGATCGCGGCCGACGGAATGCCGACCGATTCCGGGCTGACTCGTTCATATTCCCTGCGGATCATGGGGACAGCTCCTTTCTTTAAACGCGTACCGCATGCGCGGACGTCTGGTTGTTGGGTGCGAACAGCACGAGATCATCGCAGCCGATCTCGGTCTCGGGGCCGTCAAACACAAAGGTGAGACGATGCTCATACGCGCTCTCAATCCAGCGGCAGACCAGGCGCAGCTTGTTGGGCGCGGCCCAGAACGCGCTGGCATAGCACTTGTGGAAGGCGGTCTCCAGGCTGAACACCTCGTTCAGGCGGCGGGTGCCGTCCATCGCAATATCCAATGTTTTCGTCTCGCCGTTCACGATATAGGTCATCGTGCACGCGTTCACGCCAAAATCAAACTTGAAAGCCGAGATATCGCCCTGCTGATCCTTGCTCGAGATAAAGCAGATCTTGGAGGGCTGAAGGAACACGCTGCCCGCTGTCACCTTGAACCATTTGCCGGACAGGCGCTTGACGAGCGGCGAATGGGGCTGGAATGTGGGGCGCTCGATGGCCAGATGGCTCATGCGGTGGCGCAGTCTTTTCCATGCACCGGGGTCTTCGGGCAGGGGCTCGTCCGACAGATGTTTCAAAATCGTGTTGTAGATCGCATCCAGCGGGCGCTGGGTGCCGTTGTCGTCCTGCGCACCCGACTCGTTGAAGGAGATGATCATATCCTGCTTCGGGAACACGATACCGTACTGGCCGAACGCGCCGTCCGAACGGTACGCGCCCTCAGGCTGGCACATCCACATCTGGAAGCCGTAGCCCAGCAGATGGTCGGTAGCAAGCGGGCCGTTCGTGCAGGCGATATCGGTATCGATCTGCTTCGTGGTCGCCATCTGCACAAAGTCCTCGGCGAGCAGGCGCTCGCCTTCCCAGACGCCGCCGTTCAAGTACAGCTCCATCAGGCGGAGGTTGTCCTCGGTCGTGGCCAGCATACCGCCGCCGCCGATCTCATGGCCGTCCTTGGAACGGAGCCAGTCGATGTTGTTTTCATCGATCCCCAGCTTGCAAAACAGCTTCTCGCACAGGTATTCATCCAGCGACAGGCCCGTCTTGACCTTGATGATCTCGCCCAGCATGCCCGAACCCGCAGTGTTGTAATAATACGCGGTGCCCGGCTCATGCGCGACGGTGGTCGCGAAGAACTCACGGATCCAATCCGCGCTTCCCAGCGTACAGGTCTCCATGCCGGTGCTCATGATCAGGGTGTCGTAAATGGTCAGTTTTTTTAGATTTTCGCTCACGTTGACCGGCAGATAGGCCGGGAACAGATCGACAAGCTTTTCGTCCAGCCGGAGCTGGCCCTCGGTATAGGCGATGCCGATCGCGGTCGCCGCGTAGGTTTTGGTCAGCGACTGCAGTCCGTGGCGCACGCCCGGGCCGTACGGACTCCACCAGCCTTCGGCACAGACCTTGCCGTGCCGCAGAACCATGATGCCGTGCATCTCGGTGATTTTTTCAAGCTCTTCAATCATCTCCCAGATCGCGACCGACGGGATACCGACCGACTCCGGGCTGACTCGTTCATATTCCTTGCGAAGCATAAGCATATCCTCCTTTTTAACACTTGCTGATTGTTTGTTTGTCAATCCGGCGCACCAGAAGCGCCAGCAGCAAAACCGCGCAGGGGAGATAAATCCCCATGCGCCGCGTTCTGAGCAGCAGCTGATAGCCGATCGCCACGCTGGTCATGTAAATGATAATCGAAGTGCCGTAGACCAGAACGCGGCGAAGCGCCATCGGGCTGTGATCCGCGCGGTACGCCCAAAAATGGACGACCATCTGACGGAAATTGCCGGTGCAGAACAGAGTCGTGAGCGGGACGCCGTTGCAGGAGGGAAAGGACTGAAACTGCATCGAACCCATGAGAAAAATGGGTGCCGCGCGCCATATCTGGCTGACGTCCTCCGGAATCAGCAGAACCGTCATCAGCAGCGCAATCTCCGTGATGAGATAGACCGGTTCCCAATCCACATTCCGTTTTCGCAGCGCAGGCGGCAGCAGAATGGCGATTGTTATTCCGGCCGCATAGAGCAGCACACCGAGGACGCGAATCCATCCCTCCCCCGGTGCACCGTTCTGAAAGGCCCAGATCGCGCTCATCATATTGCCGGTCTGCGCGGTGGCCAGCGCGCCGCAGAGCCGCAAGGCATATGCGCCGACCAGCCCGCCCGCGAATATCAGCAGCGCGTAAAACATGCCTTCCTGCCGGTCGAACGCCGGAATCTGCGGCAGTGTTTCTGTTTCCGTCTTTTCCTCCATCTGCACACCATCCAAAAATATCACTCCATAGTTTCCGCGCTCTGCGCGGATTGATAAAAAAGCGCGGCGTACGGAATTCGTACGCCGCGCGGGGTTCACGCCTTATTCAAATTCCGAAGAAATGCGTCGAGCGTTCGGTTTGCTTTTCAAAAGGATCAGAGATACTGATCAACGTTGTCGATGGTAACGGTAACGGCTGGGATGTCGTAACGGGACTCAACCGTCTTGCCGTCGATGAGGTCACAGATTACTTCATAGACCTTCTGGCCATGACCGGGAACGTCCTGCTTGATGGAGGCAACGGCCTCGCCGTTCTTGATGCATTCCATCATAACAGTCTCTGCGTCGATGCCGTAAACCTGAACGCCGTCCAGACGATTGGCTGCCTGCAGCGCCTGAACCGCGCCGTAAGCGGACTGATCGTTGACGGTAGCGACAACATCAAAATCGTCATACGCGATGATCCAGTCTTCCATGATCTTCATACCCTGTGCAGCGGTGTAGTCAACCTCGATGCTGTCTTCCAGGATCTCGTAATCGGTGCGGCCGGAGTCCTCGAGCGCCTGGAAGAAGCCGTCCTTGCGGTCGGAGGAGATGGTGGTGCCGGAGCGGCCGGCCATATAGAGGATCTTGGCGTTCTCAGGCATATTCTCTGCTACAGCCTGGCCTTCAGCATAGCCCAGATCGACATTATTAACGCCGACCATTACGCCGCCCTCGGGAATCACGGTCGGCTCCGTGGAGATGCAGATGATCGGAATCCCGGCTTCCTTCAGCAGCTGCAGCGCATCATTCTGCGCCGTGCCGTCATTGACGGAGACGCAGACAAAGTCGACATCCATCGTGATGCAGTCCTCGATCTGCTGAACCTGCTTCTGGTTGTCGTTCATGCCGTCATAAGTGGCAACCTCAAAGCGGCCGTCATCCTTCAGCCGCTGCACGCATTCATCCATCATCCAGACCAGGAACTCATTGTCATTGCGGCGGTTCAGATAGGCAACCTGGAACTTATCGCCATGCTTCGGGGTCAGCTTGCCGTCCGAAGCCGCGGCAGCCGAGGAGGACGCGCCGGAGGAGGCTGCATTTCCGGAAGATGCGCCGCCCGAGGACGGGGAAGAAGCGGCAGGATCACTACAGGCCGCGCAGGACAACAACATGAGGCCGGACATCGCGAGTGCAAACAATCTCTTTTTCATAGTATTTCTCCTTTTCTGCTTTCTGTATTTTCCTCATTTCACCGGGGATTGATCCCGGATAAAACCAAAGTTTAGAAACCGTGTATACTGCCTCTGGCGGCGGGAACGCCCCCGCCGCCCCGGCAGAGAGAGAAGAGAATGAATTGGTATCCGATTGATTTATGACTTCTTCATGCCGCTCTTGGCAATGGATTCTTTGGTCTTCATATCAATGATAACAGCAATCAGGATCATGAAGCCCTTTACCAGCAGCTGGTAATAGGAGCTGATGCCCTTCAGGTTCATGATATTGTTCAGAACGCCTACAACAAGGATACCAACGAGGGTACCAACCGCGCCGCCCGAGCCGCCGTCCAGAGACGCGCCGCCGATGACAACGCCGGTGATGGCATCAAAGCCGTAGCCGGAACCGGGGGAAGGCTGGCCAACACCCAAGCGGCCCATAAAGACACAGGCAGCCAGTGCGCAGCACACGCCATCGAGAATATATACGGTGTTGATAACGCGCTTAGTGCGGATACCGCAGGCTTCAGCCGCTGCGCGGTTGCCGCCGGTCGCGACACAGTGGCGGCCGAAAGTGGTCTTGCGGAGCAGGAACCAGGTCAGTGCCATCATGAACAGGCAGATCACGATAGGCGTCGGGATGGAGAAGATGTACCCCTGTCCCAGCCAGGAGAACCAGGTGCCCTTGATGCCCTGAATCGGGGATGCGTTGGTATAGATCATAACGATGCCTTCAGCGATCGAGCTGATTGCAAGACCGACGATGAAGGGCGGGAGCTTGAACATGGTGACCATGCTGCCGTAAAACGCGCCGACGAGTGCGCCGCAGAGCAGAGCCGCAACCAACGCGACTACGATATTGCCGCCCGACATGACAAATGCGGTACAGCCGACACAGCCGGTCAGACCGAGGACTTTATCGTACGCGATGTTGATGCCGCCGACACACATGATGAAGGTGGAACCAAAACCCACAATTGCGATAACCGCGTTCTGGCGGAGAATGTTGATCAGGTTGGACGGTGTCAGGAAGCGGTCGCTCAGCAGTGCCGAAATGATGATCAGAACGGCCAGGACGACGAAGGTGCCGTACTTGCTGTACAGCTCGCCGAAGCTCTTCTTCGTGCGAACGTTCGCAGCCCTCTCTTTATTACCAATAATTCCATTGTTGCTCATATTTTCAATTCACTCCTCAAAACAAGATCCCTGCCGTCCTCACTGGACCGCAAGCTCCATAATCGATTCCTGGGTGGCTTCACCGCGCATCAGCTCGCCGTTGACGTTGCCCTCGTGCATGACGACCACGCGGTCGCTCATGCCGACGATCTCGGGCAGCTCCGAGGAGATCATGATGACGCCGTAGCCTTTCTCCGCGAAATCGCACATCAGCTGGTGAACCTCCTGCTTGGAACCAACGTCGATGCCGCGGGTTGGTTCATCGAGAATCAACACCTTCAGCGGGAGAAGCATCCAGCGGCCCAGAATGACCTTCTGCTGGTTGCCGCCCGAGAGGTTTCGGATCGGCTGATCCACGCTCGCGAGTCGGATCGACATAGCCTGAATCATTCGCTTGGCTGCGTCCAGTTCTTTCTTTGCGTTGAGCACGAAGCCCGCATCAGTCAGGGTCTTGATCGCGGCCAGTGTCAGGTTGTCCTGAGAGGAGGCCGCCGGGATGATGCCCTCGCCGCGGCGATCCTCAGTGACCATCGCGATGCCCGCTTTGATGGCGTCCGACGAATGCTTGATGTCCAGTTTCTTTCCTTCGAGCCAGATCTCGCCCGAATCGGCGGGCTCCAGACCGAATACCGCGCGCATGACCTCGCTTCGGCCCGCGCCGATCAGTCCTGAGAAGCCCAGAATCTCGCCCCGCCGGAGCTGGAAGCTGACATTCCGGTACTTGCCGCGCTTTGTGAGGTTTTTGACCTCGAGCACGACGTCGCCGATCTTGGCCTTGTTTTCCGGATACAGGTCATCGACCTCGCGGCCGACCATCAGAGCGATCACACGGTCGATGGTGAAGTTCTCGGCCGGACCGGTCTCGACCATCTGGCCGTCTCGGATGACCGTGATATCGTCCGCGATGCGGAAGATCTCGTCCATTTTGTGGGTGATGTAAATAATGCCCGCTCCGCTCGCCTTGAGCGCCGCGACCTGTTCAAACAGCATATCGACCTCGCTGTCCGCGATGGCCGAGGTGGGCTCGTCCATAATGACGATTGCAGCGTTCCGGCTGACCGCCTGGGCGATCTCGACGAGCTGATGTCCGGCCACCGTCAGCGAACGCATCGAATCGGTCGCTTTATACGGCAGATGCATTTTTTCGAGAATCGCTGTCGCGTCCGCATTCATCTTATGCGCGTCGACGACGCCGCGGATTTTCGTG
>CAMEPU010000023.1 GCA_945932315.1 uncultured Clostridia bacterium
AGGGAATCGGCGCCCAGATCGTCAAACAGGCTGGCTTCGGGCGTTACTTCCTCAGCGTCGCAGCCCAGGGTGTCAACAATGATATCGCGTACTTTTTCAAACATAATTCGGATCTCCTTTTCAGTGTTCTTTTGGATTGCTCAAAAATTTTAGTTAAATTTTTTTAATTAAAATATTTTAATTATATTATAGCGGGATGGAGCGGAATGTCAAGAAAAAATATCCGGCAGAATTCGAGCAATACGAAAAAACGCTGAAAAGCGGGAAAAAACGACAAAACGGGCGGCATCCATGTACGGATACCGCCCGTTTTAAGGCAATTTGGTTGGCGCGGGAGATCAGTCCTCGTCCTCGTCGAAGACCAGATCGTCCGGAATTTCGGAATCATTGCGCGCATATTCCCCGAGGTCGAGGATGAACCGGCTGAGCCGTTCGGTCGCGTCGGGGTGGGCAACCGCGGCCATCGTGTGCCGCATGTTGCTGATGCGGTCGGGGTTCTGGAACAGGTGATAGATCGCCTCGTCGACCGGGAAGGTCTTGGTGACCAGCATGGCCATGCCGTTGTTCATGAGGAACTCGACGTTGCGCTCCTCATGCCCCGGGATCGGGTTGACCAGCACCATGGGCAGGTGCTTGGCCAGCGCCTCGGAGACGGTGAGGCCGCCCGGCTTGGTGATGATGCAGTCGGAGGCGCTCATCATGACCTCGACGTTGTTGACGAAGCCGTAGGGCAGCAGGGTGCAGTTGCTCCTGCGGTCGGGGCGGTCGGCCAGGGCGCACATCTCGCGGTACTGCTTCTCGTTGCGGCCGCAGACGACCAGCAGCTGCAGGGGCAGGCCGGTGTGGTCGAGGCTCTCGATCAGCTCCGCGTTGTCCGAATAGCCCATGCTGCCGCCCATCATGAGGACGGTCGGGCGCGCGGGGTCGATGCCGAGCTGCGCCGCCGCGTCCGCGCGGCTGAGCTCCTGATTGAATTTGGGGTGGATCGGGATGCCGTAAGGCAGGGTGCGTTCGGCCGAAATGCCCTTTTTGCGGCAGCGGTAGTCGAGCAGCTCGCTCGCGGTGACGATGTACTCGATGCGGGGCACCTTTTCCCAATAGGGGTGCAGGGTGTAGTCGGTGATGATGCCGATGGTCGGCGCGCCCAGATGGCCTTTTCGCTTGAGAACGTCGCAGAGCTGCGCCGCGAAGATATGGGTGCAGACGATGACGTCGGGGTCGAACGCGCGGATGGTGCGCAGGAACTTGGACGCGCCCAGCCGGTTGATGATGCGGACGGTCGGGATCGGCGTGGCCAGATAGCCCGCGCCGCCGTTCTCGGCCAGCAGGTAACCGATGCGGTAGAGCTCCTGGGTGTGCTTGGAGGTAAAGAGGTAGCCCTTGTCAATGGTTTCCTTGATGACACGGTTGATGTATTCATAAATATCGAAGGTTTCTACCGTCGCGCCCATGGCTTCGAGCTGGTCGCTGACCGCCTTGGCGGTCGCGTGGTGGCCGAAGCCCGCGGTGACGGACAGAATCATTACGCGCATGTGAAGTCTCATCTCCTGAAAGTCTCGGTGTGCGCGCGGGAGAATTCCCGCGCACTTAACACCTATTTTATCAAAAAAGAGACCGAAAAACAAGTCAATGAAGGAAATTACCCAGCTTTTCGTTGAAATAGGCGCGCAGCACCTTTTCTTCGAGCTCCCGGCGCAGGTCGGAGCCGACCGGATGGACGATGTCGCGGTACTGCCCGTCGGGCATGCGCCGGGAGGGCATGGCGAGGAAGAGCCGCTCGTCGCCGTCGATGATCTTGATGTCGTGCACGGCAAAGGTGTTGTCGAATGTGACCGAAACCAGGGCGCGCAGGCGCCCCTCGTCGCTGAACCGGCGGAATTTGATGTCTGTAATTTCCATAATGTGTAAAGAATCCTTTCTGTATGCGTGCTTTTTGTAAGGGTTGTCCTTGATATTTTAGCCCGGTTCTCATATAATGATACATGGATTCTTAAAACCAACTTATTTTTTAACATTTTTAAGGAGGCACTTGCTTTTATGGCCCCTTCTATTCAATATTGTATTCAGGAAAAGAAGCCCGTCCATCTGATCGGCATCGGCGGCGTTTCGATGAACTCGCTGGCCGAGCTGCTGCTCAGCAAGGGCGTGCCGGTCACCGGCTCTGACCGCACCGAGACCGACGTCACCGACCGTCTGGAGCTGCTGGGCGCGCGCATCACCTACGCCCATCTGCCCGAAAACGTCGAGGGCGCGTCCCTCGTCATCCGCACCGCCGCTGTGCACGACGACAACCCCGAGATCGTCCGCGCGCATGAGCTGGGCATTCCGGTCATCGAGCGGGCGCAGGCCTGGGGACAGATGATGATCGAATATAACAACGTCATCTGCCTGTCGGGCACCCACGGCAAGACCACGACCACCTCGATGATGACCATGATCGCCATGCGCGCGGCCATGGATCCGACGGTCATGGTCGGCTCCAATCTGCCCGCCATCGGCGGCACCCTGCGCATCGGCGGCCACGGCACATTCGTCGCCGAGGCGTGCGAATACTGCAATTCCTTCCTGTCCTTCGCGCCGACCATCGCGGTCGTGCTCAACGTCGAGGCCGACCACCTCGACTTCTTCAAGGATATCGACGATATCGTCCATTCCTTCCATGAGTTCTGCGAGCTGGTGCCCGCGGGCGGCCTGATCGTCGCGAACGCGGACGACGAGAACGCCATGCGCGCGGTCGAGGGCGCGGAGCGCACCGTGCTCACCTTCGGCCTGTCCGAGGGTGCGGACGTCTGGGCGGACAAGATCGAAACGCAGAACGGCTATTACCGGTTCGACGTCATGGCGGGCAAATACCTGTACTGCCATGTGGAACTCCAGGTGCCCGGCCGGCATAATATGATGAACGCGCTGGCCTGCTGCGCGGTTTCCCGCTTCCTGGGCATCCCGGGCGAGACGGTGAGCGCGGGCCTCGGCGCCTTCACCGGTTCCTCCCGCCGCTTCCAGCGTACCGGCGTGACCGCCAAGGGCGCGGTCGTGGTCGACGACTACGCGCATCATCCGTCCGAGATGTGCGCGACCCTGAAGGCCGCCCGGCAGATGAATTTCAAGCGCATCATCTGCGCCTTCCAGTCCCATACCTATACCCGCACCAAGGCGCTGTTCAACGACTTTGTCGAAGCGCTCAAGCTGTGTGATCTGGCCGTGCTTGCGCCGATTTACGCGGCGCGCGAGCAGAACACCATCGGCATTTACGCCTCCGATCTGGCAGCGCAGGTGCCGGGCGCGCGCGCGTTTGATTCCTTTGAAGAGATCGCCGACTTCCTCCGCGAGGAGGCCGGAGAGGGCGATTTGGTGATTACAATGGGCGCGGGCGACATCTATCGGGTCGGCGAGATGCTGGTGGAAAAGTAACCGATTTGTTATTGACAAAACGCACAGCTTGTGCAATAATAATGCTATATTAATTGGACGATTTGCACATGATAGGAGGCGCATCTTATGAGTAACTTGATCATCACCATCGGACGGCAGTTCGGCTCCGGGGGACGACAGATCGGCAGGCGCCTCGCCGAAGAGCTCGGCATTGATTTTTACGACCGCGCGCTCATCACCGCGGCTGCAAAGAAGTCCGGCTTCAGCGAAGAGCTTTTTGAAATGATGGATAAACGCGCGACGAACAGCCTGCTGTACTCGCTGTCGATGTTCGGCGGCTCGGGCGTCAACGGCATGTCGCTCACCGATCAGCTGTACCTGACCCAGGCCAACCTGATCCGCGAGTTCGCGGACAAGGGCAGCTGCGTCATCGTCGGCCGCTGCGCCGACCACATCCTGCGCGAATATCCCAACCGCTTCGATATCTTCATCAGCGCGCCGATTGAGGACCGCATCCGTCGGATCCAGTCGTCGCCTGACCGCGAGTTCGAAGGCAACAAGTCTCCTCAGTCCACGCTTGAGAAAATGGATAAGCAGCGTGCGACTTATTATAACTATTATACCGGCAAGGTCTGGGGCAAGGCGGATCATTATGATCTCTGTATCAATGCCGGCAGATTGGGAATTGACAAGTCGGTCGAGCTGATCCTGAATTTTGTCAATGGGCTGAAGGAGTAACTGCGTTTCCTGTTAAGGGAAAGAAGAGAGAGAAAAAGGGTCGGGAGCGCGGCGTCGTCCGCGCTCTTCGGCTGCCCGGAGATAAAAAAACAAGGCGTTTCCGCTGGGGAACGCCTTGTTTTTTGCTTATAGCTCGATGACCCGGTCGGCGACGGCGTCGGCGAAGGCGGCGTCGTGCTCGACCATCAGCAGGGTGGGCTGGAACTTCTGCAGCAGCTCCTCGAGCTGCATCCGGGAGAAAATATCGATGTAGTTGAGGGGTTCGTCCCATAGATAGAGGTGCGCCGACTCGCACAGGCTGCGGGCGAGCAGCACCTTTTTCTTCTGCCCGGCGCTGTACCGCTCGAGTGGCTTTTCAAACTGCACGCGCGAAAAGCCCAGCTTGCGCAGGATGGCCTTGCACAGCGTCTGGTCGACGCCGCTCTCGGCGATGAACCGGTCGAGCGGGCCGGACAGATGGCCGAAGCCCTGGGGCACATAGGAGATCCGAAGCCCGCCCGCCAGCTCGAGGGTGCCGCCGGTCTCGATGCCGTCGCCCAGAATGCGGCGGAGCAGGGTGGATTTGCCCGCGCCGTTCCGGCCGCGCACGACCAGACATTCGCCGTTCCGCAGCTTGAAGTTCAGACCGGAGACCACCGTCCGGCCGCCGTAGGACAGCGAGAGGCCGCGGGCCTCGACGAGGACGTCCTTGCGGTGGGTCAGCGGGTGGAGCTTCAGCTCCTCGTGGTATTCGACGTCGCGCAGCAGGCCCTCCTTTTCGGTGCGCGCCCGGTCGAGCCGCCGCTCGACATTTTTGGCCCGCTGCATCATCTTGGCCGACTTTTTGCCGATGAAGCCCCGGTCGCCCGCGTGCGTGCCGATCTTCGTCTTTTCGACCTTGTCCGACCAGTCGGCGGTGCGCCGCTTGGCGGCGGTCAGGCGGCCGATTTCCCGGCGGAGCTGCTCGTTTTCGGCCAGCTCGGCCGCGTCGCGCGCCTGCTTGCCGGCCCACCAGCTCGAAAAGCCGCCCTGCACCAGCTCGACGCCGGTCTTGTTCAGCACGAGCAGGTGGTCGACGCAGGCGTCGAGAAAGCGCCGGTCGTGCGAGACCAGCAGAAAGCCGCGCTTGCGCCCGAGATAGCGGCAGACCGCGTCGCGCGCTTCGCTGTCCAGGTGGTTGGTCGGCTCGTCGATCAGCAGGAACCGCTCGTCCTGACAGAAGAGCAGGCCGAGCAGCAGCCGGGTCTGTTCGCCGCCCGACAGCGTGCCGAAGGGCCGGTCGAGGACAGCGGGATCGACCTGGAGCAGGCCCAGCTCGCGCTCAAGCTGCCAGCCGGCGCAGTCGGGGTCAATGGCCTGCGCCACCGCCCGGCCGGTCAGATCGTCCGCCCCGGCGGGCAGGGGAAAGGGAAAGTAGGAGAAGCCGGCCGGCGCCGTAATCGAGCCGCGGTATTCGAGCTCGCCGCACAGCAGCCGGAGCAGGGTGGTCTTGCCCTTGCCGTTGCGCCCGACCAGGCCGAGCCGCCAGTCGGTGTCCAGGTCTAAAGTGAGGTTTTCAAAGATATTGTCATAGCTGCCGTCATAGCAGAAGGTCAGATTTTGAATGTGGATCTGCGCCATGGTGCATCCCTCCGTTTTTTCTGTGTTTGAGACAAAAAAACAGGACGCAGAAAGTCTGCATCCTGAAAAAATGCCCATGGCACACCGCAAAACGGGTGTGGAAAGCATCGGAAGAGGATCACATGAGATTTCTGCAAATCGCACGACGAAATTGGGCCTGCCGCCCCTGTCCTGCGCCTGTTTTCAGGTGTTACTTGCAGAAACCGTTCTTCATGCTTTCCCTCCGTTCCTGTGATTTCTTTCAGTGTAGCAGATGATGTCCGGGCTGTCAAGCCGAACCGCCTGCGTTCCGGGCGGGAACTCTGAAAGAAGTTTCAGAAAAACGAAAAAATGACACAAAAGGTGTATTGACAAAAATGATGTAACTTGTCATAATGAAAGCATAACATCGAGGTAAATTTTGACTTTTGCAAAATAATACAGAAAATCAGCCTGAAAACGACACTTTTCGACAAAAACCGAGGTGTGAATTTTGCAAGAAAAAGTAACCATGCAGATTACCCTGTTGGGAAGCTTTGCAATCGTCTGCAGCAACGGCAGGGAATTTTCCGACCGGAACAGCCGTTCCCGCAAGATGCTGAGCCTGATCGCTTATCTGATCGCCCACCGCGGGCGTGATATTCCGCAGAGCGAGCTGATCGAGGCGCTCTGGGCCAACGAGGACATGGACGACCCGGCCAATACATTGAAAACCCTGCTGCACCGCGCGCGCATGACGTTGGGCGACCTGGGCTATGCCTCGGGCAAGGAGATCATTTTGTCGACCCACGGTGGCTATGCCTGGAACACCAGGCTGCCCATCGCGATCGACGCCGAGGAGTTTGACAACACCTGCCGGCAGGCCTTTGCGGCCGACGGCGAGGTGCAGCTTGCCCTGCTGCGCCGCGGCATTTCGCTGTATGCGGGCGATTTCCTGCCCAAATGCGCCGAGGACGCCTGGGCGTCACCGCTCATCATGTATTACCGCTCGCAGTATCTGAAATGCGTGCGCCTCGCGGTCGAGATCCTGACCGGCATGGGCGAATTCGCCGAGGTCATCGAGATCTGCCAGAAGGCGGTCGTCATCGAACCGTATGACGAAAGCCTGCACCTGTCCCTGCTGCGCGCGCTGATCGACAACGGCATGCAGCAGACCGCGCTGCAGCACTACAACAACATCACCGAGCAGTTCCAGCGCGAGTTCGGCATCGACCCGTCGCCCGAACTGATCGCGCTGCACAAGGAGATCGTCAAGACCACCAAGATCACCGAGATGAACCTGCATGTCATCCGGGAGGAGCTGCGCGAAAGCGAGAAGATCGAGGGCGCGTTCTTCTGCGAATATGAATTTTTCCGGGACGTTTACCGCCTCAATGCCCGCGCGGCCAGCCGTTCGGGGCAGATCGTACATATCGCGCTGATCAGCGTGATCGAGGGCGCGGGCAAACCGCTGACGACCCGCCGCCTCAATACGGCGATGGATCACCTGCGCCATACGATCGCCCATTCCCTGCGCCGGGGCGATGTGTTCACCCGGTACAGCGTGTCCCAGTTCCTGCTCATGCTGCCGACGGCCAACCGGGACAACAGCGAAAAGATTTTGAACCGCATCAGCAAAGCCTACCGCAAGGAGCATCCGCGCAGCAATATCCTGCTGCACTATTCGGTTTTGCCCATGGAGGCGCTGTTATAAAAAAGGAGAATGTCTATGCAAAAACGTCTGATCGCGCTGCTTGTTCCGCTGGCGCTGGTTCTGCTGTGCGCGGCGGGCGGTGCGGCGGCGGCCGGAGAGGGACTTCCGGACGAAGCCTATCTCACGGAAGACGCGCTGACCATCGCCTTTGACGAGAGCGTCCCGCTGGGCGCGTCGCCCGGCGCGGTCGGCTGGGAGCCCACCGTGGCCTATGGCACGGTCACATACCGGGGCGGCGGCTCGTGCCCGGCCACGATCGACGCGTCCAACCTGGCCGACGGCTATGTCCGCGTGTCGTGCAATGCGGGCGCGGGCGCCAGACTCAAGGTGCTGATCACCGGGCCGGACAAGGTACGCTATACCTATAACCTGAAAAACGACGGCACGTATGAGACCTTCCCGCTCTCGGCGGGCAGCGGCTCGTACAAGATCGGCGTCTACAAAAACATCTCGGGCACTTCGTACAGCACGCTGTACACCAAGACCGTCCGGGCCGAGCTGAAGGACGAGTTTGCGCCCTTCCTGCGGCCCAACCAGTACGTCAATTACACGGCCGACTGCAAGACGGTCGCGAAGGCCGCCGAACTGACAGCCGGGGTGACCGACGAGCTGCAGAAGGTCGCGGCCATTTATGATTATGTGGTGCACAATGTCAGCTACGACATGCGGAAGGCGGCCACCGTGCAGAGCGGTTATCTGCCCGACGTCGATACCATCCTCGAAACCCGGAAGGGCATCTGCTTTGACTACGCCGCGCTGATGGCGGCCATGCTGCGCAGCCAGGGCGTGCCGACCAAGCTGGTCGTCGGCTACGCGGGCGAGGTCTATCACGCCTGGCTGACCGTTTATACCGAGGAGACCGGATGGGTGGAAGCCGTGGTGTTCTTTGATGGATCGACCTGGAAGCGGATGGACCCCACCTTCGCTTCGACCGGCCGCGAAAGCAAGCGGATCATCGACTACATCAACGACCCCGCGAATTATCAGCAGAAGTTCCTGTATTGATCGGGAATCACGATCTCCGGTGCGAAAGCGGCGGAGATCGTTTTTGTTTGGGAGGAAAAGATGGAGAAAAGAACGTTTTCAGACGCCGAGCTGGCCGATCTGTGCGAGGAACTGGCGGTCACGCTGGAGGCCGGGATTCCGATTGGCGAGGGCTTTCTGCTGCTCGCCGAGCAGGAGCGCGACAGGGGACGGCGCGAGGTGCTGCACGGCATATATGAGCGGATCGACCGGGGCGAACCGGCGGACGAGGCGATGGCCGCCGCCGGCGCGTTCCCGGCCTATCTGGTGCGCATGGTCGGGCTGGGCGCCGCGACCGGTTCGCTCGACCGCGTGCTGCGGGCGCTCGGCGAATATTGGAAGCGCCGCGTGCGGCGGCGCGAGATCGTGCGCACGGCGGCATGGCCTATGACGAGGAACGGCTCCTCGTGTATTACGACATCTTCGCGGACAATATCCTGCCCGACATCACGGTGCTCGAGCGGTAAGGGGGAGCTATGGAGGAAAAGGTTCTGTCGGCGGCCGGGCGGCTGTGCAGCCTGCTGCTGCTCAGCGCGTTCGCGGTCAGCCTGATGCTGGTGCTGGCGCTCGGCGCGCTGCAATACCGGGAGATCTCGGGCGTGCTCGACGAGCAATACGGCCCGCGCACCGCGCAGAGCTACATCGCGGCCAAGGTGCGCCGCCACGACCACACGGGCGGCGTGACGCTGGGCGCGCTCGGCGGCTGCGACGCGCTGGTGCTGCGCGAGGAGATCGAGGGCTGGGATTACGTGACCTATATCTATTGGTATGACAACGGGCTTTATGAGTTGTTCTGCGAGGCCGGGAGCGGGCTTTTGCCCGAGGACGGCGAGCGGCTGCTCGATCTGGACAGCCTGTCGTTCGACCTCGCGGACGGATTGCTCCGGGTGACCTGCGCGGACGGCGGCGAGCGGTACGAGACCTGCCTCGCCCTGCGAGCGGAAGGGGGCGCGGCCTGATGGAAAAGCGGTCGAGGACGCCGCTGCTCCTGATGGAGCTTGCGCTCGCCCTGCTCATTTTCGCGTTCTGCGCGGGCTGCTGCCTGCGTCTCTTCGCGGCCGCGCGGACGATGGCGGAGGAGAGCTGGGCGCTCGGGCGGGCGGCAAGCGCCGCCCAGGCGGCGGCCGAATGCTGGAAAAAAACGGGCGGCGATCTGGAGGAAACCGCGCGGCTGCTCTCGGCCGAGGCGGGAGAGAGCAGCCTGACCATGCCCTGCGCGGAGAACGGGACGCTGACTCTGACCGACGCGGGCGGCCGGGTCGCCGAGATCGTGGTGACGGACGGCGCGGGCGAGCGGTTCGCCCTGCGGGTAAAGGCGGTGCGCGATGGGAAATAAAGCGGGTGTACGCATCGGCATCGCGACCATGCTGACTATTTTTATCGTCCTTTGCCTCGCGATTTTTGCAGCGCTCGCGCTTTCGACCGCGCGGGCCGAGCAGCAGGCGCAGGCGGTGCGCGATTACTACGCCGCCGATCTGGTGTGCGCCGAACTGACCGACCGCCTGCGCACGGCGCACGAGGACGGTGCGGACGCAGACCGTCTGGCGGAGCTGGCCGGGCGGGAGGGCGCGGCCTGCGTGCGGACGGCGGACGGCTGGCTGGCCGAATTTGCCTGCGAGATGAGTGAAACACAGCAGCTCGAGATCGAGCTGGCGCTGACGGCGGACGGCGTGACCGTCCGCCGTTGGGAGACGGTCTCCACGGCGGCGTGGCAGGCCGACGAGACGATCGAACTCTGGACGGGGGATTGGTGAATGGAAGAAAAAAACGAATTTTTGACGCTGGTCGAACAGGCTGTGGAGCGCGGCGCGTCCGACCTGTTTATCGTCGCCGGGCAGAAGCTGTCCTGCAAGGTCGGCCGGGAGATCGCGCCCCTCGGGGAGACCAAAGCGATGCCCGACCTGACCGGAAAGCTCGTGCGCGAGGCCTACGCGCTGGCCGGGCGGGACATCGCGCGGCTTGAGACGGGCGACGACGACTTCGCGATCTCGGTGCCCGGCTTCGCCCGCCTGCGCATGAGCGCCTACCGCCAGCGCGGCTCGCTGGCCGCCGTCGTGCGCGTGGTGTCGTTTACCATCCCCGATTATCAGGCGCTCCACATCCCGGAGACCGTCATGCGCATCGCGCACGAGCAGAAGGGACTGGTGCTCGTCTCGGGCGCGGCGGGCAGCGGCAAGTCGACGACGCTGGCCTGCCTGATCGACCGGATCAACCACAGCCGCGCCGGGCACATCATCACGATCGAGGACCCGATCGAGTACCTCTACCGGAGCGACAAGTGCATCATCAGCCAGCGCGAGCTGGGCACCGATATCGGGGACTACGCGGCGGCCGTGCGCGCCAGCCTGCGGCAGGCGCCCGACGTCATTCTGCTCGGCGAGCTGCGGGACGCGGAGACCATCCGCACCGCGATCACGGCCGCCGAGACCGGGCATCTGATCTTTTCGACCCTGCACACTCGGGGCGCGGCCAGCACGGTCGAGCGCATTCTGGACGCCTTCCCGGCCGCCCAGCAGGCGCAGGTGCGGCTGCAGCTCGCGATGCAGCTGCACGCGGTCATTTCGCAGCAGCTCGTTCCCACGGCCGATGGGACGGTCGCGCCGGTGTTCGAAGTGATGCATGTCAACCCGGCCATCCGCAACCTCATCCGGGAGAACAAGCTGCACCAGATCGACGCGGTCATCGCGACCGGGGCGGCCGAGGGCATGCTGAGCATGGACGCCGGCCTGACCGAGCTTTGCCGGCAGGGGCAGATCACCGCGGAGACCGCGGTCGGCTGCGCCGTCCACCCCGAGCTGATGGCGAAACGGTTCAAATAATGGCAAAAAAAGGACGATCGAAGCGGAAACCGCTTTTCGATCGTCCTTTTTCAGTCGAACAGGCTGAGCTGCGCGGGCGCGCTCTTTTCCTCAAAGGCGCTGAGATAGCGAAAAATCTCGTCGTTGTCATGCAGGATGCCGTGCGCTTCGCAGGTCTGGTGGAACAGCCGCATGAGCGCGTCGTGCCGCGGGCTGTTCAGCACGTACTGCGTGCCGTAGGCCCGGATGTACCGCTCCTTGAGCCCTGGGAACAGCCGGTCGAGCTGGCGGTAGAAGTGCTCGCGGCTGCCCTCGCGGAGGGTCAGCCCCATGCCGAAGCAGATCACGCCGCGCACCCCGGCCTCGATGCAGTAGTCGAGGATGCCCCGGATATTTTCCTCGGTGTCGTTGAGAAAGGGCAGGATGGGACAGAGCCAGACGACGGTCGGGATGCCCGCGCTTTGGAGCTGCTTCAGCGCTTTGAAGCGCTCGCGCGTCGTGCTGACGTTGGGCTCGAGCTTGCGGCATAAGTCCTCATCAAAAGTGGTCAGCGTCATCTGCACGACGCACTTGGCCTTTTCATTGATCGCCCGCAGCAGGTCGAGGTCGCGCAGCACCCGGTCGGATTTGGTGATGAGGGTGAAGCCGAAGCCGTACCGCTCGGCCAGCGCCAGCGCCCGCCGGACATAGCCCAGTTCTTCTTCGAGCGGGAGGTAAGGGTCGGTCATCGAGCCGGTGGACAGCATGCATTTCGCGCGCTTGCGCCGCAGGGCGTCCTCCAGCAGCTCGATCGCGTTTTCCTTGACCTCGATGTCCTCGAAGGCGTGATCCATGCGGTAGCACAGGCTCCGCGAGTCGCAGTAGATGCACCCGTGCGAGCAGCCGCGGTATAAATTCATCCCGTTCCGGGCGGACAAGATGCCTTTTGCCTTCACATAATGCATCGATCTGCCTCCTTTCCTGCTTCTGATTATACCAGAAAACCGGGTAAAACAAAAGGCGGCGCATGCGCGCCGCCCGAAGAGGGGTAGGAGAGGTGTTGTCTTACGTGAGCCGCCGGCGGCCGTGCTCGATCGGCTTCCACTCGACCCGGCGGAAGAGCGCCGCGACCGAGATGGGCAGGTAGGTCATCATGAACAGGGGGAAGGTGAAGGTGTAGAGCAGCTTGCGCGCGGTGGTGGTGTGGATGCGCCGCCATTCGGTCAGGGTGGTGAGCGCGCCCAGCAGGAACAGGCTGGTGTAGCCGCTCAGGAAGGCCCGGATCACGCTCAGGAAGGCGTGCAGCAGGCTCTGTCCCGCCCAGAGGGCGAGGAGGACGAGCGCGCCGTTGCAGGCGAGGCCGGCGAGGGTGAAGAGGACAGCGGGCAGGACGGTCATGGTCGCGTCGAAGCACGAGAAGCTGCCCCGGCGGCCGATGCCGCGGACGAGGTCGAGCCCGTAGCGCGCGCCGACCTGGATCATGCCCTTGGCCCAGCGCATGCGCTGCCGCCAGGACTGGCTGAACCGGACGGGCTGCTCGTCGTACAGGATGGCGTTCGGACAGTAGCCGATGCGCTCGCCCTCGAGGATATTGCGCACCGAGAATTCGATGTCCTCGGTCAGCAGGAAGCAGTCCCAGCCGCCGTGGCGGGCGAGCACCTCCCGGCTGAACAGGAAGCCGGTGCCCGAGACCATACAGCTCGTACCCAGCAGCATGCGCGCGTGGTTGAGGTATTCGCTCTCGGAGAGGAACCAGAGCGAGTACCCGGCCGAGATCCAGTTGTCGCCGTAGTTTTTGCTGTTTCGGTAGCTCGTCAGGATGGGATAGCCGTCCGAGAAGGTGCGGTTCATCTCGGTGATGTAGGACGGGTCGAGCAGGTTGTCGGCGTCAAAGACGAAGTAGCCGTCGAACCGGTCGCCGTAGATCTGGTGAATGCGGCGCAGCAGGAAGTTGAGCGCGTAGCCCTTGCCGATCCGGCTGCGGTCGTGCCGCTCCCAGACGACGGCGCGGTGGGCACGCGCGATGGCCGCGGTGTCGTCCGTGCAGTTGTCGGCCACGACGAACACGGTGATGTGGTCGGACGGATAGTCCTGCACGTGGATCGAGTCGAGCAGGTCGCCGATGACAGCCGATTCGTTTCGGGCGGCGATCAGCACGGCGTAGTCGTGCGGCACGGCGGCGCCGTGGGGCTTGTCCTTCCGCACCAGACGCACAATAATATAAAGAATGCGGTACGCAAAGCACAGGCAGATCGCGATCGCGATGATCTGGTTGATGTCTTGCAGCAGCTTCATAACGATGTCTCTCTTTCGCGGTTTTTCTGCCTTTATCATACCGCTCCCGCGCATTAAGAAACAATCGGGCAAGGACTTAAGAATCGGGGTGAAAAGCCTTAAGAATTTCTGAAGATGGTGACGCACACGCAACAGCCGCGCCCCGGAGGGCGCGGCCGATGGAGGAAAAAGAGAGGCGGCTTTAACGGACGGTGAAGTCGCCCTCGATGATATCGTCGTTCTTTTTGTTGGTGTGGACGGTGAGGCTGGTGAAGATCAGCGAGGAGATGCCGCTGATCAGGATGGCCAGACCGCAGGCCTGCGTGAGCAGGCGGGAACCGAAGAGCGCGAACAGCAGCAGCGCACCGAATACGCCGGCAACCAGCGCGGCGAGCAGCAGCACCCACCAGCTCCGCAGGCCGAACCGCCGGGCGTCCAGCGCGCCCTGCAGCCGGAACAGGCTCTCGATGACGATATAAAGCCCGATGAGCAGGGGCAGGAAGCGGAGCACCGACCCGGTGCGGAAGAGCAGAAACGCGCCGGTCAGCAGGGTGAACACGCCGAGCGCAAAATCGAACTGGAAGGCCAGCCGGTAAGGATCGTCCAAGAAATAACCGGCGATTTTGGCCGCGCCGACGGCCAGCGCGCACATCCCGAGCAGCCGGCAGAGCAGTACGGCCGAGGTGTCCGGGCGGAGCAGCAGCCAGAGCCCGAACAGGATGGCGGCCACCGCGAGCGCATTGTGGATCGCTCTGAGTTTGCGCAGCAGAGTCATGGTTTGTCAGTCTTCCTTTCGACTGCAGCCTGCGCAGCCGTGGCTGCAGCTCCAGAGTTCATCCGCCACCGGTTTCCAGCGCTCGGCGGCGGGACGGCACTTCTCGCACAGGGCGTGGGGGTCCTCTGCGTGCTGCAGGTCGGTCGAGTGCGCGCCGCTGCGGTCGACCATCTCGGCCAGACGGCCCGGGTTGTCGAGCAGCGGGCAGGGGCGGAGCAGGTTGTCGCTGAAGGGCTGTCCCTCCCGGTAGGCCTGAAACAGGGGGGAACGCAGGGCGTCGACCAGACTGTGCTCCCGGATGTTGACGTTGGAATAGTGGATGAACGCGCAGGGCTCGACGTCGCCGTTGGCGTTGATGTGCAGGTAATTGCGCCCGCCCGCGATGCAGCCGCCGACGTATTCGCCGTCGTTCCAGAAGTCGATTGTGAACAGCGCCTTGGTCTTGCGGAAGGCGCGGACGCGGTCGTACATGAATTTGCGCTGTTCGGCTGTGACCATGAGGTCGGTGGGCGCGCCCGCGCCGACCGGCATATAGGTGAAGAACCAGCAGAACTTGGCGCCCTGTTCGATCATCCAGTCGAAGTATTGCTCGCTGCCGATGGTTTCGACGTTCTTGCTGGTGTAGCAGCAGGACACGCCGAAGGGCAGCTTGCGGTCGCGCAGGAGCTGCATGGCATGGATGACCCGCGCGTATGTACCCTCGCCCCGGCGGAAGTCGGTGTCGGCCTCGAAGCCCTCGACGCTGATGGCCGGGACAAAGTTTTTGACGGCCAGCATCTGGTCGGCAAAGGCTTCGTCGATCAGCGTGCCGTTTGTGAAGGCCGAGAACTCACAGTCGGGGTGGCGGCGGCACAGGGTCAGAATGTCCGCCCGGCGCACCAGCGGCTCACCGCCCGAGAACAGGAACATGTGGATGCCGAGATCCTTGGCCTGCCCGATGATGCTGTCCAGCTCCTCGAGCGTCAGGTTGAGCCGGTTGCCGTATTCGGCCGCCCAGCAGCCCGTGCAGTGCAGGTTGCAGGCGCTCGTCGGGTCGATGAGCAGCGTCCAGGGCACGTTGCAGCCGTACTGCTTCATGGCCGCCTCGCGCCGGGGCTGCCAGAGCAGGTTGGCGTTGATGACAAAGTTCTCAAAGGTTGTCCGTCGTACCGCAGGGTCGATGTCGTCCCACAGGCTGCGCGCCAGCCGGTACCAGTTGTTGTTCCGGTCGCTCAGGGCGGCGCGGACGCCTTCGAGCTTGGACTGATAGGCTTCGCCGCCGCTGAACCGTTCGAGCAGGTCGATGACCCGGGGAAGGTTTTCGTCAAAATCGCGGTCCAGATAGTCGTAGATCGTGCGGACACTCGCCGCCTGTAAATTTGCCTTGATGTTCATGGAAAATCCCCTTTCTCTGCTTTTCTACCAGTATATGCCGGCCGGATGGATAAAAAAACAGGCAAAAAGGAAACCGTGCCCGGTTTTTGGGCACGGTTCAGGATTTGTCTGAATTTTCAGGAGACCGTCTGTTCTGCGCCGCCCGCAGCAGCGCGGCCCGGATGCTGCCGTCAAAGCAGCGCTCGAGCGCGTTGAGGTAGGCGTCCACATCGGTCTTCATATGGCCTTTGAGCCAGGAGAGCAGGATGCCGGTCATGGCGTTCTGATAGAAGGAGGAGATAAAAAGAATATCCTCCTCGGCGACGTCGATTCCTTCGGCCTGCTGCCGGACGAACCGGATCGTCACCTCGCCGAGCAGGGTGTTCAGATAGCGCTGCAGCAGCTCCCGGTAGTCCGAGTTGTAGACATGATAGACGGCGCGCCGGTTTTCCAGAAAGAAGGCGGCGGCGCTCCGGCAGGATTCGGCGAGGGAGGCGGAATCGCGCGGCGTTTCCATAAAATGCCGCAGATCGCTCTCAAACACATCGAGCAGCAGTTCGCCCAGATCGTGATAGTGGTAATAAAAGGTGTTGCGGTTGATGCCGCATTCCTCGACGATGTCCTTGACTGTGATCTTGTCGAGCGGGTGGAGATTGATCAGCTTGACGAAGGCGGCCATGATCGCCCGCCGCGTCAGTTGGGATTTGGCCATGTCTGGTCTCCTGTGGGGTCGGGGCGGAGGTTATTTTACTTCGGGCAGATCGAGTCCCTCGCGGGGAACAGCGACCGGGCCGCAGCCCGCGCAGCGCGAGCAGTCGTGCATGCAGGCGAGCGGGTCGTCGGGGTCCTCCTCGCGGCAGAGGGAGAGCACGGTGGCGTCGCCCTGGGGCTCGCCGACCAGGAACTTGGCGGCGGCCTCGTCGCACGAGCCGGTCACACCGGGCACGATCAGCACGCCCAGCATCTCGAGCGCGTTGCGGGTCGCGATGCCGAGCTCGTTGCAGATGACGACGTCGATCATGTTCTGGCCGACAAAGGGCAGCAGGCCGACGCCCGCGCTGGCCAGATCGACCAGCGTTTTTTCGGTCGGCTTGCCGTCCACGACGGTCAGCACCATGTATTCCCGGCAGGCGGTCAGGCTGGGATGAACCGAGCCGTCCGCGTAGGCAATGGCGATTTTCATGATGAAACTCCTTTACAGCGTGGCTTCGAGGGTGGAAATCGCGCCGTCCAGCGCCTCGGGCAGCTTGGCGTCCTCGATCGCGCCCGCGTCGACGGCCTGCGCCAGCTTGGGGTCGATCGGCAGCTTGGCCAGCACGGACAGGCCGTACTGCGCGGCGACCGCGTCGACCTTGCTCTCGCCGAATACCGGGATGTGCTTGCCGCAGTCCGGGCACTCGAGATAGCTGTAGTTTTCGATGATGCCGAGCACGGGCACATTCATCATCTGCGCCATCTTGACGGCCTTGCCCACGATCATGGAGACCAGATCCTGGGGCGAGGTCAGCACGATGATGCCATCGACCGGCAGGGACTGGAACACGGTCAGCGGCACGTCGCCCGTTCCGGGAGGCATGTCGACGAACATGAAGTCGACGTCGTTCCAGATGACGTCGGTCCAGAACTGCTTGACGGTCTCCGCGATGATCGGGCCGCGGTAGATGACCGGATCGTCCACGTGGTCGAGGAAGAAGTTGATCGAGATCACGTCCACGCCGGTTGTGGTGGTCTTGGGGAAGATGCCCTCCTCGCAGCCCTCGCAGCCGCCCGTGAGGCCGAAGGCCTTGGGGATCGAGGGGCCGGTGATGTCAGCGTCCAGAATGGCGCTGTGGTAACCGCGGCGGGTCATGCCGACGGCCAGCATCGAGGTGACGAGGGACTTGCCCACGCCGCCCTTACCGGAGACGACGCCGATGACCTTGCGGATATGGGACAGCTTGTTGGGGGCAACCTGCAGGCTTTCCGGCTGGCCGCAGCTGCCGGAGCAGGATTCACAATTGTGAGAACAACCCATGGTTAGATGATTCCTCCTTCGCGCCGCCCGCACAGGGGGCGCACGCGCAATTTATAGCTATCCAATAGTATACCGCTTTTGCCCGGAAATAGCAAGAAAAAGCCGCCCGAAGGCGGCTTTTCGATAGGGGGGTAAAGGGAAAAAAGATGTGGTCAATCCTGAATGCCCGGGATCTTGGGCAGCTCGGCGGCGTACTTGGCCAGCTCCTCGTCCGAGGGGATATAGTTGCCCATGCTGCCGTCGCGGTAGGCGGCGTAGGCGGTCATGTCGAAGTAACCGGTGCCGGTCAGGCCGAACAGAATGGTCTTGGACTCGCCCGACTCCTTGCACTTGAGCGCCTCGTCGATGGCCGCGCGGATGGCGTGAGAGGATTCGGGCGCGGGCAGGATGGTCTCCTTCTGCGCGAAGAGGACGGCGGCTTCGAAAACGTCGGTCTGCTGGACGGCGACCGCTTCCATGTAGCCGTCGTGGTACAGCTTGGAGAGGATCGGGCTCATGCCGTGGTAGCGCAGGCCGCCCGCGTGGCTGGCCGAGGGGATGAAGGTCGAGCCGAGAGTGTACATCTTGGCGAGGGGGGTGACGTGGCCGGTGTCGCAGAAGTCATAGGCGTACTGGCCGCGGGTGAAGGACGGGCAGGAGGCGGGCTCGACCGCGATGATGCGGGGATCGGCCTTGCCGGTCAGCTTATCCTGCATGAAGGGGGCGATCAGGCCGCCCAGATTGGAGCCGCCGCCCGCGCAGCCGATGATGATGTCCGGATATTCGTCCAGAAGCTCCATCGCCTGCTTGGCCTCGAGGCCGATGATCGACTGGTGCAGCAGCACCTGGTTCAGGACGGAGCCCAGCACGTAGCGGCAGGAATCGCTCGTGACCGCCTTCTCGACGGCCTCGGAGATCGCGCAGCCGAGCGAGCCGGTCGTGCCGGGGAACTCCTCGAGGATCTTCTGGCCGACCTGGGTCTTGTTCGAGGGCGAGGGGGTGACGGCGGCGTCAAAGACCTCCATGACCGCCTTGCGGAAGGGCTTCTGCTCGTAGGAGCACTTGACCATGAACACGTCGAGGTCGATGCCGAAGTACGAGCAGGCCTCGCTCAGCGCGGTGCCCCACTGGCCGGCGCCCGTCTCGGTCGTCAGGGACTTGAGGCCCTGCTCCTTGGCGTAATAGGCCTGCGCAATGGCCGAATTGAGCTTGTGCGAGCCCGAGGTGTTATTGCCCTCGAACTTGTAGTAAATCTTCGCGGGGGTGTCGAGCGCCTTCTCCAGATTGTAAGCGCGCACCAGCGGGGAGGGGCGGTAGATCTTGTACATCTCCTGCACTTCCTCGGGAATGTCGAAATAGCGGGTCGTGGAATCCATCTCCTGCTGCGCCAGCTTCTCGCAGAAGATCGGGTAGAGATCCTCGGTCTTGAGGACTTCGCCGTTCGCCGGGTTGCGCAGCGGATCGGGCTGTTCGGGCATATCGGCACGCAGGTTGTACCACTGCTTCGGCATCTGGTCTTCGGTGAGGTACAGTCTGTGCGGAATCTTTTTCATAGCAATCGCTCCTTTATCAGTGATCGGGCCGCGGTGCGGCCGGTTAAATGAACAAATTGAAAATAAAAAACTCCTGTCCCAACATTGCTGGGACAGGAGTAGAAAAAACATACTTCTGCGGTACCACCCGGCTTGGCATATCTCTGCGATATGCCCGCTCAGTCTACGCATCCATCAATGCGCGTTCCCGGAATAACGGGGGGAATGCCCGGCTCGGATACTAGGGAAAACCCGTTCGCCTCGCCCTCGGAAGTCCATTCGGTACGGTTCGCGGCTGCTGTGATCTCACCATTCACAACTCTCTGGAAACTCGATTTCCGCCTTACTCGTCTTCGTCATCGGTTTGTGCTGTTCACTTGATGGCCTTATTATAACGATGCACTTTACCCTTGTCAAGCACAAAATTTTCGAAGCTCTTGCAAGCCGGTCACTGTTATGCTATAATTTCGTTCGGAAATTTTTGTAAAAAATCGGATTTGGGGGATAAAATGCGGACGGAAAATGCGAAAGAAAATTTTTTGGGCGTGCTGCTGACGCTGGCGGGCGGCATCCTCTGGGGTTTCTCGGGCGCGTGCGGCCAGTTTCTGTTCACCCGGAAGGCGGTCGTGTCCACCTGGCTCGTCCCGGTGCGCCTGCTGACGGCGGGCGTTCTGATGCTGCTGTACCTCATCCTGACCCGGGGAAAGCGCATTTTTGAGATTTGGACACGGCCGAAGGACGTGCTCGATCTGCTGCTCTTCGGCTTTTTCGGCATGACCGGCTGCCAGTTCTGCTATTTCACCGCGATCCAGTATTCAAACGCGGGCACGGCGACTGTGCTGCAGTATCTGGGGCCCGCGCTCATCCTGATCTGGATCTGTCTGCGCGGGAAACGCCGGCCGACCGCGGTCGAATGCGTCGCGCTGGCGCTCGCGCTCGCGGGCGCGTTTCTGCTCGCCACCCACGGCAGTCTGCACGCGCTGGCGCTCTCGAAGCAGGGGCTGTTCTGGGGCCTGCTGTCCGCGTTCTTTCTCGCGCTCTATACGCTGGCGCCCATCCGCCTGCTCACGATCTATGACAGCGTCGAAATCGTGGGCTGGGGCATGCTGATCGGCGGCGTCGTGCTGTGCGCGGTGTTCCGCCCGTGGGAGACCGCCGTGTCCGTCGATCCCGGCCTGCTCGGCGGCATGGCGGGCGTCGTGCTGCTCGGTTCGATCGCCGCGTTCACGCTTTACTTTTCGGGCGTGCGCCGGATCGGCCCGGGCAAGGGCAGCATGATCTCGGCCATTGAGCCGGTCTCGGCGGCCGTGTTCGGCGTGCTCTGGCTGGGCAATATTATGACGGTGCACGACCTGATCGGCTTCGCCTGCATCCTGACAATGGTCGTGCTGCTGGCGCGTTCCAAGGACTGAGCATGCTCAGAGGAATGACTGAGCACGACAAAAATCCGGCATATTCGATCGAATATGCCGGATTTTTTATTCTTTTTTGAGCAGGAATCCCTTGTCCTCCAGCGCCTGGAGCACGCGCTCCTGCACGGCTTTGTTCGGACAGCGCAGCCGGTGCAGGTGGATGCCGTCGGTCAGGTCGCAGAGGGGCTTCGCGCCCGAGGACTGCAGCTTGAGCAGGAAGGTGTCCACGTCGAAGCGGGAGCAGGCGTGCAGGGGGGCGCAGATCTGGCCGTAGACCGAGTGCTCGACCGTGACGTCGAGCAGCGCGCCGCCCAGGTCGACGACCGTGTACATCTCCTCGGCCATCCGGGTCTCGTCGTGGACGCAGACGATGTCCATTTCAAGCGAACCGGTATCGGCCGCCGGTTCCATCACATAGCCGCGGGGCGTCGCGAGGATCTGCGCGCCGCCCGCGCGCAGCAGGGCGATGTCGCCGACGATGATCTGGCGGCTGACCGAAAACAGCCCCGCGATGGTGGTCGCGCTCATGGGCGCGTCGGCCTGACTGAGCAGGGCCATGATTTTTTCTCTGCGTTGTGAAGTCGTCAAAACAGTCTCAC
>CAMEPU010000024.1 GCA_945932315.1 uncultured Clostridia bacterium
TCCTTTTCCTTCCGCTCGGTCGACTGCTTATTGCGGCCGGGGGCGAGGCGCTCCATCTCACGCAGGATAAATGCTTCATCATAGGCGATCCCGGCGGGGAAACCGTCGAGCACGACGCCGATGCCGGCGCTGTGGGACTCGCCAAAGATCGAAATTTTCAGGGAATTTCCCCAAACGGAACCCATGGGGCAAACCTCCTTCGGTGTGTTGTCAGATTTTGAGCAGCAGCCGGTGCAGCTCTTCGGCTTCGATCGGGACGATCTCGGCCTTGCCAAGCTCGCGGACCAGAATGAAATTGACCGTGCCGCCAAATTTCTTTTTGTCGCTGAGCAGGGCGCGGTAGATCGCCTCGCGGTCGTATTTAAGCTCGGTGGGCAGACCTGCGTTCTGCAGAGTTGCGGTCAGCATCGGCACGTGGTCGACGGGCGCGCCCATCTGATTGCTCAGGCGCATGGCCGCGACCATGCCGATCGCAACGGCCTCACCGTGCGCCAGATCGACATAGTTGCCCAGCTTTTCGGCGGCGTGGCCGATGGTGTGTCCAAAGTTCAGGATCATGCGCAGGCCGGTGTCATGCTCGTCGACAGCGACCACGTCGCGCTTGATCTTGACGCATTCATAGATGATGTCTTCGATGTTCTGCTTGTAATCGGGTGCGGCACACATCTCGAGAATGGCAGGATTGGAGATGCAGCCGTATTTGATGACCTCACCCATGCCCTCGGAGAAGGTCTTGTCAGGCAGGGAGGAGAGAACGTCGGGGTCGATCAGAACCAGACGGGGCTGGTAAAATGCGCCGACCAGATTTTTGCCTTCGGGCAGATCGACGCCGGTCTTGCCGCCGACCGAGGAATCGACCTGCGCGAGCAGAGTGGTCGGGATCTGGCAGAGGGCGACGCCGCGCAGGAAGGTTGCGGCCGCGAAGCCCGTGATATCGCCGGTCACGCCGCCGCCCAGCGCGAGGATCAGGTCCTTGCGGGTCATACCGTTGGCGAGCAGGTCGTGATAGATCGTCTCGACGGTCGAAAGACGCTTGTGTTCCTCTCCGGCCGAGATGACCGTGTGGGAAACCGGCACGTCGAACTGGGATTCCAGCTTACTGAGATACAGCGGCGCGACGTTGGTATCGGTGACGATGTGAATGCGGCTGGGGGAAAAGACTGCGGCGCATTGCGCAGCGGCTTCTCCGAGCAGACCGCGCCCGATCAGAATGTCGGACTGTCCGGCGGCGCCGGTCAGGGAGAGCTTTCTCATAGGACGCCTCCTCAGATCTCGCGGCCGACCGCGTTTGCAACCGCGCGCAGAGAATCCATCGCGCGTTCGAAGTGCGTGTAGGTCAGCGACTGTGCGCCGTCGGAGAGGGCGCGCGCGGGATCGTTATGGACTTCGATCATCAGACCGTCGGCGCCGGCTGCGACAGCAGCCTTGGCGAGCGGCTCGACCATCCAGTAGATGCCGCCCGCATGGGACGGGTCAACGATGACGGGCAGATGGCTCATGCGCTTGAGCGCCGGAACAGCCGAGATGTCGAGTGTGTTGCGGGTGTAGGTTTCGTAAGTGCGGATGCCGCGCTCGCAGAGGATGACATTCTCATTGCCGCCGGCCATCAGGTACTCGGCGGACATCAGGAATTCCTCGAGGGTGTTGGCGAAGCCACGCTTGAGCAAAACCGGGATGTTGGTCTGACCCAGTTCCTTGAGCAGCTCGAAATTCTGCATGTTGCGGGCGCCGACCTGGAAACAGTCGCACTTGCCGAGAAACAGTTCAATGTGGCGGGGATTGGTGATCTCGGTGACGATCGGCAGGCCGGTCGCCGCGCGCGCCTTGGTCAGCAGCTCGAGACCCTCGGCTTTCAGACCCTGGAAGGAGTACGGGGAAGAGCGGGGCTTCCAGGCGCCGCCGCGCAGAATGGTTGCGCCCGCGGCCTGCACATGCTTTGCCACGTCCACGATCTGTTCCTCGCTCTCAACCGAGCAGGGACCCGCCATGACGACCAGCTTGTTGCCGCCGACTTTGACACCCGCGATGTCGACAATCGTGTCGTCGGGATGCATGCGGCGGTTAGCCAGCTTGAAGGGCTCCTGTACCTTATTGATGCGTTCAACATGGGGATCGCGCAGCAGCGCATCCTGATCGACCGACGCGGTGTCGCCGACAACAGCCAGAATCGTCGTGCCGGTGCCGTAGATCGGGTTTGCGTGCACGCCGTAGCGCTCGTTCAGCCAGGCGGAAAGCTTGGCGATATGCTCGTCGGTCGTATTGTTCTTCATTACGATAATCATAAATTTTCCCTCGCATTTTGTAGATTTTTTGTTGTCTGCGTTCTGTCGGGAAGATAAAAAAAGTCTTCCGTCCGAACAAATGGGACGAAAGACAAACAATTCCGCGGTACCACCCAGATTCGGCGCGCAATGCGCCGCACTTTTGTTGAATACGGGGCGGGACGCGCCCGATATTCTATCCCTGTAACGGGAGATCCCGTCGAAGCCTACTGGATGGGTTCAGCTTCGCAGCTCAAGAGGGAACTTCGTGCGATCGGCCGCTGTGCCTGCTTACAGTCGGGACAGGCGCTCCCTGAAAACGGCTGGTGATTCGACTACTTTCCTCTGTCATCACCTTTTTCAATATCGTAATTATCATACACGCCCAAGCCAGAAATGTCAAGCTTTGGCGAGAAAAAGTATGTGGTCGGATGGAGAAAAAGTTATTTTTACGGACAGGCCGCCATACGCTGAATCAGGTGATGAATGATGGAAGAAAACAGCAGAGACATGCAGAGATACCTGCAGGCGATCGCCTGCCTGACGCCCCGGCTGATGCATGAAGCAATGCGTGTGCCGGAGGAAATGGGAGCGCGCGCGGAAGAGGTGCGGCTGCGCTGCGGCTGGCCGCTTTCGCTCGTCTGCGAGGGGCGGGAACTCGCGCTTGACGGAGAGGCGGTTGCGGCGTCTGAGCTGCGCGAGATTCTGTCCCGGGCGGCTCGCTATTCGGTGCACAGTTATCAGGAGGATCTGAGCCGCGGCTTTCTGCCGCTCGAGGGCGGACATCGGTTAGGACTCTGCGGCACGGTCGCGCGCAGCGGCGGGGAGATTGTCGGCTACCGGGTCCTGTCCTCACTCTGCATCCGGGTCGCGCGGGAGATTCCGGGCGCGGCAGATGGCGTCTTTGAGAAAATTTTTACCGGAGAGCGGTGCAAAAGTGCGCTGATCGTCGCACCGCCCGGGCTGGGAAAAACAACACTGCTCCGCGATCTGATCCGCCGGATGTCTGGAATGGGCCTGCGCGTCGGGGTCGCGGACGAGCGCAGTGAGCTGGCCGCGCTGCACGGCGGACAGCCGCAGTTCGATCTGGGCGGCTGCGTCGACGTCATCGAGGGCGCGGACAAGTCGGAGGCCGCGCTCCGGCTCATCCGCACGATGTCCCCACAGGTGCTCGTCATGGATGAAATCACCGAGGAACGGGATATCCGCGCGGCACAGATGGCGTCGCACTGCGGGGTGAGCGTGCTCGCGACCGCGCACGGCGTCGACGGCGCAGACCTGTCGCGTAAGCCGCTTTTCCGGGAGCTTTTCGATCGGAAAGTGTTTGAAATGCTGCTGATTATCCGGCGTGAAGGCGGCGTGCGGACGGTTACAGAGGAGGATCTGCCATGCTGAAGCTGTTGGGGGCGATCCTGGTGATCGGAACATCGGCGTCGTTGGGATTGGCTGTGCGGCAGCAGGCGGTTTGCCGCGTGCGGATTCTGACCGAGTGGATCGACTGCATCAATCTCCTGATCCTCGAAATCGGAGGGCGGGGCACGCCGCTGCACGAAGCGTTTTTGATCGTATCTCGCAGCCGGAACAGGATGCTCGCCCCATTTTTCTTAGAGTTGACCAAGCGAATCAGCGGCATGCCGGAATACGACCTGAGGTCATTGTGGCGGGATGCGGTCGCACGGTACGCGCCAGAGTGGGGCATCCGGACGCAGGAACGGGAATTGCTTGTCGGAATCGCGGATTTCCTGGGACAGTATGACGGTGCCGCGCAGACCCAAAGCCTCCAGACCGCGATGCTGCGCTTGTCCGGGCTGCGGGATACCGCGGCTGAAGATCTGCGTTCAAGGAGCTCCGTCTACCGTACCTGCGGCGCGGCGGCAGGTATCCTGCTGGTACTGGTTTTTCTGTAATAGAAAGGACGTTTTATGAATATCGACCTCATTTTTCGCATCGCGGCAATCGGCATTCTGGTTGCGGTGTTCAATCAGCTTTTAATCCGCTCCGGGCGGGAGGAGCAGGCGCTGATGACCACGCTTGCCGGACTTATCGTGGTGATGATGATCATCGTGCAGGAGATCAGCAATCTGTTCAATCTGATGAAAGCGGTGTTTGGGTTCTGATATGGTGGAAATTTTTCGGTTTGTCGGCGTTTGCCTGATTACAATGCTGCTCATGCAGACGTTAAAAGGAGTAAATCCGGCGGGGGCGCTGCTGCTTCTGCTGGGAGCGGTTCTGGTGCTGGCTGTATGGGGGATGAATGGGTTGCAGAACGTACTGCACTGGCTTCGGGAGCTTACGCAGAGGATTGGGCTTTCAGAAAGTTTGTGCCTGCCTATTGTCAAGGTCGTGGGTATCGCCGCGACAAGCCGGATCGCCGGGGCGGTCTGTAAGGACGCGGGCGCATCGGCGCTCGCGGCGCAGCTTGAACTCGCCTGCGCGTGTGCGGCGCTGTTGGTTTGCCTGCCGCTTTTTGGACAGGTTCTGGAGATCGCCAATGCGTTGCTCGATTAGATGGATCTTTCTGCTTCTGGCCGCGATGCTGCTTCTGAGCGGCTGCGCAGATGCGTTGGACGTTTCCTCTGCGCAGGAACAGCTCACAGATGCCGTCCCGCAGGAGAGCCAGGAGCTTCTGAATGGCGTTAATGCCGAGATGGATGCGGGGTTGGCGGCGCAGCTCAAGCGCATGCTGAAAAACGGAGCGAACGATCTGCGCGCCGGATGGACAGCCGGTCTGCACAGCCTGGCGCGTGTCGCTGTGATCGCGCTCCTTTGTGGCGCGGCAGATGGCATGCGGCGCGCCTCCGGGGCGGATGACGGGCTGCCTGCGGTTTCCATGGCGGGCGTGCTGGCCATTGCAGCGGCCGTGCTTTTTGATATGAGCAGTCTGATGGCGCTGTGCAGGAGTACTCTGGAATCGGTCTCGGCCTTCTCCAAAACCATGGTTCCTGTGATGGCTGCCGCAGTATCGCTGTCGGGCGCGCCAACCAGAGCGGCTGTGATGCAAGCTGCGACCATGTTCACACTTGAGCTGATGATTCGCATGATCAACAGCGTGCTTTTGCCGGTTCTGTGCGTCTATCTCGCCATCATGACAGTGAATTACGCGATGGGACAGCAGCTGCTGCAAAAGCTGGGAGAATTTTTACTCTGGTTCGTGCGTACAGTGCTCAAAGCAGCGTTGACGTTGTTTGTCACCTATCTCACGCTCTCCGGCGTGCTCAGCGGCAGTGCGGATGAACTCACGGTCAAAACCGCAAAAGCGGCTCTGTCCGGTTCTATCCCGGTTGTCGGCGGCGTCATATCGGATGCGACCGAGTCCCTGCTCGCCGGCGCGGTGGTGCTCCGCGGATTGACAGGCGTTTTCGGAATCCTCTGTGTGATCGCCATTTGTCTTGTTCCGTTTTTCAAGCTGGGCATCAATTATCTTCTGTTTAAAGGCGGAGCCGCGCTGCTTTCAATGATCTGCGGAAAGGAGCTGACGGGATATCTTTCGGCGCTCAGCGAGGGGTTTGGCGTTTTGCTTGGGATGCTGGGAACCTGCGCTGCCATTCTTTTCTTTGAGATCGTATTTTCCGTGAACTTGCTGGGAGGTTGAAACATGATTGCGGAAATGCTGCGCAGTGTGACCGCTGCGGTTATCCTCGGATGCGCTGCGCTCTATCTGACACGGGACGGTCCCCTTCGGGAGATTTTGCGAATTGCAGCGGGCATTCTGGTACTCATCGCTGCGGTTCAGCCGTTTATACGAGGCGGATCTGTGGAATGGAGGAATTTGATCCCGGAATATGCGGATGTGACGCAGCTCACCAGAGAGCAGGACGCTGTCTATCAGACGGAGTTGGCTGCAGAAAGCGAGCGGGTGATCGAAGCGTATTTCGCGGAACGGGGGATGGAACTTGACGCCGATGTTTCACTCGAAGACGGCGGCGCTGCGCATGTCATACTCTGCTTTGCGCAGACATACGATTGGACAAAGGAAGATGAAGATGCTTTTACAAAATGGAGCGGGATCGCGTCGGAAAATCAGGAGTGGATATGGAAATCATAGACTGGAAACAGATGCTCAGCCGCAGCTGTCGGCTGATTGAAAAATGGAAATATGCGCTGATCATACTCTTGGCGGGATTATTGCTGCTCGCGACAGGCGGGAGCTCCGGGAAGCCGGCGGACCCGGAAAAACAGGAACAGGGCACGGAAACCGCGAGCGCTGAGACATTTTCCCTCTCGGAATTTGAAGCCCGATTAAAGGACTGCTTATCCAGAATCGAGGGAATCGGCGAGGTTGAGCTGATGCTGACGCTGGATTCGGAAGGAAGAGAGGTTTATGCATCAGATATCCGGCAATCCGCTGCCGCCAGCTATGAAAACACCATCTCGACCGTGTCGAATGGCAGTTATGGCGAGGAACCCATTCGGGTGACAACGACCAGCCCTGAGTTTCGCGGCGCGGTTGTCATTTGCCAAGGGGCGGAGGACGATCGGGTCCGGCTTGCTGTTACCGAAGCGGTTGGTGCGCTGTGTGATTTGGGGGCAGATAAGATCACTGTGATCAAAATGGGACAATAAGGGGAGGCAAAACAATATGGCAAAGAAAAACGGTAATTCAGACGCGCGCAAAAAGGGGGCGGTCTATGGGGTGATCGCTGTGATGCTTTGCGTGGCGGTTTATCTGAACTGGAGCTACGTGGAGACACCGGATGAGCTGATCGTGGCAAATCAGGCTTCTGCCGCAGGCGAGACCGACCTGCTTTCCTACACGGATACGGTAGGGGAGGAAACGGAAGCAGCCGAGGTGGTCGCAGGCAGCGACTATTTTGCCCAGTCCAGACTTTCCCGCGAAAAGGCGCGGGACGAGGCGATCAGCATTCTGAAAGATTCCCTGCAGAGCGATACCGCAACCGAGGATGCCAAACAGATCGCGGCCGAGCAGATTTCCGAGTATGCCGACCGTTCTGTCGCGGAAGCGCGCATTGAAAGCCTGATCAAGGCGAAGGGGTATCCGGAGGCCGTGGTTTTCCTGAGTGATGACGGTGTCAATGTCATTGTCAAGCCGAAGGAAAGCACGCTGGAGAGCGCAGACGCTGCGCTGATACAGGACATCGTGACATCGGAAACGGCATATTCGGTGGCTCAGATCCGGATTGTGGAAGCAGCAGTTTAAGTTACACAGTATTTCCTTTGCAAATTGTGAAAACTATGGTATAATACCAATGTCAATTTGTGCAAAGGAGCGTGTATTTACAATGTCTGAACATAAAGAGTACTGGGAGACCGGTGACGAGCAGGGCAACATCAAGATCTCCGAGGATGTCATCGCTTCGATCGCGTCCATTTCCGCTACCGATACCGAGGGCGTCAGCGGCCTTTGCGGCGGGCTGAAGGGTGATTTGGCCAGCATTCTGGGCAAGAAGACCACGGGCAAGGGCGTAAAGGTTGCGCTGGGTGAAAAGGATGAGGTCGAGATCGACCTCGCGCTGACGATTCGCTTCGGCGTCGGCGTCGCTGATACTGCGCGTGCGGTGCAGGAGAATGTCAAGAACTCGATCGAGTCCATGACCGGTCTGCATGTCGTCGCCGTCAATGTTTGCGTGGGCGGTGTTTCTTTTGAGGAGCCTGCGGCAGCGGAGGAACCCGAAGAAGAACAGTAATCAATGAATACAGTTGCGAAAGCCGCCTTTGGGCGGCTTTTGTCGTTCTGTCTATTGATTTTGACCGGCCCATGCGGTACAATGGTATCTGTAATAATGGGTTTTTATGTTTAAAATACAAATGAAATTTGGAGGATGAACCGTGAGCAGAAAGAAAGCGAGAGAAATCGCGCTCCATCTGATTTTTGAATACGGATTCGGCACCTTTGAAGCCGAGAACGTCCGGGAGGAATGCCTTAGTGATGAGATTATGTCGTTGATCTCGGGCGAGATCGCGCTGTACGCGGGCAAGCTTTCCGAAAGCCAGACGGATTATATTGTCTCGGTCGTCACCGGCGTCGCCGGGCATCTGGACGAGTTGGATGGCGTCATTCAGGAAAATTCGCAGGGCTGGTCGTTCAAGCGCCTGTCCCGCATCACTGTTGCGATTCTGCGCCTTGCGCTGTACGAAATGCGTTATGTGGAGGATGTGCCGACCGGTGCTGCGATCAATGAGGCCGTCGAGCTGGCCAAGGTTTATGACTCTCCTGAGGCGGCTTCGTTCATCAACGGCATTTTGGGCACGGTCAGCCGCGCGGCAGCGGAATGAGCCGGTATTATCTCGGGATCGACACCTCGAATTACCGCACCTCGGCCGCGCTGTTTGACGCGGAGACAGGGGAATGGCAGAACAGCGGGCGTCTGCTCGACGTCCCGGCGGGCTCGCTCGGGCTGCGTCAGTCGGACGCGCTGTTTCAGCACACGCTGCATCTGCATGAGATGATCGCGGGACTGCCCGCCGGAACGCCGGTTCGGGCGGTCTGTGTTTCGACTCGTCCGCGCGCCGTTGAGGGGTCATATATGCCGTGTTTTCTGGCGGGCGTCAACGTCGCACGTAGCGCTGCGCATCTGATGGGCGTTCCGTTTTACGAATGTTCCCACCAGCAGGGCCATCTGGCCGCCGCCGCATGCTCGGCGAACGCACTGGAACTGCTGCAGGAAGAATTTTATGCCTGGCATCTGTCGGGCGGCACCACTGAACTGCTGCATGTTACGCCGGGGCCGAACGGCCTGTGCCATGCCGAATGCATCGGCGGAACCAACGATCTGGCCGCCGGTCAGATTGTTGACCGCTGCGGCGTCCTGCTCGGTCTGCCGTTTCCGGCCGGCGCGGCGCTGGAAGAGCTGGCGGCACAGAGCAGCTCGGTCGATTTTTTCCGGCCGCGCGTGACAGATTCGTCCTTTTCTCTTTCGGGCGTGGAGAATAAGTTCAAAAAGCTGTATGATGAAGGTGCCGCCGCGTCCGATATCGCGGCGTTTACCTTGCGTACCATTCTGTCCGCCGTCGAGACGGCGACGAAGCAGGCGCTCGAAAAAAAGAAGCTGCCGGTGCTTTGCGCGGGCGGCGTCATGAGCAACCGGATGCTTCAGGAGCGCATGCGCGCGCGCTTTGGCGCGCGGTTTGCAGAGCCGGTGCTGTCCGGCGATAATGCAGTCGGCGCAGCCATCTTGGCGGCGCTGCAAAACGGAGAAAAGCTTTGAGTATTTATACAGTCACTCAACTGAATCAGGAAATGAAGCTCCTGCTCGAGACCCATCCGAATTTTCGGAACGTCTTTGTGCGTGGTGAGATTTCCAATTTCAAGCTTCACACCTCGGGGCATTGCTATTTTTCCCTCAAGGATCGTGATGCTGCGATCTCGTGTGTGATGTTTCGATCGGACGCGCAGCGGCTGCGGTTCCGACCGGAGAACGGCCTGTCGGTCATCGTGCGCGGCCGGATCAGCGCCTATCCCAAGACCGGTCAGGTGCAGCTTTACGCTGCCGACCTTGTGCCGGACGGCGCGGGTGCGCTCAGCCTGCAATTTGAGCAGCTCAAGGAAAAGCTTTATCGTGAGGGCCTGTTTGATCCCTCGCATAAAAAAGAGCTCCCGCTTTATCCGAATACCATCGCGATCGTGACTTCGCCGACCGGTGCGGCCGTACACGATATGATCAGGATTCTGCGCCGCCGCTTTCCGTGCGCCGAAGTGCTGATTTATCCGGCGCTGGTACAGGGTGCGGACGCTCCCGCTTCACTGATGAGCGCATTGCTGCGGGCAGACCGCGACGCGCGGGCAGACGTTTTGATCGTCGGGCGCGGCGGTGGCTCGGTGGAGGACCTTTGGGCGTTTAATGACGAAGGGCTCGCGCGCACGATCTATGCGCTTGAAACACCGGTCGTCTCAGCCGTTGGGCATGAGCCGGATGTGACGATCGCGGATTTCGTCGCCGACGTACGGGCCGCAACGCCGTCAGCGGCGGCTGAACTGGTCACGCCCGACTGCGACGAGCTGCGTCAGATGATCGATTCCGATAGTGAACGCAGTGCGCTCGCGCTGCGGCGCATGCTGGAGAAACAGAAGGAGCGACTGTCGCATGCGCAGCGCGCATTGTCTGTGCACACGCCCGAGCGCCAGATCGCGGAGCTGCGCCGCGCGCTTGCCGAGAAGGCCCACAGGCTGCATCAGTCCCAGAGCCATGCGCTTGACAATCGTCGGGAACAGACAAATCGTGAAAAAAAACGACTGGATCAGGCGGCGGAGCGGTTCGTGCAGCAGAGATCCAGTGCCTTTGCATCCCGGGTCGCGGTGCTGCAGTCGCTGAGCCCTCTGCGCGTTCTGGCACGTGGCTATACGGCTGCGTTTGACGAATCGGGACATGCGGTCACTTCGGTGCAGAGCCTGTCGGAAGGCGAGCGGCTGTCGCTACGTTTTCATGACGGAAGTGCGAATATGACCGTGGATCAAATAGAAAAAACGAGGATTGAATAAAAATGGCGGCAAAAACGTTTGAACAGAATATGGAGCGGCTGGACGAAATCGTCCGAAAACTGGAGGACGGCGGCCTTCCGCTCGATCAGGGTATCAAGCTCTTTGAAGAAGGAGCCAAGCTGACATTACAGCTCAACAAGCAGCTCGACGCAGCCGAACAGAAGGTCCGTCTGATGACAGAAGCGGCGGACGGTTCTTCGGAGGAGCAGGATTTTGAGGAGGACCGCGTATGACGATGGAACAGCGTCTCGCGGCCTACGCGGAGATGACCGAAAAGGGACTGGAAAAATACCTGCAATCGCCCAACGAAGTAAACTATCCGCAGATTTTTGAAGCGACGCGCTATTCGGCGCTCGCGGGCGGCAAGCGGCTTCGTCCGGCGCTTGTGTTTGAGTTTTGCCGGATCAGCGGGGGAGATCCAGAGAAGGCACTGCCGTTTGCTTGTGCGCTCGAAATGATTCACACCTACTCATTGATCCATGACGACCTCCCTTGCATGGACAATGACGACCTGCGCCGCGGCAAGCCGACGAACCACAAGGTATTCGGCGAAGCGACCGCAGTTTTGGCGGGCGACGCGCTGCTGACCCGCGCGTTTGAAGTCGCGCTCGACCGGGAAAACACGGCAGAGCTGGACGCCGAAACCGTGCTGTGCGCCGCAAAGGCGCTGGCGGATGCGGCGGGCATGGACGGCATGATCGGCGGACAGGTGATCGACATGGACGCCGAAAACAAACAGATTGGTCTCGACCGGCTGCTCCTGCTGCAGCAGCTCAAGACCGGCTGCCTGATCCGCGCGGGCGCGCGCATGGGCTGCATTCTGGGCGGCGCAACGGCTGAACAGATGGAGGCTGCGGACCGCTATGCGGCTAAAATCGGTCTCGCTTTCCAGATTGAGGACGACCTCCTGGATATCGAAGGCGACGAAGCTGTGCTGGGGAAACCGATCGGCTCTGACGCGGCCAGTGGGAAATCGACTTTTCCGGGGCTGCTTGGCGCGGAGGAGTGCCGCAGCATGATCCGCCGCCTGACGGACGACGCGATCGAATCACTCGGCGCTTTTGAAGATTCCGGTTTTCTCCGGGAGCTGGCGGAATCTTTGACCTCGAGAAAAAGTTAAATTTTTGTGATTTTCTTGAAAAACCATTCGTGGTATGATATGATATTTTGCGTGACGCAGTATCCTAGTCAGCGCATACGATTCCCAGGACGGGCCTAAAAATCCGTTGAAGGGCATATCGATGAAGTCTCTGGTGCTTGCTTCTTACGCCCAGTTTGGGGTGAGTGCTGGGGGTTAAGGCTTTAGGGCGCTTCTCAATGGCATGAGATACCGACCCTATTGCCGTGGAGACCTGTTGCTGTGGTGCACCTATAGCATCCGCATGGATTGATGGAGGCACTACGGGACAGGATGAAACCTGCGATGCGGTATGGCGACAGCGGCTTTGCTTAAATGAGCGCGCCGTGCATCAAAATGCTGTGGGCAGCGTAGCCTGCCTTGAGTGGTTATGGTGGATAGGATATCCACTCCGCTTCCGCGGCCACGGAACCGGAGCATTGATTCTTGAAACCATGGCTGCAAAAGAGGCTAAGAATCGTGTTGCCTGTCGTGGAAAACACCTAGGCTGTCTTTATGGGCAGGCAGGGGATTGCAGTGCGGACTCAGTGGCAATTCGGTCCCGGATATGGTAACATACCGGCGGGGCCTATAATGGGAAACCACCATGACGGCGACGTATGGCAGACCCTGGGGAAAACCAACCGAACCTAAGCCGCAAGATTTACTCTGTCTGCTGTCACATTTTCTATAATCATCATCTGCCCGGGACCTTTGTTTCGGGCTTTTCTTGCAGTTGCAGGATTTTATACATTGTGAGGAGATTTATTCTTGGGCACATCATCAAAACAAAAGGCGAAACCGAAACGGCGCCGGATGAATATCCGCCGGTATATCAACTGGAAATGGATTGTCACAATTACCGTTCTGTCTTTTTGCATGTCGGTCACGATGTCCTATCTATCGAGCGAATCGCTCAATAATGTCGGCAATCTCCCGGCGTTCCTGATTTTGTTTGCCTTTATTTTTCTCGGTATCATATTCGATATGATCGGCATTGCGGCGACGTCTGCCACCGAGAAGGAGCTGCATTCGATGGCGGCGCGCCGCGTAAAGGGCGCGAAGCAGGCGGTCTGGCTGTGCAAGAACGCGGAAAAGGTTGCGTCCTTCTGCAACGATGTGGTTGGCGACATTTCAGGCATCATCTCAGGCGCGACGGGCGCGGTGATTACCGCCCGCATCACAAGCGGCATGGGGGCTGCGCCGACAATGCTTGTCACGCTTGCAATCACCGGCATGGTCGCCGCGCTGACGATCGGCGGAAAAGCGATGTTTAAAGCGATTGGTATGTCGTGCAGCATTCAGATCATTCATGCGGCTGGCTGCGTCCTTGCGCTGCTGCCTCTGGATTTTGACCGGCACTGATGGTTTCATTTTGGAGATATTATGAAAGACTATGGCATTTTGGATCGGATCCAATCTCCGGCTGATTTAAAAAAGCTGGAGCCTGCGGAGTTAAAACAGCTCTGCGGCATGATCCGTGAGTTTTTAATCGATCACGTATCCAGAACAGGCGGCCACTTGGCCTCCAATCTGGGCGTGGTTGAGCTCTCTGTTGCGCTTGTGCGCGAGTTTGATCCGATGCGCGACCGCATCATTTACGACGTCGGGCATCAATGTTATGTACATAAAATTCTGACCGGCCGCCGGGATCGTTTTGATTCGCTCCGGCAGCTCGACGGTCTGTGCGGTTTTATGAAACCGTCCGAGAGCGATGCTGATCCCTGTATCACGGGACATGCGTCCAGCTCGGTGTCGGTTGCGCTGGGCATGGCGCGTGCCCGCACGCTGCGGAACGAGAAATACAGCGTGATCGCGGTCATCGGTGACGGCGCGTTGACCGGCGGTATGGCTTATGAAGCGCTGGCGAACGCCGGAACCTCGGGGGAGCCGCTGATCGTTGTTCTCAACGACAACAATATGTCGATCGACAAAAATGTCGGCGGCATGGCGCGCCATCTGGCCCGTCTGCGCGTTTCCAGCCGCTATCTCAACGCAAAAAACACGGTGCGTCGGATTCTGACGCCCATCCCCGGCGGCAAATCTCTGCTGGTTACCGGTTCTAAGGTCAAAGGAATGATTAAATCGGCGCTGCTGCCGAGTTCGATGTTTGAGCAGATGGGATTTCACTATCTCGGCCCCGTCGACGGGCACGACCTCAAGGCGCTGGACGAGCATTTGCAGCTGGCCAGAAAGCTCAAAAAGCCTGTCCTCGTTCATGTGATGACCAAGAAGGGCAAGGGCTACGAGCCGGCGGAGCGCGCCCCCGAAAAATTCCATGGCGTTTCCAAGTTCAACCCATATACCGGAGAGCCGATGGCCAAATCGGGCGCCAGCTTTTCGTCCGTTTTCGGTGAAGAACTGTTGCGGCTCGCCCAGAAGGACAGCCGCATCTGCGCGGTGACCGCTGCGATGCCCTCGGGCACCGGCCTTTCCGAGTTTGCAGCTGCGCTGCCCGACCGTTTCTTTGACGTGGGTATCGCGGAAGAACATGCCGTCGCGATGACGGCAGGCATGGCGAAGCAGGGGCTTCGGCTGGTTTGTGCAATTTATTCTACCTTCCTTCAGCGCGGCTATGATCAGCTGATCCATGATCTTGCGATCGAGGGGACGATTCCGGCGGTCTTTGCGATCGACCGGGCGGGCATTGTCGGCGCGGACGGCGCGACCCATAACGGCGTATTTGACGTCGCTTATCTGCGCTCTATTCCGAGTATGCGCATTCTCGCACCGGCGAATTTCGCCGAGCTGCGCTCCATGCTGACGCAGGCGCTTTATCACGCAAACTCGCCTGTTGCGATCCGTTATCCGCGCGGTGGAGAGGGAGCTTTCCGTGAGGATACTTCGGGAGCGGTGGAGGTGCCGGTCTATGACGGCACCGACGCGGTGATCGTTTCTTATGGCATTATGATCAATAAAGCGATCGAGGCGGCAGAAAAACTGCGGGACAACGGCATTTCGACGGCGGTTTGGAAGCTGAATGAGGTTGCTGCACCCTTTTCAGAGCAATTTTTGGAAGAGTTGAGCCACTTTTCCGTTGTGGTTGTCCTGGAGGACGTTGTGGAGCAGGGCTCGATTGGGGAAGCGCTGGCCGCCGAGCTTGCGAAGACCGGCCGTGCGCCGCGAAGGCTGCTGCTGCGCAATACCGGCGACCGATTCCTGCCGCATGGCAGTGTAAGTGAAATTGAACGACTTTGTGGGATCGATGCAGAGAGCGTCGCTGCCGCGGTTTTGGAGGAAATTAAGTGAGTAAGACCCGCTTAGATGTACTTTTGTTTGAAAAAGGGCTGGTTCCCTCCCGGGAACGCGCCAAGACGACAATCATGGAGGGCCTGGTCTATGTGAACGGCCAGAAGGCCGACAAGGCCGGCATGCAGGTCGCAGATGACGCGCAGATCGAGGTGCGAGACACCGGAAAGAGCTTTGTCTCGCGTGGCGGCAAGAAAATCGAAAAGGCGCTCGACTATTTTGCGATCGACCCTGCGGGCTTGGTTGTAATGGATGTCGGCGCGTCGACCGGCGGCTTTACCGATTGTCTGCTCCGACGTGGCGCGCAGAAGGTCTATTCCATCGACGTGGGCTATGGACAGCTCGCCTGGAGCCTGCGTCAGGATCCGCGCGTCAAGTGCATGGAGCGCACAAACATCCGGTATGTCACGCCCGAAATGCTGGAGGAAACGCCTTCACTGGCCGTGATCGACGTCTCTTTTATTTCACTCCGCTTGGTATTGCCTGTTGTATCCAGCCTGCTGTCTGAAAATGGACGTATCGCCTGCCTGATCAAGCCGCAGTTCGAGGCTGGTAAAGGCAAGGTGGGTAAGAAGGGCGTTGTGCGGGAACCTGCGATCCATCGGGAGGTTCTGGAGGCCTTTCTGGAGAATGCGCACGCAGCTGGTATGCAGGTGCACGACGTGACTTTTTCTCCCATCAAAGGCCCGGAAGGCAACATCGAATTCTTAGGCTATCTGGGAAAGACACTGGAAGAACAGGAGATCGACCTGGACGAAGTCATTCGCCAGGCGCATGAGGAACTGGATGCATGAGGACGGTATTTATCGTACCCAATTTAAGAAAGAAAGGCATTGCAGAGGCCGTTGACCGCGTTTGTAAGCTGATATTCAGCTATGACGGCGTGGCGATGATGCCCTGGTATGCGTCCGCGATGGTATCGGACCCGCGGGTCCGCTTTGTCGAAGATGAGGTGGGCGCGCGCGAAGCGGATTTCATTATCTCGCTGGGTGGTGACGGCACGATCCTGCGCATCGCGGATCTGGCCTCCCGCTTTCAGACACCCCTGCTCGGTGTGAATCTGGGGCATCTCGGTTTTATCACCGCGCTCGAAGCGGACGAGATCGAAATGATCGGCCGCGTGTTTGAAGGAAAGTATCGGATTGACCAGCGTATGATGCTTGCAGTTTCGGTTGAACGCAACGGGGAACTGGTTTTTACGGGTACGGCGCTGAATGAAGTCATGCTCACCAAGCTGAACCCCTCCAAGATCATTCGTATCAAGGTTGAGGCCGACCGCACGCCAGTGATCCATTTCCGTGGTGACGGTCTGATCATTGCGACGCCGACGGGTACGACCGCGTATTCTCATTCGGCGGGCGGCCCGATCATCGAGCCGACAGCGGAGAACATCGCGCTGACGCCGGTCTGCCCGTTTACCGGAACCGGAAAATCGTTTGTTTTTTCGCCTTCCCGCATTCTTGCGGTGCGCGCGTCCGCGATGGATGGCGGCGGCGCCTGCATTTCGGCTGACGGCGATCAGCCGTTTGATCTGCGGCCGGATGACGTGGTCTACATCAAGCGCGCGAATGCTGTGACCCGACTGATCACGGTCAAGGATTGCAGTTTTTATGATATTTTGCGCGAAAAACTGTCGGATAGGGGGATCGACTGATGAAATTTCAGCGGCAGGCCCGTATTTTGGATTTGATCGAGAAAAATGAGATCGAGACGCAGGAGGAGCTTTCGGAGCACCTGTGCAGTCTCGGCTATAACGCGACGCAGGCGACCGTTTCCCGCGACATCAAGGAGCTGCGCCTGATTAAGACCCTGTCCCAGACGACCGGAAAATACAAATACGCAGTCGCCGGTACGGGCGTCGAAAGCAGCTTTTCGACCCGCCTGCGCAATATTTTTAAGGAATGCGTCACCGATATCAATTTTGCGCAGAACATGGTGGTCATCAAGACCCTGCCCGGTCTGGGGCAGGCGGCGGCGATGGCGATCGATGCGATGCGCGATCCGGCGGTCGTCGGGACGCTGGGCGGTGACGACACGGTTTTTGTGGTCATGAAGGATACGCCTGCGGCCGAACAGTTCTGCAAGGAAGCGAAGAACATGCTGGTTTAATGTTGGAGGAAATTGGATGCTGAGCGTACTGCACATTGAGAATATCGCGGTCATCGAACGGGCGGATATCGAGCTGTCATCCGGGTTGACCGTTCTGACCGGTGAGACCGGCGCGGGCAAGTCGATCATCATCGACTCGCTGGGCGCGATCCTTGGGCAGCGCACGAGCCGGGAACTGGTGCGCGCGGGCGCTGCCCGCGGCTTTGTCAGCGCCTGTTTTACCGATATTGCCCCCGAACTGACAGAAAAGCTGCGGGAATATGAGCTAGAAGGGGAGGAGACCGGAACGGTCTACATCCAGCGCCAGCTTTCGGCCGAGGGCAAAAACACCTGTCGCGTCAACATGAAGCCGGTCTCGGCCGCTGTGCTGCGCGAGCTGGCGCCCTATCTTTTGAATATCCATGGCCAGCATGACGGGCAGCAGCTCATGGACGAGCGCTGCCACATTGATTTCCTCGACCGCTTCGCGGAAGCCGATGGACTGCTTGCCGAATACGAGCCGATGTACCGCGAGCTGCTCAGTTTGAAAAAGCAGATCACGGCACTCGAACGCAGCGAATCGGAGCGCTTGCAGCGAATTGATATGCTGGAATTCCATCTGGAGGAGATCGAGTCTGCCGCGCTGCAGGTCGGGGAAGAGGAAGAACTCAATGTGCGTAAGACGATCTTCGACAACGCGGGCCGCTTGGTATCGGCGCTGGAGCGCGCTTATGCCGCGCTCGATCAGGAGGAATCTTCCGCCTGCACGCTGCTGGCCGACGCATCCCACGCACTGAGCGAGATCGCCGGTGTTTCCCCGGCGCTGGGCAGTCTGTCCGAGCGCGCCGCGGAGCTGCGTTATCTGGCCGAGGATCTTCGGTCGGAAATTATCGCACAGAAGGAACAGGTCGATTTCTCGCGGGAGGAACAGACGGCGGTCGAGGAACGCTTGGATTTGATCTACCGCCTCAAGCAGAAATACGGCGCGTCCGTTGAGGAAATTCTCGCGTACGCCGGGCAGGCGCGTGCCGAGCTGCAGACCCTGCAGGACGCGGACGAAACCCGGGAAACGCTTCGAGTCCGTTATCGCGAACTGCTGGCGCAGGCGCGCGCGAAAGCGGGGGAGCTTTCCAAATTGCGCATGGAAGCCGCCAAGCGGCTGGAAGCGCGGATCGTCAGCGAGCTCGCCGATCTGGATATGGCGCGCGTGCAGCTCGCGGTGCGGGTCGAAAGCGGCACCCGATTGGCGGCGAACGGCGTGGATACCGTCGCGTTTCTCATTTCGGTCAATCCGGGCGAGGCGCTTAAACCGCTTGCTAAGGTTGCGTCCGGCGGTGAGCTTTCCCGCGTGATGCTTGCGATGAAAAATGTCTTGACGGAACAGGAATCTGTGGGTACACTGGTATTCGACGAGATCGACACCGGCGTCAGCGGCCGGGCGGCGCAGCGGATCGCGCACAAACTGTCCGCGATCGGCGGAAAAAAGCAGACACTGTGCGTCACCCATCTGCCGCAGATCGCCGCGATGGGAGATCACCATTTGCTGATCTCCAAGTCGGTCGAGGGGGATCGCACCTATACGAGCGTTACACCGCTTACAGGCGAGGCACGGGAGGCCGAGGTCGCGCGCATGCTGGCGGGCGACGAAATTACCGATACCACTTTGCGCAACGCGCGCGAGCTGTTGGTGCGTGCGGTGGAGAGAACAACATGATCATCGTTCATGAAAATCATAAGGAACGCGCGCCGTGACGGCCGTGGACTCGAGATAGATTGCAAACAAGAAAGGATTTTGAAATAACATGACCGTTTATGAAGAACTGAAAGCGCGTGGTCTGATCGCGCAGGTGACCAACGAACCCGAGATCTCGGAGATGATCAACAACGGGAAGGCCACTTTCTATATTGGTTTCGACCCGACCGCGGACTCACTCCATGTCGGCCACTTTATGGCGCTCTGCCTGATGAAGCGTTTGCAGATGGCGGGCAACAAGCCGATCGCGCTGATCGGCGGCGGCACCGCGATGATCGGCGACCCCTCCGGCCGCACTGACATGCGTTCCATGATGACACCCGAAACCATCCAGCACAACTGCGACTGCTTCAAAAAGCAGATGGAGCGTTTTATCGAGTTTGGCGAGGGCAAGGCGCGCATGGTGAACAACGCGGACTGGCTCATGAATCTCAACTATATCGAGTTTATCCGTGATATCGGCGCATGCTTCTCGGTCAACAACATGCTCCGCGCTGAGTGCTTCAAGCAGCGCATGGAGAA
>CAMEPU010000025.1 GCA_945932315.1 uncultured Clostridia bacterium
GAAAGGCTGTTGACTGCCCGGACGCCAAGAGCATGGTCGTCACCCCCGAGGTCAAGACCAACATCGTCAAGTCCGCGGCCAACATTCCGGGCGTACGCACCACGATCGCTACCACTCTGAACGTTTACGACATCCTGAATGCCGAGATGTTCATCGTCGATAAGGCAGCCATTGCCAAGATCGAGGAGGTATTTGCATAATGAAATACGCATACGACGTCATCAAGAAGCCGGTCATCACCGAGCGCTCCATGATGGGCCTCGCGGAGAACAAGTACACCTTCGAGGTTGCTCCGAACGCCGGCAAGATTGAGATCAAGAAGGCTGTTGAGGAGATCTTCGGCGTAAAGGTCGCCAAGGTCAACACCATCAAGCTGCCGGGCAAGTGGAAGCGCATGGGCGTTTACACCGGCAAGACCCCGGCCACCAAGAAGGCTGTCGTCACCCTGACCGCCGATTCCAAGAAGATCGAGATCTTCGAGAACATGATCTGATTTCGGCTCCGCCGACTGTATCATATCATCACCGCTTTTCAGGCGGTACTTTATGGGGATGCCACCCCGAGAATAACTGAGTTTACAAGGAGTTGAAAATCACCATGGCGATCAAGACTTATCGTCCGACGAGCCCTTCCCGCAGAAACATGACCGTTCTGTCTTACAAGGGTCTGTCCAAGGTTAAGCCCGAGAAGAGCCTTCTCGAAACGCTGAAGAAGACCGCCGGCCGCAACAGCTACGGCCGCATCACCGTCCGCCATCACGGCGGCGGCGCAAAGCGCAAGTATCGTGTAATCGATTTCAAGCGCCAGAAGGAAATGAACGCTTACGTTCAGACCATCGAGTACGATCCCAACCGTTCCGCCAACATCGCCCTGATCCAGTATGAGGACGGCGAGAAGGCCTACATCCTCGCTCCCGAGGGTCTGAAGGTCGGTTACCTGGTCGTATCCTCCGCCACCGCTGATATCAAGCCCGGCAACTGCCTGCCGATCGCGAATATCCCGGTTGGTACCATCATCCACAACATCGAGCTGTACCCCGGCAAGGGCGCGCAGCTGGTCCGCTCCGCAGGCGTCGCTGCTCAGCTGATGGCCAAGGAGAACGGCAAGGCGCAGGTTCGTCTGCCCTCCGGCGAGGTTCGCTACATCCGTCTGGACTGCAAGGCGACCATCGGCCAGGTTGGCAACCAGGATCATTCCAACGTACAGCTGGGTAAGGCCGGCCGCACCCGCCACATGGGCATCCGTCCGACCGTCCGCGGTTCTGTTATGAACCCCTGCGACCACCCGCACGGCGGCGGCGAGGGCAAGAGCCCGATCGGCCGTCCCTCTCCGGTTACCCCGTGGGGCAAGCCGGCTATGGGTTACAAGACCCGCAAGAAGAATCACCGCACTGACAAGCAGATTGTCAAGCGTCGTAACGGCAAGTAAGGAAAGGAGAACTAAAATATGGGCAGAAGCATTAAGAAGGGCCCTTTTGTGGCTCCTGAGCTTTACAAAAGAGTCGTTGCTATGAACGAGGCCGGCGAGAAGAAGGTCGTCAAGACCTGGTCCCGCGCCTCCACGATCTTCCCCGAATTCGTCGGTCACACGATTGCGGTTCATGACGGCCGCAAGCATGTCCCGGTATATGTTACCGAGGATATGGTAGGTCACAAGCTGGGCGAGTTCGCTCCCACCCGTACCTTCAAGGGCCACGCGGGCAGCAAGACCTCCAACAACGGTAAGTAAGGAGGACGAACGAAATGGAAGCAAGAGCAATTGTACGCAACGTCCGCATGACCCCCCGCAAGATGAAGCTGATCTGCGACCTCATCCGCGGCAAGGATGCCGGCACTGCAATGGCTATCATTATGAACACCCCCAAGGCTGCCTCTGAGGTCATGGCCAAGCTGCTCAAGAGCGCTGTTGCGAACGCAGAGAACAACCACGGCATGAACACCGACAAGCTGTATGTCAAGGAAGTTCATGTCGCGCCCGGCCCGATCATGAAGCGCGTTATGCCGCGTGCGAGGGGCAGCGCGTTCCGCATCCTGAAGAGAACCTCTCATGTTACGCTGGTTCTCGCAGAGAAAGAGTAAGGGGAGGTTAAACAATGGGCCAGAAAGTTAATCCCCACGGTCTTCGCGTGGGCGTAATCAAGAATTGGGATTCCCGTTGGTTCGCGAAGGACAATGTGTTCGGCGATCTCCTCGTGGAAGACTACAACATTCGTAAGTACCTGAAGGAGCTGCTGTACGCCGCAGGCGTCGCGCGCATCGAGATCGAGCGCACCGCCAAGGACGTCAAGATCATCCTGCAGGTTGCCCGTCCCGGCCTGGTAATCGGCAAGGGCGGCGAGCAGATCGAGAAGCTGCAGGCCGACGTTGCCAAGATGATCGGCAAGCCGGTTCGCATCACCATCGACGAGCTCAAGAACCCCGACACCAACGCACAGCTGGTTGCCGAGAACATCGCTGCTCAGCTTGAGAAGCGCATCGCGTTCCGCCGCGCTATGAAGCAGGCCATGGGCCGCGCCATGCGCATGGGCGCCAAGGGCATCAAGACCTGCTGCTCCGGCCGTCTGGCTGGCGCCGAGATCGCCCGCTGCGAGCACTATCATGAGGGCACCATCCCGCTGCAGACCCTGCGCGCGGATATCGACTACGGTTTCGCCGAGGCCAACACCACCTACGGTAAGATCGGCGTCAAGGTTTGGATTTACAAGGGCGAAGTTCTGACCGGCGGTCCCCGTCTGGGCCGTTCGATCGAGGCTCCGAAGCCCGCATTTGAGCGCCGTGACCGTCGTGGCGACCGCCGTGACAACCGTCGTGGCGACCGTCGTGGCTTCGATCGCCGCGCACCCCGTCAGGAAGGAGGCAACCGCTAATGCTGCTCCCCAAGAGAGTTAAATACCGCCGCGTTCACAGAGGCCGCCTCAAGGGCAAGGCTTCCCGTGGCAATTTCGTAGCATACGGCGAGTTTGGCCTGATGGCCACCGAGCCCTGCTGGATCACCTCGAACCAGATCGAGGCTGCCCGTATCGCCATGACCCGTTACACCAAGCGTGGTGGTCAGGTCTGGATCAAGATCTTCCCCGACAAGCCGGTTACCGAGAAGCCTGCTGAGACCCGAATGGGTTCCGGTAAGGGCTCGCCCGAGTACTGGGTTGCCGTTGTCAAGCCCGGCCGCGTTCTGTTTGAGATCGCCGGCGTTCCCGAGGAGACCGCTCGCGAGGCGCTCCGTCTGGCCAGCCACAAGCTGCCTGTTAAGACCAAGATCGTAACCCGTGAGACCAAGAATGGCGGTGAGAATTGATGAAGGCATCCAAGATTAGAGAGATGAGCGCCCCTGAGCTCGAGGCGAAGATCGCTGAGCTGAAGAAGGACCTCTTTAACCTGAGACTTCAGCAGGCTACCAACCAGCTTGACAATACCAACAAGATTTCTGAGGTTAAGCGCGATATCGCGCGTGTCAACACCGTTCTCCGCGAGCTTCAGCTTGCGGGCAAGTAAGGGAGGTAAGCGAAGTTGAGCGAGAGAGCGTTACGCAAGACCAGAGTCGGCAAGGTCGTATCCGATAAGATGGACAAGACCATTGTCGTAGCGATCGAGGATAGCGTTCAGCATCCTCTGTATAAGAAGGTTATCAAGCGCACCTACAAGCTGAAGGCGCACGACGAGAACAACGAGTGCAAGATCGGCGACAAGGTAAAGGTTATGGAGACCCGTCCGCTGTCCAAGGACAAGCGCTGGAGACTGGTCGAAGTGATCGAGAAGGCGAAGTAAGGAGGAGAGAACATGATCCAGCAGGAAACTTTTCTGCGTGCGGCCGACAACAGCGGCGCAAAGGAGCTGAAGTGCATCCGTGTTCTCGGCGGCTCCACCCGTAAGTACGGCAATATCGGCGACGTCATCGTCTGCTCCGTCCGCAAGGCGACCCCCGGCGGCGCGGTCAAGAAGGGCGACGTTGTAAAGGCTGTTATCGTTCGTTCGGTAAAGGGCCTGCACCGTGCCGACGGCAGCTACATCCGTTTCGACGAGAACGCTGCTGTTATCATCAAGGAAGACAAGAACCCCAGAGGTACCCGTATCTTTGGGCCTGTTGCCCGCGAGCTGCGCGACAAGGACTACATGAAGATCCTGTCCCTGGCTCCCGAAGTACTGTAAGGAGGTCCCCGATAATATGAATACTCTGCATATCAAGACGGGCGACACCGCAGTCGTCCTCTCCGGCAAGGAGAAGGGCAAGCAGGGCAAGGTTCTGTCCGTTCAGCCCAAGAAGGGCATGGTTGTCATCGAGGGTGTCAACATGATCACCTGCCACACCAAGCCCCGCCGCCAGGGTGAGACCGGCGGCATCGTAAAGCGCGAGGGCGCACTGCGCGCTTGCAAGGTCATGAAGGTTTGCCCCAAGTGCGGCAAGCCCACCCGCCCCGCTTCTAAGCTGGTGGACGGCAAGAAGGTTGCCGTCTGCAAGAAGTGCGGCGCAGAGATTTAAGGAGGAGGTTTGACTTATGCCCAGACTCAAAGATAAGTATGTCGCCGAGGTCGCACCTGCTCTGATGAAGAAGTTCGAGTACAAGAGCACCATGCAGATCCCGAAGCTCGATAAGATCGTCGTTAACTGCGGCTGCGGCAAGGAAGCCAACGGCAACCCCAAGGTTCTGGAGGCTGTTGTCCGCGATCTGACCGCCATCACCGGCCAGAAGCCCGTCATCACCCACGCCAAGAAGTCGGTTGCGAACTTCAAGCTGCGTGAGGGCATGCCTGTCGGCGTCAAGGTCACCCTGCGCTCCGACCGCATGTACGAGTTCCTCGATCGTCTGTTCAACGTCGCTCTGCCCCGCGTTCGCGACTTCCGTGGTATTTCCGCCGATTCCTTCGACGGCCGTGGCAACTACGCCTTCGGCCTGAAGGAGCAGCTGATCTTCCCCGAGATCGCTTACGACCAGATCGACAAGATCCGCGGCATGGACGTTATCATCTGCACCACCGCGACCACTGACGAAGAAGCGCGCGAGCTGCTCACCCTGATGGGCGCTCCGTTCGCGAAGTAAGAAGGAGGAGAATTCAATGGCTAAGAAGGCAATGGTACTCAAGCAGCAGAAGACTCCGAAGTTCTCTACTCGTCAGTACAACCGCTGCAAGATCTGCGGCCGTCCCCACGCTTACCTGCGCAACTACGGCATCTGCCGTATCTGCTTCCGTGAGCTGGCCTACAAGGGCCAGATCCCGGGCGTACGCAAGGCATCCTGGTAATTTTACCGCAGAACTGAGATTGCTGCTCAAGGCGCACAGCTCCGGCTGTGCGCCTTTTTTAAAATTTTTGAAAAAAACGCTTGCAAATCAAAAGACACCCTGCTATAATATTATGCGGACACGCGCGGGGATAACTGCGCGCGTTTGTCCGTGAGTCCGGTCTCTGTCGCCGGCTCCCGCCGCCCATCCGGCCTCTCTTTTGAGCGGTCATGGGGACGAAAAAAACGGCCGGCCTGCCGTTATAACAGAGGAATCATGCAACTTGCCCGCAAAAGGTTCGGAAAATGCACAAAAATCGGCGTTTTACACCTGGCGGACAGGGCATTACTTGTGTTATAATTAACGATGGTCTGGTTCGCGACAGATCATCGTTTTTTATATTTCCCCGGCACCCGCTGTGAAAGGGTCACGGCGTGGTTCAAAGAAAAGTGGAAGGCAACCCGACGGCGAACCGTCACGAAGTACCTTCTAACTTCTGAAAGGAGTTTGCATTATGCAGATCACTGATCCCATTGCGGATATGCTGACCCGCATCCGCAACGCAGGCGCTGCCCGTCACGAGAGCGTTGACGTGCCCGCCTCCAAGATGAAGACCTCCATCGCGCAGATCCTGCTCGACGAGGGCTACATCAAGGCCTTTGAGCTTGTCGACAACGGCAACCAGGGCATCATCCGCATCACCCTGAAGTACGGTGCAAACCGCCAGAAGGCGATCACCGGCATCAAGCGCGTATCCAAGCCTGGCCTGCGTGTCTACGCCGGCGCTCAGGAGCTGCCCCGCGTACTGCGTGGCCTGGGTATCGCCATCGTTTCCACGTCCAAGGGCGTCATGACCGACAAGAAGGCACGCGAGCTGAATGTCGGCGGCGAAGTCCTGGCGTTCGTATGGTAAGGAGGTAATTTTACAATGTCTAGAATTGGTAGAATGCCGATTGCCATCCCCGCTGGCGTAGAAGTATCCCTTGACGGTCAGGTCATCACCGTCAAGAAGGACAAGGTTTCGCTGACCCGCGAAATCCACCCCAACATGACCGTTCAGGTTGAGGACGGCCAGATTCTGGTCACCCGCCCCAACGATGAGAAGCAGAACCGCTCCCTGCATGGCCTGACCCGCACCCTGATTGCGAACATGGTCATCGGCGTTACCGAGGGCTTCAAGAAGGAGCTCGACGTCAACGGTGTCGGCTACCGCGTTCAGAAGACCGGCAAGGATCTGGTCATGAACCTGGGTTATTCCCATCAGGTTACCATGACCGAGCCCGAGGGCATCACCATCGAGTGCCCCACCGCGAACAAGATCGTTGTTTCCGGTGCTGACAAGCAGAAGGTCGGCCAGTTTGCCGCTGAGATCCGCGAGAAGCGTCTGCCTGAACCTTACAAGGGCAAGGGTATCAAGTACGTTGACGAGGTCATCCGCCGCAAGGAAGGCAAGACCGGCGGCAAGAAGAAGTAAGAAAGGAGCGTGTGCTTAAATGGTTTCTAAGAAGGATTCTAACAAGGCGCGCCTGAAGCGCCACAAGAGAGTACGCAGCAAGATCAGCGGCACCGCAGAGCGTCCGCGTCTCGACGTATTCAAGAGCGCGAAGAACATCTATGCACAGGTTATCGACGACGTAGCCGGCGTAACCTTAGTCTCCGCTTCGACGAACGAGAAGAGCTTCACCGAGTACGGCGGCAACAAGGAAGCTGCCAAGAAGATCGGTCAGCTGGTTGCAGAGCGCTGCAAGGCCAAGGGCATCGAGAATGTCGTATTTGACCGCGGCGGCTACCTGTATCACGGCCGTGTCAAGGAGCTCGCAGAAGGTGCCCGCGAGGGCGGCCTGCAGTTTTAAGTCGGGAGGAGGTAAAATATGGCTAAGTTTGATAGAAACGAGAAGAGAGAGGACGAGTTCAAGGAAACCGTCGTTGCTCTGAATCGTGTATCCAAGACCGTTAAGGGCGGCCGTGTCATGAAGTTCTCCGCGCTGATCGTAGTCGGCGACGGCAAGGGCACGGTTGGTTTCGGTCAGGGCAAGGCTTCCGAAGTTCCCGACGCAATCCGCAAGGGCATTGAGGACGCAAAGAAGAACCTGATCCATGTATCTCTGCAGGGAACCACCATTCCCCACGAGGTCATCGGCGAGTTCGGCGCCGGCCGCGTGCTGCTGAAGCCCGCTGCTCCCGGTACCGGCGTTATCGCTGGCGGCGCGGTTCGTGCCGTTGTTACCGCTGCTGGCATTTCGGACATCCGTACCAAGTGCCTGCGTTCCAACAATCCGCAGAACGTTGTTACCGCTACCATCGAGGGCCTGAAGTCCCTGCGCGATGCGCAGCAGGTTGCAGCTGTTCGCGGCAAAGAAGTTAGCGAACTGTAATAGGGGGTAAACGAAATGGCTAACATGAAGATTACCCTGGTAAAGAGCCTGGCCGGCCGCAAGGCTGATCACATCGCGACCGCCAAGTCTCTGGGTCTTAAGAAAATCAACGACGTAACCGTTCAGCCCGACAACGCCTGCACCGCCGGCAAGATCGCCAAGATCGGTTACCTGGTCACTGTAGAGGAGGCGTAACGACCATGAAGCTTCAGGAATTACAGCCCGCTATGGGCGCTACCAAGAAGCCCTACCGCAAGGGTCGCGGCGCCGGCTCCGGCAACGGCAAGACTGCCGGCCGTGGCCACAAGGGTCAGTGGGCCCGCTCCGGCGGCGGCGTTCGCCCCGGCTTTGAGGGCGGCCAGATGCCTCTGGCTCGTCGTCTGCCCAAGCGCGGCTTCCACAACATTTTCGGCACCACCTATGTTCCGGTCAACGTTTCCGCTCTCGACTGCTTCGAGAACGGCACCGAGGTTACCGAGGAGCTCCTGCTCGCTTCCGGCATCGTCTCCAAGCTGGGCGATGGCGTAAAGATCCTGGGCGACGGCGAGCTGTCCAAGAACCTGACCGTCAAGGCCTCTGCTTTTTCTGCTTCTGCCAAGGAGAAAATCGAAAAGGCAGGCGGAAAGGCCGAGGTGATCTAAGGTGTTCCAGACGCTCAAAAATGCTTGGCGTGTCGAGGACCTGCGCAAGAAGATCCTTTATACGCTGTTTATCGTCTTTATCTTCCGCCTTGGTTCTGCCATCCCGGCGCCCTTTGTTGACTTCCATGCCCTCGAGCAGGTCTTCAACGCAACGGTTGCCGGCGGCTCCATGCTCTCCCTGATCAACGTATTCACCGGCGGCAGCCTTGCGAGTGCGACCATCTTTGCGATGGGCATCTCGCCCTACATCAACGCATCCATTATCCTGCAGCTGCTGTGCGTGGCCATCCCCGCACTGGAGCGCATCGTAAAGGAAGGCGGCGAAGAGGGCAAGAAGAAGATCAACGCCTGGACCCGTTACCTAGCCGTCGTTCTCGGCCTGGTACAGGGCACCGCGTACTACATGATGATCAGCTCCTGGGGTATCCTGACCGAGACCTCCTGGTGGGCTGGCGTGATCATCGTGCTGACCTTCACCGCGGGCACCGCGCTGATCATGTGGCTGGGTGAGCGCATCACCGAAAACGGAATCGGCAACGGTATTTCCATCATCCTGTTCGCGGGCATCATCTCCCGCGGCCCCCAGCTGGCGATGGCTCTGTGGAGCCAGCTGACCAGCGGCGGCCTGGGCATCGTCCTGGGCATTCTGATGGTCGTTATCGGTCTGGCGATGGTCATCATGATCGTCTATATGAGCAATGCCGAGCGTCGCATCCCGATCCAGTACGCCAAGCGCGTCGTTGGCCGCAAGATGTACGGCGGCCAGTCCACCCACCTGCCGATCAAGGTCAACGCCGTCGGCGTTCTCCCGATCATCTTCGCCTCTTCCATCCTGGCGCTGCCGGCCACCATCGGCATGTTCATGGATACCCCGGCGGAGGGCTCCCTGGGTGCGATCGTTCTGGGCCTGTTCCAGCAGACCAGCCCGTTCTATATCGTTCTGTACGCGATCCTCATTTTCGCGTTCTCCTATTTCTACGCTTCGATCCAGTTCAACCCGATTGAGATCTCGAACAACTTAAAGCAGAACGGCGGCTTCATCCCGGGCTTCCGCCCCGGCCGTCCGACTGCGGAGTTCATCACCAAGGCGCTGTCCAAGGTGCTGTTCATCGGCGCGATCTTCCTCTGCGTTGTCGCTCTCGTTCCGCTGATCGTCGGTGCGTTCAGCACCTCGCTCAAGAACGTCGCGATCGGCGGCACTTCGGTCGTCATCGTTGTCGGCGTTGCGCTTGAGACCGTGCAGCAGCTCGAGGCTCAGCTGATGATGCGTCATCATAAGGGCTTCCTGGAGTAAGGAGTACAATCACATGAATCTGATTCTTTTAGGCGCTCCGGGCGCGGGCAAGGGCACGCTGGCAGGTCCGCTCATCGAGAAGATGGGCATCCCGTCGGTTTCGACCGGCAACCTGCTCCGTGAAGCGATTGCCAATGGCACCGAGCTCGGCATCAAGGCCAAGCAGTTCATGGACGCCGGTCAGCTGGTCCCCGACCAGCTGGTCATCGACATGCTGAAGGACCGCATCGCGCAGCCTGACTGCGCGAAGGGCTTCATCCTCGACGGCTTCCCGCGCACCATCCCCCAGGCGGAGGCGCTCGACACGATCGCGAAGATCGACTGCGCGTTGTCCCTGGAGGTGCCGGACGAGGTCATCGAAGGACGTATGACCGGCCGCCGCACCTGCCTGAAGTGCGGTGCGACCTACCATGTTGAGAACAACCCGCCCAAGGTTGAGGGCGTCTGCGACGTGTGCGGCGACGCGCTGACCATCCGCAAGGATGACAAGCCGGAGACCGTCCGCGCCCGCCTCGCCACCTTCCATGAGCAGACCGAGCCGCTCAAGGATTACTACGGCGCGCAGGGCAAGCTGAAGAGCATCGACGGCACCCGCGGCATCGAAGCGACCAAGGCGGCAGCATTTAAGGAGCTGGGTCTGTAACGGTATGATTCCGATCAAAACACCCGAGCAGATCGAACGGCTGCGTGTCGCAGGCCGCATCACCGCGCTCGCGCGGAAGGCGGCCGCGGACGCCGTTCATCCCGGCGCCTCGACCGAGGACGTCGACCGGGCGGTTCGCCGCACCATCGAAGCGCACGGCGCCAAGCCGTCCTTCCTGGGCTACGGCGGCTTCCCGGCCAGCGCCTGCGTCTCCATCAACGACGAGGTCATTCACGGCATCCCGTCTCCCAAGCGGATCATCCGCGAGGGCGACATCGTCAAGGTGGACGTCGGCGCGTATATCGGCGGCATGCACGGCGACTGCGCCTGCACCGTGCCCTGCGGCGCGGTGAGCGAAGAGGCCGAGCGCCTGATCGCCGTCACCCGGCAAAGCTTTTTCGAAGGTATCCGGTTCGCCCGCGAGGGCTTCCGGATCTCCGATATTTCCCATGCGGTGCAAGCCTATTGTGAGGCAAACGGCTTCTCGGTCGTCCGTGACTTTGTTGGTCACGGTGTCGGCGAGGATCTGCATGAGTCCCCTGAGGTGCCGAACTTCGGCCGCCCGGGGCACGGCATTCGCCTCCAGCGGGGCATGGTCCTCGCGATTGAACCCATGGTCAACGTTGGTACGTACTCCGTTCGGGTCCTGCCCGACGGCTGGACCGTCAAAACGCGGGACGGCAAGTTGAGCGCGCACTATGAGAACACTGTTGCAATTACCGATGGTGAGCCCGAGATTCTGACGGCCATCGACGGTGAGGTACTGTAATGGAATCCCATCTTTCCGATATCGTCATCTCCCTGTGCGGGCGCGACAAGGGGCAGCTGCTTCTGGTCGTCGGCGAGGAAGGGCAGTTTGTCCTGGTCGCCAACGGCAAGCAGCGGCGCGCCGAGCAGCCCAAGCGCAAGAAGCTGCGCCACGTCCGCGTGGTCGGCCGCTGCGACGACCGCACCCGCGAGAAGCTGCTCGCGAACGGCAGGCTGAACAACGGCGATATCCGCATCGCGCTCGACCTCTGGGAAAGCGCGGCACAAGAACAAAATTGACCAAGCGAGGTTTATGAATTATGGCAAAAGAAGATTTGCTCGAGCTGGAAGGCGTCGTCGTTGAGGCGCTGCCGAACGCTACGTTCAAAGTAGAGCTTGACAACCCGGCAAAGCCGGTCATTCTGGCCCATATCTCCGGCAAGCTCCGCATGAATTTCATCCGCATCCTCCCCGGCGACAAAGTCACCGTGCAAGTGTCGCCTTACGACCTGACTCGCGGTCGTATCACCTGGCGCTCCAAGTAAGCGCCCGGCGGTGAAAAAGCGAGCGGAGGCGTCCCGGTGACTTTGGGCGCCAGTGGTTGCCGCGCTGCGGCATCCCGTCCGCCATTCTTGATATGGAGGTAAAAACAACATGAAGGTAAGACCGTCTGTAAAGCCGATCTGCGAGAAGTGCAAGATCATTCGCCGCAAGGGCCGCGTAATGGTCATCTGTGTAAATCCGAAGCACAAGCAGAAGCAGGGCTAAGATTGGCTGCGTCTGATCGCCCAGCTCTTCGTTATGAGAACCCCGCGCCACAGTCACATACAGAAAGTATGCTCCTGCGGCACGAGAACCTCATGCCTCGATCTGAACGATCATACTTGCCACTCTTTCATTCATTGTCACTCAAGCGTGAGGAGTCACGCAAACCATAGAGGGGGTCACCCCTCGAAAGCAGAAGCAGGGTTCACCTGGGGGACGTATTCTTCCGTCTGGACAACCACTTCTGTCGTCCGTAGCGGAACCGACAAGCACACGGGGCGACCGTGGCGCGGCAAGGGCGGAGGCGGCCCTTATACTGAGTTTCGCAAACACGCCTCAGCGTAAAAATACTGGAGGTATTTATAACTATGGCACGTATTGCCGGTGTTGACCTTCCCCGTGAAAAGCGCGTAGAGATCGGCCTGACCTACATCTACGGCATCGGTCGGAAGACGTCCAATGAGATTCTCGCAAAGACCAACATCAATCCTGATACCCGCGTTAAGGACCTGACCGAGGAAGAGGCTGCCAAGCTGCGTGAGTGCATCGAGCACGGCTACAACGTAGAGGGCGACCTCCGCCGTGAGATCGGCCTGAACATCAAGCGTCTGGTAGAAATCGGCTGCTACCGCGGCCTGCGTCACCGCCGCAGCCTGCCCGTTCGCGGCCAGCGCACCAAGACCAACGCACGTACCCGCAAGGGCCCCAAGAAGACCATTGCGAACAAGAAGAAGTAAGGAGGGGAGGATCTAAATGGCTAAGGTTACTAAGAAGGGCGCACAGGTTCGTACCAAGCGTCGTGAGCGCAAGAACATCGAGAAGGGCGCGGCTCATATCCGTTCCTCCTTCAATAACACCATCGTTACCATCACCGATACCAACGGCAACGCTCTGTCCTGGGCTTCCGCTGGTGAGATGGGCTTCCGCGGCTCCCGTAAGTCCACTCCTTACGCTGCCCAGACTGCGGCTGAGACCGCTGCCAAGGCTGCGATGGAGCATGGCCTCAAGACCGTAGAGGTCTATGTCAAGGGCCCCGGCTCCGGCCGTGAGGCTGCCATCCGTGCACTGCAGGCTACCGGCCTGGAGGTAACCATGATCAAGGACGTTACCCCCATCCCGCACAACGGCTGCCGCCCGCCCAAGAGAAGAAGAGTCTAATAGAGGAGGAAACCAAACATGGCTAAGAACACTCAGCCCATTCTGAAGAGATGCAGATCCCTGGGCCTTTCCCCCGCAGTGCTTGGTTACTCCAAGGAGACCAAGCGCAACCCGAAGCAGTCCCGCCGCAAGCAGTCTGAGTACGGCATGCAGCTGAACGAGAAGCAGAAGGTCAAGTTCATTTACGGCGTTCTCGAGAAGCAGTTCTACGCTTACTACGAGAAGGCTGAGCGCAAGCAGGGCATCACCGGTGAGATCATGCTGCAGGAGCTGGAGCGCCGTCTGGATAACGTTGCGTTCCGCATGGGCTTTGGCAACACCCGCCGCGAGGCCCGTCAGCTGGTCAACCACGGCCACTTCACCGTAAACGGCAAGCGCGTCAACATCCCGTCTTACCAGGTTAAGCCGGGCGACGTCGTCGCTGTCTGCGAGAAGTCCCGCAGCACCACCAAGTTCAAGGCGCTGATCGAAGAGAACGGCAAGAAGCCGATGCCCAAGTGGATCGACAAGGCTGCTGGTTCCTTCGAGGGCTCCATCATCGCTATGCCCGCCCGTGATGACATCGACTACGAGGTAGCCGAGCATCTGATCGTCGAGTTGTACTCCAAATAAGCCGAATCCCTCGTTGCGAAAATGGTGCGGGGATGTCTTACGGCTTTCCCGCATCGCAATTTTCCGTATCGCATTTTATTTCGCCAAATGACAAGGAGGGTTTTCTTTAAATGATCGAAATCGAAAAGCCGCGCATTAACTGTGAGGAACTGGCGGAAGACGGTTCCTACGGCAGATTTGTTGTAGAGCCGCTGGAGCGCGGTTATGGTACGACCCTGGGCAACAGCCTGCGTCGCATCCTGCTGTCCTCCCTGCCCGGTACAGCTGCGACCTCCATTAAGATTTCCGGTGTACAACACGAGTTTTCCACCATCCCCGGCGTCAAGGAAGACGTCACTGAGATCGTCCTGAACGTCAAGGGCATCATCGCGAAGCTCTATTGCGATGGCCCCAAGACCGTCTATATCGAGGCGGCCGGCGAAGGCGAGGTCAAGGCCGGCGACATCCATTCGGATGGCGAGGTCGAGATCCTCAACCCCGAGCTGCACATTGCGACGCTGATGAGCGACGCCCGCCTGTCCATGGAGATCACCCTCGCGTCCGGCCGCGGCTATGTTCCGGCCGAGCGCAACAAGCAGAATCAGAGCACCATCGGCGTCATTCCGGTCGACTCGATCTACACCCCGGTGTACAAGGTAAACTATACCGTCGAGAACACCCGCGTCGGCAACATGGTCGACTATGACAAGCTGACCCTCGAGATCTGGACCGACCGCACGATCAACGCGCGCGACGCCGTCTCTCTGGGCGCGAAGGTTCTGCGCGATCACCTCGATCTGTTCGTTGACCTCTCCGATGAGATCGGCTCCAAGTCGACCGTCGTCGAAAAGGCCGAGGCGCAGCACGACAAGGTGCTCGAAATGACCATCGAGGAGCTGGATTTCTCGGTCCGCTCTTTCAACTGCCTGAAGCGTGCCGGCATCAACACGGTCGAGGATCTGATCAATACCTCCGAGGAGGATATGATGAAGGTCCGCAACCTGGGCCGCAAGTCGCTTGAGGAGGTCATCGGCAAGCTGGAGGCCATGGGTCTCAGCCTGGCGAAGTCCGAGGAATAAAATTGTTGCGCCGCGCCTGCTGAGCACAGGGGCGACGGCGGTATTATGAAAGCACGAGGGCGGCGGCGTATGCCGCGCCGCCGCCTTATGATTGACCTTATCAGGAGGTACAAAATTATGGCAAAGAATCGTAAGCTCGGCCGCACTTCCGAGCACCGCATGGCGATGCTCCGCGCAATGGTAACCTACCTGCTGGAGAACGGCCGCATCGAGACCACCCTGGCCCGCGCCAAGGAAGTGGCTCCCCTCTGCGAGAAGATGATCACCCTGGGCAAGAAGAACACCCTGGCTACCCGCCGTCAGGCGATGGCTTTCGTCACCAAGGAAGCTGTTGTTGCCAAGCTGTTCTCCGAGATCGCTCCCAACTATGCAAACCGCAACGGCGGTTACACCCGCATCATCAAGACCGGTCCCCGTCGCGGCGACTGCGCCGAGATGGCTATCATCGAGCTGGTTTGATTTTTTAAACGGCTTGAGCTGAAACAACAAGACGGTAATTCCGAGGCGTGCTCTCGGCATTACCGTCTTTTTTTCAGCTTTTTTGGCCGGGGAGCGCAACCAATGGAGCGGTGCGGCCGTCTAAGAGGATAGAACGAACGAAAGGAGAGACGCGCATGGAGGACGAGCAGATTATCGGCCTGTTTTTTCGCCGCGCGGAGGAAGCCATTCTGCGGACGCGCGAGAAGTACGGCGGGCGGTGTACCGCGGCGGCGCGCCGCATTCTGACCGACGACCGGGATGTGGAGGAGTGCGTCAGCGACGCCTGCCTGCGGGCATGGAACGCGATCCCGCCCGAGCGGCCGCGCGCGCTGGGCGCCTGGCTTGTGCGGGTCACCCGGAATCTGGCGCTCGACCGGTACGCCTATAACCGGGCGGCGCAGCGCAGCACCGCGCTGACCGAGGCGTTCGAGGAGCTGGAGGCCTGCCTGCCGCTTGCGCAGGACGGCCCGGAACAGGCGATCGAGGGGCAGGCGCTGCGCGAGTTTTTAAACGACTTTCTGCGCCGGCAGCCGCAGGAGGCGCGCACGTTTTTCATCCGCCGCTACTGGTACGGCGAATCGGTCGCCGAGATCGCGCAGGCCTGCGCGGTCAGTCAGGGCAAGATCAAATCCTCGCTGTTCCGCACCCGGAACCGGCTGCGGGAGGCGCTCGAAAAGGAGGGCATGACGGTATGAATCAGAAGCGTTTTGAACGGTGGATGCGGGCGGTCGACGACCGGCTGCTCGAGGAGGCGGCGCAGCCGCTCCCGAAGAAGCGCGGCGGGTGGAAGCTCGCCGGCGCGGCCGCCTGCTTCGGCCTGATCTGCGCGGGCGCGCTGACCCTTGCCACGACGCGCGGGAACGACCCGGGCGCGGCGCAGGCCGGGACTTCCGGTTCTGCCCAGATCGCCAATCCGGTGCAGTCGGTCACGCTGGCGGATATCACAGCGCTCGGCTATCTGCTGCCCCTGCCCGAGGACGCACAGATGGTGGAATACAGCCTGATCGAGCTGGGCGGAGCGGACGAGACCCCGATGGCGCAGGCGGTCTACACCGAGGACGGCGCCGCATACACCTGCCGCGCGCTCAAGACCGACGGGCCGACCGATATTTCCGGCATGTATTACGAATGGGACGAGAGCCTGGACTGGAGCGTGGGCACGCTCTCGCTGCAGCTCCGCAACAACGGGGAAGGCGAAGCCTGGGTCGGCTGGTACGTCCCCGAGGAGGGCACCCAGTGGTGCCTAAGCGGCGCGGACCGGCTGGCGCTGCTGCACTCGGCGCAGTCGATCGTGGATGAGCTGGGCTATGACCTGGCGGCCGCGCCCGAAAACGCCGAGGACGTGTCTTATAACGCGTTCCTGCTCGACGGCCTGACCGTGGGCGAGACCACCTTTGCGCTGGACGGCGTGCACTGCGCGTTCCGCATGGCTTCGACCGGCGAGGTCGGGGAGGATTTCGCCGATATCTCGGGCGACCGCAAGGCCTACGCGCAGACGGGCGCGGGGCAGGTCAGTTATTGCCCGGCGCGGTTCGCCTATGACGAGGGCGGCGCGGGTAAGATCGTCTGGTTCGACGTCGTGCCCGGCCTGCTGTACAGCCTGCGGATGGATGAGGGCGCGTCCGAAAGCGCGCTGCTCGCGCTGGCGGAACAGCTCTTTGTGCCCGCGCAGGGCGAAGTCGGATAAAAAAAGGCATCCGGTCCGACCGGATGCCTTTTGTTTGTTCATTCCTTTCGCCAGCGCAGCAGGAGCAGCGCGTACCCCGCCGCGTTGAACAGCGCCGCACCCACCCACGCGGTGACCTCGCAGTAATAGATGGCCCCCGGGAGGATCGCGGCGGCCAGTGCGGCCACCCCAAGGCGGATCACGGTCTCGAGCACCCCGGAGAGCATGGGGATCGTGACCCGGCCGACGCCCTGCAGCGCCGAGCGGAACACGAAAATGAGGTACAGGGCGGGCAGCCAGAGGCACATGATGGTCAGGTAGCGGTTGGCGATCGCGGCGGCGGCAGCCGCGTCCGCCGGGTTTTCGGCCGAGAGAAACAGCCCGGTCAGGAACGAGCCGCCCGCCAGAATGCCCACGGCCAGTGCGGCCGCGGTGACAAGCGAGAGCACGGCCGCCGCCCGGATGCCCCGGCGGATGCGTGCCCGGTCGCCCGCGCCGTAATTCTGCCCGGCGTAGGTCGAGACGGCGTAGCCGTAGGACTGGCAGGCGATCTCGAGCAGGCCGTAGAGCTTGTTCGTCGCGGTGAAGCCCGCGATGGTCAGCGCGCCGAAGCGGTTGACCACGCTCTGCACGCCCATGCCGCCGATCGAGGTGGCGATGTTCTGGGCGGCGAGCGGCAGGCCGAGCCGGAGCAGGGGGAGCGCCAGCCCCTGCCAGCTTTCAAAATCCTCCCGGGACAGGCGGAGGAGGGATAATTTGCGCATGCGGATCAGATTGACGAGGGCGGATGCGCCCTGCGCAATGACCGAAGCGAAGGCCGCGCCCGCGATGCCCCAGCCGAACGGGAACACGAAAAGCAGGTCGAGCGCGATGTTGAGCGCCGAGGCAAAGACCGTGCCGGCGAGGGGCGTGCGGCTGTCTCCCAGCGAGCGCAGGACGGCGGCGGTGTAGTTGGACAGCATGGTGAGCGGCAGCCCGGCGAACATGATGCGCAGATAGAGGGCCGCGCCGGGCAGGATCTCCGCGGGCGTGCGCAGCAGGTGCAGAACGGGCAGGACCAGACACTCGGAGAGAATGGTGAGGGCAGCTGCGAGCAGAACGGCCAGAACGGCGGAAGAGGCGACGGTGCGGCGCAGACCGTCCCCGTCGTGCGCGCCGAACTGCTGGGCGAAGCGGACGGCGAAGCCCGCCGTGACGCCCTGTACCGCGCTCAGCATCATCCAGTAGAACCAGTCGGCCGCACCGAGCGCGGCGAGCGCATCCAGCCCCACGCCCTGTCCGACGATGGCGGTGTCCACCACGGTGTAAAGCTGCTGAAAGATGTTGGCAAAAATCAGCGGAAGGGAAAAGGTGATGAGCAGCCGGGTGGGAGAACCGGCCGTCATATCCTTAAGAGAGTGTTCCATGGGAATGCTCCTTGTGTTTCGTTGCTATTCCCATTATAAGGAATCGGGACAGGGGCGGCAAGGCCTCCGGGCGCAAAAAAACGAGGCTTCCGCAGGAACGGAAGCCTCGTTCTGAAATCAGTCTGCAAACAGGGGGGTGGAGAGGTAGCGGTCGCCGGTGTCGGGGAGCAGGGCGACGATGGTCTTGCCCTTGTTCTCGGGGCGCTTGGCCAGCTGGATGGCCGCGTGGAGTGCCGCGCCCGAGGAGATGCCCACCAGCACACCCTCGGCCTTGCCGATCTTCTTGCCGGCAGCGAAGGCGTCGTCGTTCTCTACAGCGATGATCTCGTCGTAGATCTTGGTGTCCAGCACGTCGGGCACGAAGCCGGCGCCGATGCCCTGAATCTTGTGCGCGCCCGGGGTGCCCTTGCTCAGCACGGGGGAGCCTGCGGGCTCGACGGCTACGACCTTGACGTTCGGGTTTTGCTCCTTCAGATACTCGCCCACGCCGGTGATGGTGCCGCCGGTGCCGACGCCCGCGACGAAGATGTCAACCGCGCCGTCGGTGTCCGCCCAGATTTCGGGGCCGGTGGTGGCGCGGTGAGCGGCCGGATTGGCCGGGTTCACGAACTGGCCGGGGACGAAACTGTTCGGGATCTCCTTCGCCAGCTCGTCGGCCTTGGCGATCGCGCCCTTCATGCCCTTCGCGCCCTCGGTGAGCACCAGCTCCGCGCCGTAGGCCTTCATCAGCTGACGGCGCT
>CAMEPU010000026.1 GCA_945932315.1 uncultured Clostridia bacterium
GAGGAATGCACCTCGCTGCCGCGCAGCTTGTCGAGCTGGTCGAGCGCCAGACGGGCGTTTTCATCGCTGACCGCGCAGACCGACAGGGCGAGCAGCATCTCATCGGTGTGCAGACGGGGGTTGACGCTGCCGAAGTGGCGGGTCTTGAGCTCCTGAATGGGCGTGATGACCTCGGGCGAGAGCAGATGGATCTCGTCGTCGATGTTGCCCAGAATCTTGAGCGCGTTGATCAGGGCGTTCGAGCACGCGCCCATCAGCTCGGTGGTCTTGCCGGTGACGATCGTGCCGTCGGGCAGCTCGATCGCGGCGGACGGGCCGCCGGTGCGCTCCTCAACCGCCAGCGCGCGGCAGACAACCGCGCGGTCGAGGTCGGTGACATTGGCCTGCCGCATCAGCATCTTGAGCTTGTAGATCGCGTCGTCCACGTCCTTGCCGCGCACCTTCTGGCCGATGGTGGTGTAATACCGGCGGACGATCTCGGCGCGGGCGGCCTCCTTGACGGCCTCGTCGTCAATGATGCAGTTGCCCGCCATGTTGACGCCCATATCGGTGGGAGACTGGTAGGGGCAGGAGCCGTAAATGCCGTTGAAGATCGCGGTCAGCAGCGGGAAGGCCTCGACGTCGCGGTTGTAGTTGATCGCCAGCTCGCCGTGCGCTTCCAGATGGAAGGGGTCGATCATGTTGACGTCGTTCAGGTCGGCGGTCGCCGCCTCGTAGGCCAGATTGACCGGGTGCTTGAGCGGGATGTTCCAGATCGGGAAAGTCTCGAACTTGGCGTAGCCCGCGCTGTTGCCGCGGCGGTTCTCATTGTAAAGCTGGGACAGGCAGGTGGCCAGCTTGCCGCTGCCCGGACCGGGCGCGGTGACGACGACCAGTGAGCGGCTGGTTTCGATATACTCGTTGCGGCCGTAGCCCTCCTCCGAGAAGATGCGGTCGAGGTTGGTCGGGTAGCCCTCGATGACGTAGTGGCGGTAGCTGCGCACGCCGAGCGACTCCAGATGCTTCTGGAAGGCCTCGGCCGCGGGCTGCCCCGCGAACTGGGTCAGGACGACCGAGCCGACATACAGGTCATAGCTGCGGAACACGTCGATCAGACGGAGCACGTCCTGATCGTAGGTGATGCCCAGGTCGCCGCGGGTCTTGGTCTTTTCGATGTCGCCCGCGTTGATCGCGATGACGATCTCGGCCTGATCCTTCATCTGCAGCAGCATGCGCATCTTGCTGTCGGGCTGGAAGCCGGGCAGGACGCGCGCCGCGTGGTAATCGTCAAACAGCTTGCCGCCGAATTCCAGGTATAGCTTGCCGCCGAACTGCTTGATGCGGCTCTTGATCTGCTCAGATTGGGTGCGCAGGTATTTATCATTGTCAAATCCAATGCGTTTCATAAAACTCCCCCATCTATCCGGTTGATTTCATTACCGTCTTATTATAGCGCAGAATCTTCGTTTAAGAAAGCGGGAATTTTATTTTTCGTCCATCCGTCCAAAAAAATTTATGGAATCTCTTCCGAGATCCCACGAAAAAGCGCCGGAGGTCATCCGGCGCTTTGGCATCGTTTACTTGTAAAACTCGTCGATGTAGGCGAGCACATCCTCGCGCTTGCCCTTGAAGGGGCCAGGGGTCTCCATCTTGAGGGAGACCAGCGCGGTCGCGTACTGCAGGGCGGTCGGGATATCCGCGTGCAGGCGCTCGGTGATGTAGCCCGCGAAGGTGGTGTCGCCGCGGCCCGAGCGGCCGACCAGGCTGCGCGCCTTGATCGGGCAGGTGTAGAACTCCTTGCCGTCATAGACCAGAATCTCGGTGTTGTGGGAGATCATGATCTCCTTCGCGCCGTAGGAATAGAGCACCTTGGCGGCCTCAAAACGGTCGGACAGGCCGGTCAGGATCTCAGCCTCGGCGGCGTCGGTCTTGAGGTAGGTGACGTAGGGGAAGATCTCCTTCTTATCCGCGTAATCGAAGAACTGCATGGTGCCGTCGGGCATGACCGTGCGCAGCAGGCACTGCACGTCGACCGCGACCGCACCCTTCTTGCTGGCAGCGCGGATCAGCTCGCCGTCGAAATCGCCGACCATCAGACCCGCAAAGTGGTAGATGGACGAGTCGATGTCGGGCAGCTCATCGAAATGGAAGGCGTCACACTGGCCGAGTGCGTTGCACGCGCGGCGCTCCTTGTCAGCAGTGAAATACTGGTTGCGGATCGAGGTGGTGTTGGCCGACTCCTTGCAGAACACGTCAGCGCCCGAACCCTCAAAAACCTTCTCGATCGAGGCGTCCTTGCTGTTGAGCTTGGTAAAAATCGCGGTCTGCGCGCCGCTGCTCGCCGCAGCCCAGCCCGACTGCACGACCGCGCCGCCGACTTCGCGCTCTACGTTATCCTGGTAGTCGATGTTGATATCGAGCGAAATCGGGCCGACAACCAGCGTATCATACTTCTTCATGATAGGTTCCTCCACTTTCTCATTCTGTACCTGCAAAACATGGTTTTAGATCATCTTTATTTTAGCACAAACGTTTACATCGGGCAAGTTTTTTCAATCTTACCCGTGCAAATTAAATGAACGCGCCCGGTTGGACGCGTCCATTTGATTCTCTGTGAAATTACATGCCGACGATAAAGACATAGTTGGAGGTCGCAACGCCGCCGAAGCTGACCATCAGGCCGTTCTTCGCGCCCTCGACCTGACCCTTGCCGCCCGCGCCGACGGTCTGACGCGCGATGTCGAGGAACATACGCACGCTGCCCGCAGCCTGCGGGTTGCCGCCGCCGATGAAGCCGCCCGTCGGGTTGACCGGCTTCTCGCCGCCGAACTCGATCTTGCCGCTCTCGATCAGCTCATACTCCTTGCCCGGCTCGACCAGACCGATGCAGCTCAGCAGCATGTATTCGCTCATCGTGAAGTAGTCGTGCAGCTCGAATACGTCGATGTCATCCACGGTCAGACCGGCCTGTGCATAGGCCTCGTCGACCGCGCGCTTGGTCCAGGGCAGCAGGCAATCGGCATCCTTGGCCAGCGCCAGCTTCTCGTTGAGCACCATGGGCGCGACGCGCACACCGCGACCCTTGACGTAGGGCATCGCGACATCGGCACAATGTGCGTTCTTGTACTCCTCGGAGCACAGAACGACGATGGCCGCGCCGTCGGTGGTGACCATGTTGGCGTCCGACTGCGCCAGATATTCGCCGATCATCGGGTTGGTCGCGCAGCCGCGCATGTTGGCCTGCTCCTCGCACATGTAGAGCTTGCGGGTCTGGGCCTTGGGGTTGCGCTTGCCGTTCTCATAGCCGAGCTCGGCCAGATGCGCCAGGCTCTTCATGACGCGGTCCTTGGGCGCGTCGTAGCGCTTGAGGTACTCGCCGACGAGCTGGTCAAACTGATGGGGCATGACGGCATCAACGCCGATGGATTCCTTCTCCATATAGGACGCGTAGCTGACGTAGGAAGCGCCGGTGGCGGCGTCAACCGAGTTGACGAGCGCCCAGCCGACGACGATGGCCACGTCGGCCTCGCCCGCGGCGATCTTGGTGACGGCGGCGTCCAGCGCGGCGGCGCCCGAAGCGCCCGCGGCCTCGCAGCGAACGGCGGGCACGCCGTAGAACGCCGGATTGACCTCGGTCAGCAGCGCGCCGACGTGGGACTGGCCGTTGTACAGCTCGGACAGGTAGGAGCCGACAAAGCAGGCTACCCGGTTCTTCTCGTTGAGAGCGATGATGTCGTCATAGGTGATGTGCGCGTTGTCGCAGCCGTCCGCGATGACCTCGCGCAGCATGGCGATCACGTTCTTGCCTTCACGGCTCCAGTTGCGCTCAAAGTCGGGCTGGGAACCGCCCATTACATATACTTTGCTCATTGTTCCAGCTCCTCCCTTACTGCTTGCCCTTGAAATAGCTGCGGTAGTCGTACTTGGACGGCAGCGGCAGATCCTTCAGCGTCTCATCCAGATTGATCTGGGCGCGAAGCTCGGAGGACAGGCGGTCGCGTGCCAGCTCGCGGAATTTCTCCACGCCGCCGAGTGCGTCGATGACGGCGAGCGGCGGTACCCAGCCGAAGCCGGTGGCCATCGCGTCGTCCGCAAAGCGGATGTCGTCGGAGGAGGTGCGGGCAACCGTGATCGAGTACAATACGTACTTGATCAGGAAGGACAGGCAGATCTCAGCCTCGACCGAGTGGTTGTTCTCGAGGGACTTGAACGCCTCAGCGTACTCGCCCGCGTGCAGGTGGGCGATCATGCGGGTGACGAACGGGAAGCGGTACTTCACGCGCTCGCGGTACTCGCCGGTGGCGATGTCGTATACGTACTGGATGCGCTTACCGGACTCGGAAACGACGGTCTTGTACAGGCCCTGCTTGGACTTGCGGCCCAGCTTGCCCTCGTCGATCAGCTTCTGCACGTAGCCGGGCAGAACAAAGGTGTCGTGCGCGTAATCCTTGGTGTTCGCGTAGATGTTGTCGACGATGGCCTTGTGTACGTCCAGGCCGACGAAGTCGCCGGTGGCGATGGGCGCCATGTTGCGGCCGGTGAACTGGCCGATGATGGAGTCGATGTAGTCGACACCGCCGTTGTCCTTGTAGCGCTCGGCGTACTGCATGGCCTCGTTGATGAACTGGAAGCCGATGCGGTTGCCCAGGAAGGCTGCGGTGTCGTGCACGCGGACGGCCGCGCGGTGGAGCACGTTCTCGGCGTAGTCAAACAGCTCGTCGGACAGCGCCTTGTCGGTGTAGGTGGAGTTGATGATCTCGCACAGGGTCATCATGTACGGCGGGTTGAAGAAGTGCATGCCCATGAAGCGGGGACGCAGCTCCTCGGGATACAGCTCGGCCATCGCGTTGATGGACAGGCCGGAGGTGCCGGTCGCCAGGATCGCATGGGGCTGGACATAGCCGCGGATGCGCTCGATGATGTCCTTCTTGGTCTCAAAGTTCTCGGATACCGACTCGAAGATCAGATCGGATTCGGCGATGCAGGTCGGCAGGTCGTCATAGGTGGCCGGAATGTAGCGGTCGCCGATGGCCTCGGCCTTGATCGACTTGATCGACTTCGGAATGGCGTTCTGCGCCTTCTCCATGCTGCGGCAGACCATGTAGACCTTGCACTTGCCAAAGGAAGCGAAAATGCCCGCGATGTTGCAGCCCATCGTGCCGTTGGCGCCGATGACAGTTACGGTTTTGATTTCCAAAATAATTCCCTCCAATTTGGGTGGCGTGATAGATGGTGGATCGGTGATCGAATGTAATTCTGGTGTGTTTCTGATAAAGTTCTGGTAAATAGTATGTCGCTTGTTAAACTTTTAACATTCTGTTTGTTAAAATTATAACACCTTTCTTTCCAAAGTACAACTGCAATTTTCTGATTTTACAAAAAATTTCCTTCTTTTAGATCATTTTTGGCGTTTTTCACATATTTTTCACATTTCCCTGTGCACATCGACGGAACAAAATGTGCATCTTTTCTATTTTTTTAACAAAGTAGCGGGTCGGCGGCATCCGAACCCACCGGCAAAGCACACGATTTTTCGCGCTTGACAGGTCGCGCGGCAGCGTGTATATTGAACGTATTCTTTGTTTTTCGGAGGACATCATGTTCCATCGACGTCCAAAGCGCCGCGCGCGGATGCGCGTCGGCCTGCGCACGCTGAAAACCGCGTTCGCCGTGTCGCTTTCCCTGTTTCTGGTCTCCCTGTTCGGAGAAATTTCGATCTTCCCCGCTCTGGCGGCGATCTCCGTCATGAGCCCGACCTTTGAGGACGCGCTCCGAGAGTGCCGTTCGCAGGCCGTCGGCATCCTGATCGGCGGTGTGCTCGGCTGTATCACCGTCAAGCTCTGGCCTTCTCCCGCCATCTGGTTCATGGGGCTGGGCGTGATCGCGATCTTCGCGCTCTGCGCCGCCCGGAAGCTGGAATACGCGGGCGCGCTCTCGTGCTGCATCTTCCTGTCCGCCTGCGTGAGCGGCAGCGACACCGTCATTCTGGATACGCTGACCCGCCTGCTGCACACCTCGGTCGGCCTCGCGGTCGGCGTCGGCGTCAATGTGCTGATCCTGCCCTACGACAACCGCCCGCGCATCCTGTCGCTGCTCCGGAAAACCTGCGGCGCCCTGCCCGAGGAGCTGCGCCAATGCGTCCTGCTGCGGCACTATCCCGATCTGTCCGGCTGCGAAGCCCTGCTCGCCCAGCTCCACTATGAGCTGCGCATCTACTCCCACCAGCTCCTGCCAGGCCGCAGCGACCGCAGCAGCGAGACCGCCTTTCTCTCGGGCTGCGTGCAGCTGGCCGAGCGCATGGTGCAGGAGCTGTTCGCGATCAGCTGCATGGACGCGATCGGCCCTCCCTCCGCCGGGAACCGGGCCCGTCTGGCCGCCCTTGGCGTGACGCCCGGTGACGACGCGGCCTTCGCCGGCGCCCACGCCGCCGACACCACGGTATTCAATTACCACCTCGAAAAGCTGCTCGACGCGCACGACTACCTGCTCGCCCTGCTCGACAGCACGCAAGACAATCCACAAACAGAAAAACACCCCGAGCCTTCCGATCCACCGGCATGATGGACGGAACGCCCGGGGCGTTTTTTTATGATCCGCCGTTGTCCGCGCAATCGCTCGGGCTGACGCCGTACTGCGTCTTGAACGCCCGGTAAAAATTCGCGTAATCCGAAAAGCCGCAGTTGCTGTACACAACGCCGGGCGAAATGCCGGTCGACAGCATCTGCTTGGCGATCAGCAGCCGCTTGAGCGTAACATACCGGTACAAGCTGGTTCCCATGACCCGGCTGAACTCATGCGACAGGTGGTATTTGCTGACATAAAACCGCTGCGCCAGTTCATCCAGCGTGATCGTCTCGTAATAATGATCGTTGATGTAGGACAATACTTGTGATATGAGCGGCGAGGTGTCCCCCCGCGCGGCGCAGGTCGTCCCGGTCTGCATCGCCAGCCGGTTCAGCTCCACCAGGAACCGGACCAGAATGCTCTCCGCGCACAGGCGGCCGCCATAGCCGTCGCCGTACTGCTCATGCAGCAGCTCGCCCAGGCGCAGGGTGATGTCCGCGCGCTGCGCGGGCGACGGGCGCAGAAGGTTGGTGTGCATCGGAATCGAGGTGTCAAAGCAGCGGGTGAGGCTGAACTCGCCATCCCAGAAATGATTGATGAAATCCTTGCTGACCCACAGAAGAATGCGTTCAAAATCGCCGTCCGTCGAGGATGCGATCGGCTGGTGCAGTTCCATCGGGCTGATCAGCAGCAGATCTCCGGGCTCGAGATGGTAGATGTTGCCCTCCACCCGGTAATCCATCTTGCCGTCCAGAAAGAAGTACACCTCGTAATAATCGTGATGATGGAGCTCCACATGGGCCGGGCTGGGATCGTGATAATGAAAGATCTCAAAGCACTGATCCAGCATGGTCTGTCTGGGATCAAAACGCTGCGTCCACCCGCGCATGACCGGCACCTCCCAAGTACCTTATTATATATTACCGCAACATTTACAATGGTTTCAGCAAGCAGTGCAATTATCATTGTAAATGTGAAATGCTATACTGAAAACATCAGGAAACCGGGAACCGCGGTGCGGCGGACAGTCTCCGCTTTCTATATCTCCCAGGTCTGGCTGGGCGGCGACCACTACAAGTGGCGCCTGATGCGCGCCTGCGGCACGCCCGAGGCGCAGGTGACCGGCGATGCGGACGGCCGCGAGAAGTTCCGCGCGTTCGCGGCCACCATGCCCCAGATCATCGGCAACCCGCTCTACCACTGGAGCCATCTCGAGCTGCAGCGCGGCTTCGGCGTCACCGAGCCGCTGACGCCCGACAACGCCGACGAGATCTACGACAGGTGCAACGAGATCCTGCAGGGTTACTCGGCGCGCAGCCTGATGGAAAAGTTCAACGTCAAGGCCATCTGCACCACCGACGACCCGATCGACGACCTGCGCTGGCACACGATGATCGCGGCGGACGAGGGCTTCTCCATCAAGGTTCTGCCCACCTTCCGCCCCGACAAGGCGGTCAACATCGAAAAGCCCGGCTTTGACGCCTACATCGGCAAGCTGGGCGAGGCCGTCGGCCGCGCGCTCCGGAGCGCCGAAGACGTCGCCGCCGCCCTGTGCGAGCGCATCGGCTACTTCGCCGCGCACGGCTGCGTCGTCGCCGACCACGGCATGGATTACTGCATGTTCGCGCAGCCCGATCCGGCCGCCGCGAACCGGGCGTTTGAGATCTCCATGGCAGGCGGCCGCCCCGAGCGCGCGCTCGCGGACGCCTACAAGACGCTGGTCACCATCGCATGCGCCAAAAAATACACCGAGAAGAATCTGGTCATGCAGATCCATTTCGGCTGTCTGCGCAACAACAACCAGCCCATGTTCGCCAAGCTCGGCCCCGATATCGGCTGCGACGCGATCAACAGCCAGTCGGGCGTGGAGAACGTCGCGCCCCTGCTGAACGCCTTTCTGGAGAACGACGGCCTGCCCAAGACCGTTCTGTACTCCCTCAATCCCAACGACACCGCCGCGCTCGTCACCATCATGGGCTGCTTCCAGGGCGGTGCCGCCGGCAAGCTCCAGTGCGGCAGCGCCTGGTGGTTCAACGACAACCTGACCGGCATGCGCCAGCAGATGATCGACCTCGCGAACAACGGCGTGCTCGGCCGCTTCATCGGCATGCTGACCGACTCCCGCTCCTTCCTGAGCTACACCCGCCACGAGTACTTCCGCCGCATCCTGTGCGCTCTCGTGGGCGAGTGGGTCGAGAGCGGCCAGTACCCCAATGACGAGAAGCTTTTAAAGCAGCTGATCGCCGACATCTGCTACAACAATACCAACGCGTATTTTGGCTTTGGCGTTTGAGCCTGACACAGAAAGAGAGGAAATCACATGAAACTTTCACTGGCTTCCATTCAGAATCCGGACGCCTGGAAGGGCTATCATCTGCCGTCCTATAATCCCGCCGTCATCGCGGCGAACACCGCGGCAAAGCCCCAGTGGCTGCACTTCGGCCCGGGCAACATCTTCCGCATCTTCCCCGCCGCGCTGTGCCAGCACCTGATCGAGCAGGGCAAGATGGACACCGGCATCATCTGCTGCGAGGGCTACGACGACGAGGTCATCACCCGCTGCTTCCGCCCCTATGACAACCTGACCATCGCGGTCACGCTGAACGCGGACGGCAAGCTGGACAAGGAGGTCATCGGCTCGATGGTCGACTCCCTGACCATGCTGTACGACAGCGCCAAGATCGCGGAGATCTTCAAGCAGCCCTCCCTGCAGATGGTCTCCTTCACCATCACCGAGAAGGGCTACAGCCTGCGCAACGCCAAGCACGAGCTGGTTCCCGCCGTTGTCGAGGACATGGCAAACGGCCCCGCGAACTGCAAGAGCTTCATGGCGCAGCTGACCGCGATGTGCCTCGGCCGCAAGGCGGCCTGCGGCGCGCCGCTCGCGCTCGTCTCCATGGACAACTGCTCGCACAACGGCGAAAAGCTGCAGACGGCCGTCATGGAGATCGCCAAGGCCTGGCTGGACAACGGTAAGATTTCGGCCGACGATTACGCTTATCTGGAGACCCAGGTCGCGTTCCCGTGGAGCATGATCGACAAGATCACCCCCCGTCCGCACCCGATCGTCGAGCAGCAGCTCATCGACGACGGTCTCGAGGAGATCAGCCCCTTCGTCACCACCAAGCACACCTACACCGCCCCCTTCGTCAACGCGGAGAAGCCGCAGTATCTGGTCATTGAGGACAAGTTCCCGAACGGCCGCCCGCCGCTCGAGGACGCCGGCGTCATCATCACCACCCGCGACGTCGTCAACAAGGTCGAGAAGATGAAGGTCTGCACCTGCCTCAACCCGCTGCACACCTGCCTCGCGGTTTACGGCTGCATCCTGGGCTACACCCTGATTGCGGACGAGATGAAGGACCCCGAGCTGTCTGCCTTCATCGACAAGATGAGCCATATCGAGGGCATGCCCTTTGTCGTCGATCCGGGCGTCATTGATCCCAAGCAGTTCCTCGACGAGGTGCTGACCGCCCGCTTCCCCAACCCCTTCATGCCCGACACCCCGCAGCGCATCGCCACCGATACCTCCCAGAAGCTGTCCATCCGCTTCGGCGAGACCATCAAGGCGTACATCGCTTCCCCCGATCATAACGCCGCCGACCTCAAGCTCATCCCGCTGGTGCTCGCCGGCTGGCTGCGCTACCTGATCGGTGTGGACGACGAGGGCAAGCCGTTCGAGATCAGCCCCGATCCGCTGCTTCCCGCCATGCAGGAGAAGCTGAGCGGCATCACGCTGGGCGGCCCGATCGACGGCGAACAGCTCCGCCCGATCCTGTCCGACGCGTCCATCTTCGCGGTCGACCTGTACGAATGCGGTCTGGCCGAAAAGGTCACCGGCTATTTCAAGGAACTGATGGCCGGCCCGGGCGCCGTCCGCGCGACCCTCAGAAAATACGTCGACTGATCCACAGCGATACCCAAAGATCCGCCTGTCAAAAGGCGGATCTTTTTTGCGCCGCGCGCCCCTGTCACCCGATTCCGCGCCCCGGCATACGATGACGCAGAGGTGATTTTCATGAAACCAACCGCTTCGCTCGCCCTGATCGGCGGCGACCTGCGCCAGGCCTTTCTGGCCGCGCAATTCGCCCATGACGGGCACACAGTCGCGGTCTGCGCGCTCGAACGGTACGAATTTCCGCCCGGCATTTCGGCCTTCGCGCGCCCCGAGCAATGCCCCGAGGGCGTGCAGGCGGTCATCCTGCCCATGCCCGTGCTCCGCGACGAGCTGCACCTGAACGCGCCCTTATCCAATACTTCCCTGCCGATTGGCCCGCTGCTCGACGCCCTGCCGCCCGGCATGCTGGTGCTGGGCGGCGCAATCCCCGAGCCGGTGTTCCGCCGCGCCGCGCGCGGACGCCTGCGCGTCATTGATTACTTAAAGCGGGAGGAGCTCGCCATCCGCAATGCGGTACCTGCGGCGTTGGCGAAAGAATGACATCCCCGCATGGGCAGGCGGCCCGCCGCTTCTCACGCGTCGTCCTCCATGTCACAGCGGATGACCGTCGTCACCACGTTCCCGCCCCGCCCGCTCGTCGTGTAGCGCAGGTCGAACGCCCGGGGAAAGGCGTACAGCTTGATCCGCAGCCGGTCCTCGCAGACGGTGATCCGCTCGACCAGCTCGCGCCAGACCGCCTGCGAGGCGACCGCCTGCTCGCGCAGGCGCGCCGCCAGCGGTTCCGCACCGCCCTGTGCTGCGCGCGTTTTCTCCTGCTGCTCTTCGAGGCCGGCGATCTTCCGGTCGATCGCCGCGAGCTCGCCGCGGTAGCGCGTCTGCATCCGCTCAAGCTCTTCGCGCGTCAGAACGCCGGACAGAAAAGCGTCCATCGCGGCCTCCTGCTTTCCGAGGGTCTGCGCGCGCCTGGCCTGCAGCGTCCCGATCTCCGCCGCGCCGTCCCGTCCGCCGCCTTGCGACCGGATCGCGGCCGCAAGGTGCCGCGCAATGCGGTCCGTATCGACATCCAGCGCGCGCATGAGATACTGCATACACGCCTGCAGCGTCTGATCGCTGACAATCCGCATATCGCAGCCAGTCGGCCGCCCCTGCGCATCGCGCTTGCGGTGGCCTTCGTGCGCCCGCGCGCGGCACACCCACGCCCGGTATTCCGCGCAGTTCTCCCGGCGGCTGACCCGCAGGATAAACCGGGACCCACAGCCGCCGCACTGGATGCGTCCTGAGCACCAATAGCGGTTGGAATACCGCGTCCTCTGCTCGGCGGACGGCGCCCGGCGGGCGAGCTCGGCCTGAGCATGCTCAAAGAGCGCGCGCTCCACAACCGCCTCATGATGCGCGCGGATATAAACCGGTTCCTCCGACCCGTCGTTCAGGGTCTTTTTGTGCGTCAGGTAATTTTTCGTGATGTGCTTTTTCTGAAGCAGGTCCCCGGCGAACTTTTCATTGCGCAGAATACGCAGCACCATCGTCGAGGACCAGATTCCCGTCGCCGTCCGGGGCGGCGCGATCCCCTCCTCGGAGAGCTCGCGGGCGATGACGTGCGTCCCTTTTCCCTCGACGGCGAATTTATGAAAAATGTGGCGGACGACCTCGGCCTCGTCCTCCCGGATGGTCAGCCTGCCGCCTTTGAGGTCAAAGCCGTAGATGCTGTTGTTGCCGAACACGACGCCGCGCTCCATCTGACGCCTTTGTCCCCAGCGCACGCGCTCCGAGGTCTTGCGGCTCTCCTCCTGCGCGACCGAGGCCATGATGGACAGGCGGAATTCCCCGTCGTTTTCCCGGGTGTCGATGTTGTCCACCAGAAACAGCACGCCGACCCCGCGCTCCTTCAACCGGCGGGTGATCTCCAGCGTATCGACTGTGTTGCGGGCAAAGCGGGATACCTCCTTCGTCAGGATGAGGTCGATCTCCCCGCGTTCGGCCAGGGCGATCATCCGGTGAAACGCCCGGCGTTTTCTGGTCGAAGTGCCCGTGATGCCCTCATCCGCGAACACGCCGACGGACTCCCAGTTCTCCTGACTGCGCATATAGTCGTCAAAATACCGCTGCTGGCTCTGGAGCGAATTGCGCTGATCGTCCTGATCGGTCGAGACCCGGCAATATGCCGCAACCCGGAGCTTTTTCATGTCCGCGCCTCCCCGTCCGGCTGCAGGGTGCGCAGCAGCTCGCGGGCGTCCTGCTCGCCGATCTCCCCCTCGCACAGCAGCTGCTTCACCAGCCCGCGCGCGATCGCCCGGCTGACGGCCGCTTTAGCCGAATCGTCCACTGGGATCATGTTCTCTCCCCCTCCCGCTTTTTGCTTCCACCCTATGCGCCGGCCGCCGTCGTTATTTGCCGGAAGGACGCGAAAAACCGCCCGGGGCCGCAGGGCCCTCAGGCGGTTTTGATTGCATTGTACAATGGATCCCGGCAAAATCACAGCGCCATTTCCGGGTTCTCCCGGTCGAGCCAGCGCAGGAACTCGTCGAAGTCCGCGATGACCACATCGGGCTTCTCGGCATCCGCGACCACATCGACGTCCTTCTGCGCCGAAAGGAAGGAGCGGATCTGCACCGCCCGGCCGAACCCGGCGCGCTTGGCGCCGATGATATCGCGCGAGACGGTATCGCCCATGTAAACGCAGTTTTCCGGCTTGCAGCGCATCTGCCGCATCGAAATGCGGAAAATCTCGGGGTGCGGCTTGCGGTAACCGGTGACGCTCGAAACGGTGACGTCCTCCATGTAATCCCGGATGCCGTACGCTTCCAGCACATTAAACACATTATAAAGGGACGCGTTGTTCGAAATGACGCCGATATGGTATCCCCGCGCCTTCAGGCCGTCCAGCATCTCTTTGACACCCGGCCGCAGCTCGCGGTGGAAATAGGTGATCTCCCACATATTGGCCAGTTCCTCGGTGATCGGGATCAGTTTTTCCCGGTCGAAGTGGAATTCCTTGAGGTAATAATCTGGCCAGATCTCCTCGGGCTTGGCCTCGAGCATATTCCCTTCGCTCCAGCGCTTGTACTCCTTGAGACCGGCCAGCACCCGGTTGCGGAACACGCAGTCGGTGCAGCCGGGCTCCAGCCCGTTGGCCCGCAGGGTCTCCTGCAGCTTTTTCATCACATTGTCGATGGTGTCTTCATTATACCAGATATCTTCCAGCGTCCCACCCATATCAAACAGAACCGTATTCAGCATGATAACACTCCTTGCTTTTTTCTTCCGAGAGAGCACACGCGGCCCAGACGGCGTTGTGGTCCGAAAGCTCCTGTCCACCGAACGCTTCGAGCGCCGAGCCCGGCTGTGCGAACGGCCAGGTCTCCCGGCAGGTGGAAACCGTGCGGCTCTCGGTAGGTTCCAGACCGCGCAGCAGCAGCCAGTCCAGGCGCAGGTCGAGGTGGCCGCCGCCCGGCAGCGGCTTGCGGCGGGTCAGGATAGGCGTCTCGGGCACGGCGCGGTAACCGGCCGCGGCCGCGTCGGGCAGGCAGCCCTCCCAGGCGAACACGTCCTCCAGACACCGGCGCTGCAGCGCGGAACTGCCCGCGATCTCGCGGATCGCGTCCTTGTCGCGCCCGTCAAAGGTGTTGGTGTTGAGGTCGCCGCCCAGCGCCACCGGCATCCCGGCGAACATCTCTTCCGCCGCTTCCAGAATGGTCCGGAGCTGCGCCTGACGGCCGGGGCCGTCCGTGCGGTTTTCCAGATGGATCGTGCCGACGCCGACGCTCTTTCCGTTCACATCGAGCTCGGCCAGAATCGCCAGACGGCCGCCGATGCGGCGCTGGCGGTCAAAATACCAGTTATACTGCTCGGGCAGGCGGACGACCCGCGCCCGCTTGATCGGCCAGCGGGAAAAGATGGCGTTGCCATGGAAGCCCTTGGCATCCGCGCCGTTCACCAGCTCGATGAACTCCAGGCCGAAGACATAGTTCATGCCCAGCCGCTCGGCCAGCTCCCGGGTCGTGTCCTTCTGCCCCGAGCGGACGCAGCCGTCGTCCAGCTCGTTGGCCAGAATCACGTCAAAGGGGCGGCTCTCCGGGCAGTTTTCCAGAAAATCCCCGAGCTCGGCCAGATGGACGCCCCGCTCCATATTGAAAACCAGAAGGCCCATAGAATCGGGCGCTTCGGCCGGTGCGGGGACGATATTGTGGATCTCAGCCTCGGCAAACTGCGGGATGCGCGCCATGACCTCGTCCTGCGGGGTATGCTCGAGCAGCGCGCCCAGGCGCTGGCGCTCGTCGTTGGAAAGTCCGATCATAAAGGAATTCCTCCTTATATACAGGATGTCTTTTTCGTGCAGGTGGAACGGATAATCAGCTCGGGTTCCAGAAGATCCACCGTGTCTTCCGAAGAGCCGTCGATTTTTTCCAGCAGGCGCTCGACCGCGATGCGGCCCTGCTGGAACTTGTGTTGGGAGACCGTGGTGAGGTCGATGCGCGGCAGCCCGGACACGGCGATATTATCATATCCCACAAGGGACAGATCCTCCGGGATGCGCACGCCGCACTGCTCGGCCGCTTCCAGCACCTTGAGCGCCGTGATATCGGAAAAGGCAAAAATCGCGTCGGGCAGAGAACCGTTCAGCAGCTCGAGCGCCGTTTCATAGCTCCACTGGCGCATCTGCGTCACGTCGGGCGGGCTGGGCAGCTCCCGGCCGGTCAGCCCGGCCTCCCCGAGCGCCCGGCGGAAGCCCTGAACGCGCAGTTCCCGGGTGCGCGAGGTCGGCCGTCCGCCCAGGAACAGGATATCCCGGTGCCCCATGCGGAGCAGATAGCGGGCGGCGGCGTAGGCGCCGGCCTCATTGTCCGCCATCACATAGCTGCAGTCCTCCCCGTGGTTGATGCCCAGATAGACGCAGGGCAGATTGCCCAGAATCTCCCGGTGCCGGGCCTGAATCTGCGGGGAAACCGAGGAAATGACGATGCCGTCGATCCGCCGGGCCAGGAAATTGTCGATCGCCCGGAGCTCGCGCTCGGGCTTGCGCAGGGAGTTGCTGAGCAGCACCCGATAGCCATGGGCGGCTGCGGTCTGCTCGATCGCGGTGACCATGCCCGAAAAATACGGGTTCGAGATATCGGGCACCACGAGGCCGATGGTGTGGGTCGCGCGGCCGGTCAGGCCCCGGGCCGCGGCGTTCCGCACGTAACCGAGCTGGGCGCAGGCGGCGCGCACGCGCTCTTTGGTTTCGTCACTGATCTCGGCGCGGTCGTCCAGAACGCGGGAAACCGTCGCGGGGCTGACGCCGGCCAGAGCGGCCACGTCTTTAATTGTCGCGCGCTTCTTCATCATCGTCCCAGTCCTCATAGAGCAGCATGGCTTCGTCCTGCGCGGAGCGGGAGACTGCCGGATTCCGGCTGACGTCCGGACCAAACATCGCATCCGCCGCGTCGACGGGCGCGGGGTCTTCTGCGGGTACAGGCGCGGGCGCGGGTTTCTCCGCTTCTGCGGCAGGCGCGGCCGGACGGGCGGCGGCCTCCTTGGCCATCGCGTCCCGCAGCTCCTCGGAGATCGTCTTTCTATGGTTGAGCGCGGGATTCCGGCGCTTCATTTTCAGATAAATGGGCCACGTCACGGCATTGCCCACCAGAACGGGAGCCAGTCCGTAGAGCGTGACAAGATGCAGCATCAGGCTGCGTTCGTCGCCCTCCAGCAGCAGGACAGCAGAGTAGAACATACAAAGAGTGATGGCAAGCCCCAGAAAACTGTACGGGGCGACCCGCTTGTCCTTCAGCAGGAACAGCAGGCAGCAGACCGCCGTGCCGATGACGGCGATGATGAGGGTGTGCGCCACATTGGTGGCCACGGGATTGCCCAGCGAAATCGCATGATACAGCGGCTGGGCGAGCAGCGCGTAGCACACGGCGAAAACGAAGATGTCGAGCAGGGTCGCGCCCAGCGCGGCCAGCGCGATAGGGCTCTTTCTGCGGTTAAAACGGTCGACGAAAAAACTCATGTCAGACTCCTTTCAGACTCCTGTCAAACAGGGTCACAGTCACGGGAGCAGAGGCAGAAAAAAGCGGCGGACGGGAATGCCGCCCGCCGCTTTTCCGATCAGAACAGATGAGCCAGAGAGGTTTAGCCCAGCATCTGCCAGAAGTCACGAACGATGTTGTAGTTCGCGTAGATCTCGTTTGCGTCGAAGGGCGCTACGTTGATCTCAGAGTAAGGCACAGAGCCTTCAGCGGGTTCGATATCATCGCGAACCGGCCAGCCGCCCAGGGTATTGAAGGGCTTGTAGCCCGAGATGTCGCCGTCAACGCCGCCCATCATGAAGCGGACCAGCAGCTTGGCAGCAGCGGGATGCTCGCAGCCTTCTACGATGTACAGGGTGTTGACCGCCGGGATACCGGTGTCGGGCTCGAGGTTAACGGGAGCGAATACCCAGCCGTTCTCCTCGGCCTTGCGCAGCTTGGAGGAAGCGCAGAAGCCTACCGGAGGATCGGACTGACCCGCGGTGCCGACAGACTCGGCGATCTCATCAGAAGAAGCGGTGAATACAGGCTCGTTGGCGTGCAGGCGCTTCAGGAACTCATAGCCGGCGTTCTCGCAGCCGTCGGACAGGACCAGGTCCTCGCCGTAGCAGTTCTTGTAGGCCTCGGCCAGACGGTCGGGCTCCTCACCCACGCAGAAGCCGGTGATCCAGGAGCCCCAGGACAGGTTGTCCAGAGGATTCTGCATCATGATCTTGCCCTTCCACTGGGGCTCGGTCAGCTGCCAGATGTTGGTGATGGGAGAACCATCGGGATAAGCCTCGGTGTTGTAGAAGAGCTGGGTCAGCTCGATGTACAGGGGAGTGGCGGTAGCGGTATAGGAAGGATCAATGTGGTCGAAGATGTCGGCGGGCTGGAAGTTATAGAACTTGCCACCCTGGACGTACTCGTTGTACATGGAACCGTCCTGGTCCTTGATGTGGACCACGTCAGCGGTGGGGGCGCCGGCGTCATACTCGCGGGTGACCTTCTCCAGCAGCTCGTTGGTGGAGATGTCGAAGGGCACGCACTCGATGCCGGGGTACTTGGCCATGAAGGCGTCAGCGACCTTGGTGCAGCGAGAGGAGATGGAGTACAGGGTCACGGTGGCACCCTCCTCCAGGGCTTTCTGATACAGTTCTTCGTCGGTCTCGTCGGTGTTGTAGATGCCGGAGCTCTGCTCCCACTCGGTCAGGTCAGACTCAGCGGGCTTTTCGGCGGGCTGCTCGGTCTGGGCGGGGGTCTCGGCGGGGGCTTGCTCAGCTTTCTTGCCGCAGGCGGTCAGGCTGAAGAGCATGACCACGGCCATCAGCGCGGCCAGAGCGTTCTTGTGCTTGAACATTTCCTTTTCCTCCTTGGTTTCTTCCTTTTTATTTCATGCGGCATCCGCCGCTGGGATACAAATCAGACGCAGTATTTGATGAGGTTCTCAGTGGTGGAGTCGAAGACGTTGATCTTCTTGGGGTTGAAGCCCAGGTAGACCTTCTCGTCGCTGCCGTAGTGGGTGGAGCCCAGCTCCTTGACGGTCAGCAGGTCGCTGCCCACCCGGACGGTGACCAGGGTCTCGGAACCGGCGGGCATACCGGAGTAGACGTGACCCTCGATGCGGTGCTCGTCGTCGGCGGTGCGGCTGATGGTCAGCTGCTCGGGCCGGATGCCCAGGGTCACGTCGAGCTTGCCGCTCTGGGGCGCTTCGGGCGTCATGTCCGCCCGGTCAAAGCTGACCTGTCCCACGGAGCTCTCCGTCACCATGCCGGACGCGTCCACCGTGGCGGTGCCCTTGACGAAGTTGATGCTGGGGTTGCCGATGAAGTCGGCGG
>CAMEPU010000027.1 GCA_945932315.1 uncultured Clostridia bacterium
GAAAGCGCCGTGCCCTCCTGTCCGGCGCGGCCGGTGCGGCCGATGCGGTGGACATAGGTTTCTGCAATGTTGGGCAGGTCGAAATTGACGACCAGCGGAAGCTCGTTGATGTCGATGCCGCGCGCCGCGATGTCGGTCGCGACCAGTACGGCGATCTTATAATCCTTAAATTCGGTCAGCGCGGTCTGGCGCGCACCCTGCGACTTGTCACCGTGGATGGCCTTGGCCGGGATGCCCGCGCGGTTCAGGTCGCGCGCGACCCGGTCCGCGCCGTGCTTGGTGCGGACGAATACCAGCGTCTGCGGGATACCTCTTTGACGAAGCAGCACCTGCAAAAGTTCCCGCTTGGCCTTCTTCTCGACAAAATAAACGCCCTGCTCGATCTTCTCCACCGGCTTGGCCGAGGGGGTGACCGAAATCTTGACCGGATTTTTGAGCATGCTCGCGGCCAGCTCGGCGATCTCGTCCGGGATGGTGGCCGAGAACAGCAGGGTCTGGCGCTTGCGCGGCAGCTTTTCAATGATGCGGCGGACGTCGTGGATGAAGCCCATGTCGAGCATGCGGTCGGCCTCGTCCAGGACGAAGCACTCGACCCGGCTGATATCGAGCAAGCCCTGCCCCATCAGATCCCAAAGGCGGCCGGGGGTGGCGACCAGAATGTCCGCGCCCCGCTTGAGGGCTTCGACCTGGGGTACCTGGGACACGCCGCCGTAGATGACGGCGGGCACACGGCCAGTGTAACGGCCGTACTGGCAGAGGTTCTCGTAAATCTGCAGCGCCAGCTCACGGGTGGGCGTCAGGATCAGGGCGCGCACCGGGCGTTCCTCGCCCTCCACGGGGCGGCCCAGCCGCTGCAGAATCGGAATCGAGAACGCAGCCGTCTTGCCGGTGCCGGTCTGGGCACAGCCCATCAGGTCGCGCCCCTCTGCCACCGGGCGGATCGCCTGGCACTGGATCGGGGTCGGTTCGGTGTATCCCATCTCCCGGATGGCGCGCAGAATCGGCTTATCAATTCCTAAATCTTCAAATTTCATAGAATCTCCTGTATTTTTCGGATAAAAAGTATGCAAAATGTGGGTTTTTGTTTTTCCCCTTGTCACCGTCTCAATCATTGTGTTATAATGAAAATCAAATTTGTTTGTCTGATTTTTAACGATAGCGTTTTTGAGGTGACAAAATTGTTCGAGCTACTCCTTCACACCTTTTCTCACGCCCTGGAGGACGTGATCAAGGCGGCGCCCATCCTGCTCGCGGTTTACGCGCTGCTCTACTGGATCGAAAACAAGCTGCGTTCCACCCCGGCTCTGCTCGAGCGGGCGGCCGAATTCGGCCCGGTCGTGGGCGCGATCGCGGGGCTGATTCCCCAGTGCGGCTTCTCCGCCGCAGCGTCCGCCCTCTTTCTGGACGGTTTTCTGGCCCCGGCGACGCTGGTCGCGGTGTTTCTGGCGACCTCGGATGAGGCGATCCCCGTCCTGCTCGCCGACGGCGCGCTGGCTGAGACCGGCCTGCTGCTTGCGAGCAAGTTCGTGCTCGCGGTCGCGGGCGGCTACGCGCTCAAGCTCCTGATGCACCGCAAAAAGGGCGCCAACCAGAACTACGAGATCGAACTGGAGATGGAGGGCTGCGGCTGTGGGTGCAGCGGCCCCTTTGAGGGCATCGTCCTGCGCACCCTGCGCATTCTGGTCATTCTGCTGCTGTTCTGCGCCGCGACCGATCTGGCCATCGAGCTGATCGGCACCGAGCGGATGTCTGCCCTGCTGCTGAGCGGCTCGCTGCTCCAGCCCATCATCTGCGCCTGCGTCGGGCTGATCCCGAGCTGCGCGGTCTCCGTCCTGCTGGCTGAGCTTTATCTCAGCGGCGCGATCGGCTTCGGCGGCCTGATCGCCGGCCTTTCGACGGGCGCGGGCTTCGGCTACATGGTTCTGTTCTCGAGCGAGGAGGGCCGCAAGCGCGCCCTGCCCTTCGTCGGCGCGACCTGGGTGTTCGCGGCGATCGGCGGCATTATCTGCCAGCTCCTGTTCGGCTGACAAAATCTATCCGCATGAAAAAGATGGCTCCGGCCATCTTTTTTTATACGGATTTTCCCGCGACCAACCCAGCGCCGCAGTTTTACATCAGGCCTGCAGCAGCTCGAGCGCGCCCCGCGCCCACTCCATGTCGATCTTCTGGAAGGTGCGGCTGCGGGTGTACAGCCGTTCGCGGACGTCCTGCGCGATGCGCTGATAGGTCGCGCCCGACATGGCGGCATACTGCTCGACGCCGTCCGACAGCACGGCGACAAAGCGGAAATCGCCCGTGCGCTCGTCCAGCTCATGGAACAGCACCTCGACGACGTCGAGGTCGTGGCGGAGCTGCATGAACAGCAGCAGCTTCATGATCTCGACCGCACGGTCGTCCAGTCCGCGCTCCAGAATGGCGATCTTTTCGCGGAACGAGTTGAGATCGTCCACATAGCGCATGGTATAGCCCGAAAGCGGGTCAAAATCGGCGTCCTCGGGCTTCGCGCCCTCGGGGGACAGCCAGACCATAAACTGACCCGACATATCGTGATACAGACAGGGATCGACCACGAGCGAGGTGACGCCGCAGTTGGGGCAGGTCCACCGGAAGCAGGACAGATCGCGCACGGCCTCCCGCATCTCCGGATTCTTGTCGATGTTGATGCTGGTCAGCGCGCGGCGCGCGCTCTCCTTGCCGCAGTGCGGGCAGGTGGCGGTCGAATTGCTGTACGACATAGCGAAAGCTCCCTTTCTGAAATCATAACTAATCTATTATAGCACAGCAGCCCGGGAAAAAGCAAGGAATACCCACGGCTGCCATGCCCGACAAAAAACGCACCCGAAACCGGGTGCGTTTTGGCTTTTACTTCTCGCGGGAGGCGCGGAACTCGAGGAACTCGTCGTAGGTGCACTCCTTGTCGAGCACGCCGTCCGGGCGCAGCTCGATGATGCGGTTGCAAATGGTCTGCATGAACTCGTGGTCGTGGGTGGCCAGCAGGACGTTGCCCGGGAAGGCGGCGACGCCGTTGTTGACCGCGGTGATCGACTCGAGGTCGAGGTGGTTGGTCGGCTGGTCGATGACGAGCACGTTCGAGCCGAACAGCATCATGCGGGAGAGCATCATGCGCACCTTCTCACCGCCCGAGAGGACGTTGACCGGCTTGTACACATCGTTGCCCGAGAACAGCATGCGGCCGAGGAAACCGCGCAGGGTGGACTCGAGGGTGTCGGTGCGGGAATAGGGAGCCAGCCAGTCGAGCATGTTCTCGGTGTGGCCGTTGAAGAAGGCGTTGTTGTCCTTCGGGAAATAGGACTGGGAGGTCGAAACGCCCCACTTGAAGGTACCCTCGTCGGGCTCCATCTCGCCCATCAGGATCTGGAACAGGGTGGTCATGGCCAGCTCATTGTCCGAGATAAAGCCGATCTTGTCGCCCTTGCGCGCGATGAAGGAGACGTCCTTCAGCACCTGCTCGCCGTCGATCTTCTTGGAGATACCCGAGACTTCGAGGATGTCCTTGCCGGCCTCGCGGTCCATGGTGAAGCCGACCCAGGGATAGCGGCGGGAGGAGGCGGGCAGCTCCTCAACGGTCAGCTTTTCGATCATCTTGCGGCGGCTGGTCGCCTGGCGGGACTTGGACTTGTTGGCCGAGAAGCGCTGGATGAAGCTCTGCAGCTCCTTGATCTTTTCCTCGTTCTTGCGGTTCTGGTCGCGGATCATGCGCTGAACGAGCTGGGAGGACTCGTACCAGAACTCATAGTTGCCGACGTAGATCTGCACCTTGCCGTAGTCGATGTCGCAGATGTGGGTGCAGACGTTGTTCAGGAAGTGGCGGTCATGGGAGACGACAATGACGGTGCCCGGGAAGTCCATCAGGAAATCCTCCAGCCAGTGGATGGCCTGTACGTCCAGATGGTTGGTGGGCTCGTCGAGGAGCAGGATGTCGGGATGGCCGAACAGCGCCTGCGCGAGCAGCACCTTGACCTTCTCAGAGTCCTGCAGGGTGCGCAGGGGGCGGTAGAGCACGAGGTCGGAGTCCAGACCCAGACCCTCGAGCAGCTGGCAGGCCTCGGTATCGGCGTTCCAGCCGTCCATCTCGGCGAACTCGGCCTCGAGCTCGGCGGCCTTGTTGCCATCCTCTTCGGTAAACTCCTCCTTGGCGTAGAGCGCGTCCTTCTCCTGCATGATCTGATACAGGCGGGCGTTGCCCTGAATGATCGTGTCGAGCACGGTGAAATCGTTGTAGGCGAAGTGGTCCTGCTTCAGGACGGACATGCGGGTGCCCGGCTTGATCGAGACCTCGCCGGTGGTCGAATCGAGATCGCCCGAGAGGATGCGCAGGAAGGTCGACTTGCCCGCGCCGTTCGCGCCGATGACGCCGTAGCAGTTGCCCTCGGTGAACTTGATGTTGACGTCCTTGAAAAGCGGCTCGCCGCTGAAGTTCAGGCTGACGTTGGAAACAGTAATCATGCTTATCTTTCCTCCACGAAGGGTATATTTTCAGTCCTAGTCAGTATAGCATACCCATTCGCGCGCCGCCATCCGCTTTTTCGCTGAATTTTCGGAGGTTTTGGGACTGAGTTTGCACATTTCCTATCCGTATGCACACAAAAAGATCCCCCGAAGGGGATCCGGATTTCAGACCATGATCTGATAGGTGTCGATGCCGAGGTAGCGGCCGAATTTTTTGCCGGCCTCGCGCACCGTGCCGCAGTAGGTGAAGCCGAGCGATTTGTGCAGGCGGACGCTGGCCTCGTTTTCGCCGGTGATGACTGAAACGACGGTGTGGATCTCCGGATTTTCGCGCGCCGCGCGCAGCAGCGCCTCCATCAGCGCCCGGCCGATGCCCTGCCTGCGGAACGCGGGCGCGATATAGACCGAGAGCTCGGCTGTCGAATCATAGGCGCGCTTGGGGCGGTAAGCCGACAGGCTGGCGTAGCCTGCGACCTGTCCGTCCCGCTCGCAGACCAGCAGCACGTGCTTTCCGGTGTGCGCCTCGAACCATTGCGTCCGGTCCTCCAGCGTGCGCTCCTCCAGATCAAAGGTCGCCGTTCCGTTCCGGACGGCTTCATTATAAATCTCCATCATGGCCGGAAGGTCCCGGCGCTCGGCTTTTCGGATCATTTTCTTTCTCCTTCTTACACCATCTCTGGCGTGATGACCGAGGTGCTGACGTGCTCCACCACCGTCCTTGGGCTGCGCCCGCGCACCAGCTTTTCCTCGAGCGTCAGGATCGCTTCACAGACCTGAGACGGGAAGTCCTGGTCGATCACGAAATCCAGCCGCTCAGCGCGCAGCAGGCGGCGGTTCAGCGGGGTCAGGTCGTTGCAGACGACGTGGATGCGCTGGCGGTCGCGCGGGCGGCAGCCGTCGAGCGCTTCCATACAGCCGCGCACGCTCTCGGTCGCCATATAAATGCCGCGCAGGTCGGCGTGTTTTTCAATCGCCTTCGCCACCAGCTCGGCCGTCAGACCGACCTGCTCATAGCTGGCCGCAATGTCATAACGCTCGTCCGGGAAGCCGCGCTCGCGCAGCAGGGCGCAGAAGCCGTCCACCCGGCGGCGGTGGCTGGTGAACTCCATATTGCCGGTGACGATCAGGATGCGCCCCTGCCCGTGCAGAACGCGCAGCATCAATCCGGCCGCGATCCGCCCGGACTGCTCCAGATCCTGTCCCACGTGGCAGAGATAGTCCACCCCATCCAGCCTCGAATTGTAGGTGACAATCTGCATGCCCCCGGCGAGCAGCCGCTCAAACTCGGTGCGCATAAGCAGGTTGTTGGGCGGGTTGAGCACCAGCCCGTCGACGCCGGCCTCGCGCATGCTCTCGCACCGGCGGATATATTCCTCGTTCGACCGGCTGTTCATCTCCTCGACAACCAGCTCGACGTTCTGCCGCTCGAGCCGGCGCAGCGCGCGCTGCACGCCGATGCGGGTCTGTTCGGTAAAATACAGGTCCTCCCACCGGGCGATGAGCACGCCGATGCGCAGCGCCGCGTCGCTGGTCTCTTCCAGATGGCGATAGCCCTGCTCGGCCGCAATGCGCAGCACGCGCTGGCGCACTTCGGGATCGACGTGCGGCCGGTTGTTCAGTACACGGTCGACCGTGCCGCGGGACACGCCGGCCGCCGCCGCGATGGATCGGATCGTCGCTTTCATAAAAGGTACCGCCCCCTTCTTCCCTTCCATTTTACCACAGCTTTTTCATTGGCACAAGGCACACGAAAATTTTTATTTCCACCCCCTCTCCCGCTGTCGTTTCCACCAGAAATCGACCCCTTCTCTGAGCCACTTGTACGAACTTTTTCAACCTGTTCAAAAGCCATTGACACCGGTTTTTTCTTGTTTTACAATAAAATCATCAAGAATAAATGCGGTATGACCGCGCTGAAAAAAGGGAGGAACCTCTTATGAAGAAGATCAAAGTTGGTATCGCCGGTCTGGGTCGTCTGGGCAAGGTGCACGCAAACAACCTGGCATACAAAATCCCGAACGCTGAACTGACCGCCGCCTGCTCCATCGTACCCGCCGAGCTCGAGTACGCCAAGGAGAAGCTGGGCGTTACCGATGTATATACCGATTTCCGCGAGATGCTGGCCAAGGCCGACATCGATGCCGTCGCCATCGTCACCACCTCGAGCGAGCACTGCTGGCAGATCGAGGCCGCGCTCGACGCAGGCAAGCACGTCTTCACCGACAAGCCCCTGGGCGTCGACGTCGCGCAGTGCAAGATGGCTGAGGCCGCTGTGGAGCGCCACCCCGAGCTGACCTTCATGCTGGGCTTCATGCGCCGCTATGACAAGAGCTACGCTTACGCCAAGCAGCAGATCGAGGCCGGTGCGATCGGCACCCCCTACATGGTCAAGGCGACCGGCATCGACCCCGAGGCCTTCGTTGATGGCGCGATCCGCTTCTGCCACAACTCGGGCGGCATCTTCCTCGACATGGCCATCCATGACATCGACCTGATGCGCTGGTTCCTGGGCGCCGAGGCGACCGAGGTCTACGCGCTGGGCACCACCGTCAAGCACCCCGAGTTCCGCGAGGCGGGCGACGACGAGACCGCAGCCGCCATGTACAAGTTTGAGAACGGCGCCATCGGCATCATCCATGTCGGCCGCACCGCTCCCTACGGCTACCATGTAGAGACCGAGATTGTCGGCACCGAGGGCACCCTGCGCATCTCGGGCGTTCCGGCCAAGAACCTGACCCAGATTTACAACGTCAACGGCGCCTGCACCGAGTGCGTCGGCTCCTTCCCGGAGCGCTTTGACGAAGCGTACCTGATCGAGATGCAGGAGTTCATCGACTGCGTCTGCGAGGGCAAGCAGCCCGGCGTCAACGTCTACGACGGCACCAAGTCCACCGCCATCGGCTACGCCACCACCGAGGCCTGGAAGACCGGCAAGGTTGTCAAAATCTGATTCCTTTCCTCATCCATTTTCTTTTAAGAGAAAGCGTCCGCTCCGGCGGGCGCTTTTTTCATGCCTTGACGCGTTCCTGCTTTGCGGCTATAATCGCTGTATATGACTTTAACAGACGCGGAGGAACATTATGAACGTGAAACAGACACAAAACCGCCTGTTCGGACTGATCCTGCCCGCGATCCTTTGCACCGCCCTCTGGGGCAGCGCCGCGCCCTGCATCAAGCTGGGCTATGCGCTCTTCGGGATCGTCCGGGAGGATTCCTTTTCCCAGCTTGTTTTCGCGGGCTGGCGCTTCACGCTCGCCGGACTGCTGACCCTGCTGATCGCCGCCCTGCTCCGCCGCGGGCCGCTCCTGCCCAACCGGGGCAATATCAAGGCCATTCTGTCGATCAGCCTGTTCCAGAGCATGATCCAGTACGTCTGCTATTACATCGGCCTCGCCCGCACGACGGGCACAAACGGCGCGCTGCTCTCGGGCACACAGACCTTCTTCGCCATCCTGTTCGCCCACCTGCTTTTGAAGGACGACAAGCTCACCCGCGCCAAGGCGCTCGGCTGCCTCGTCGGCTTTTCGGGCGTGATCGTGCTCAATCTGGGCGGCGCGTTCGGCGGCTTTACGCTGCTGGGCGACGGTCTGGTCCTGCTCTCGGCCGCGTCGGCCGGCATGGGCGCGCTGGTCTCCCGGGTCATGACCCCGGGACACGATCCGGTGATTCTGACCGCGTGGCAGCTCATCTTCGGCGGCCTGCTCCTGCTCGGTCTGGGCTATGCGGGCGGCGGCACGCCCGGCACCTTCACCCCGGCGGGCGCCCTCCTGCTGCTGTACATGATCGCCCTGTCCTCGGCCGCCTTCACGGTCTGGACCGCCCTGCTGGCGCGCTGGCCGGTCGGCAAGGTAACGATCTTCGGCTTTCTCATCCCGGTGTTCGGCGCGTTCTTTTCGGCGCTTTTGCTCGGAGAACAGCTTCTGTCCGTCCGCAATCTGGCCGCACTTGCCCTCGTCAGCGCGGGCGTCATTCTGGCGAACCGGAGCAAGTCGGATACCCCCGGGTAAGGTCTCGTCATTTTGCATAATTCCTCTTGCGTTCTGCTGCATGCTATGCTACAATGAGTCCAATCACAAGCATTTTTATGCGCAAAAAGGAGATTCTTTCCATGTGTGACAGCGCAACTACCTCCGAGATCCTGAAGCATTTCCACCTGCTGTGCAGCGTGCCGCACGGCTCGGGCAACGAAAAGGCGCTCAGCGACCGGATCTGCGAAAAATTATACGAGCTCGGCCTGTCCCCCCATCAGGACAACGCCGGCAACATCGTCTGCGATATCGCGGGCGCGGAGGGCGCCCCGATCACCGTTTTGCAGGCGCACCTTGACATGGTCTGTGCGGTCGGCGACCCGTCTTACCGCCCCTCCACAGACCCCATCCACCCCATCCAGCAGGACGGCTGGCTGTGCACCGCCGGAGAATCCTCGCTGGGCGCGGACTGCGGCGCGGGCGTGGCGGTGATGCTCTGGCTGGCTTCCCACGAGGAATTCCCCCATCCGCCCCTCCGCCTGATCTTCACGGTCAAGGAGGAGGTCGGCCTGCTGGGCGCGAGCGCGCTCGATCCGTCCTGCATGGACAACGTCGCGCATTTCATCAATCTGGACGGCTTCGCTTTCGACACGGCGGTCGTCGGTTCGGCGGGCGGCGTGCGCATCACCATGTCCCGCCCGATCGAGACCATGCCGATCCCCTTCGGCCTGACCGCCTATGAGCTGACCCTGTCCGGCCTGCGCGGCGGCCATTCGGGCGAGGACATCGACAGCGGACGCGGCAACGCGATCTCCCTGCTGGGCGGCGCGCTGCGCGAATACGGCGCGAATCAAAAGGTGTTCCTGTCCTCCATCCGCTGCGGCACGGCCGCGAACGCCATCCCGGCACAGGCCAGCTGCGTTCTGGTCACGGACGGCAATCCCACCAGCCAGATGCAGCAGTTCAACGCCCGTCTGGCGCTGTTTTACAGCAAGACCGATCCCGACGCCCGGTTCTCGGTCGAGCGCTGCGAGATGCCCGAAACCATCTACACCGAGGAGCTGTCCCGCGCGATCATCGGCCTGATGACCGAGTCGGTTTCCTGCGTATTCCAGTATCACGAGGAGTTTGAAGATCTGGTTGGCGACAGCGCCAACGTCGGTGTGCTCCGCGCCGAGGGCGACAAGATCATAGCCCGTTCAATGATTCGCTTCTCGACGGATTTTGGCGAGGAAAATTTGGTCGGCCAGCATGAATTCGCCGCCGAATGCAACGGCTTTTCCTTCGAGATCGACAACCGCTATCCGGCCTGGCCCGCCCAGCCGGACTGCCCGCTGCTGAATCTGGTGCGGAACAGCTACCGGCAGGCCACCGGTCAGGAGCTGAACGTCTCAATCCGCCATGTCGGCCTCGAGCCCGCGATCTTCTACAGTTACAACCCGGACGTGCAGTTCGTCAACTTGGGCATGACCATTCTGGACTGTCACTCGCCCCGCGAGCGCTGGGCGATCGACACGATCGGCCCCTTCTCCGATATGCTCCGGGACATGCTGGCCGCGCTCGCGGGCGCGTAATACATACCGCACTCTCAAGCGGCGCTTTTCGCGCCGCTTTTTTATTGATTTTATCGGGCTGTATATACATCAAACTTGACAAACGTTTTGAGATTTTGTATAATTAAATTATTATAATATCAACAAAAAGCCGAGTGCCGCGCGCTGTGCGGCAGCGGGAGAACCAATTTTTGGGGTGTATCCGTTTTCAAACGGTAGGGGACCTTCTTCCCCGAACCCGTCAGCTAATCTCGTAGGCGTGGAAGGTCTTGGATCGTGGTTTTTACCGACGGTCTTGATTTTGTATTCATTTTTGCATACGATTTCTGACTTTTACGCCGCAGCCGGGAGGGCTGCGGCTTTTTGTTGTCCGCCACAAACCGATACAAGGAGGAAAGCTATGGAACATGTAACGCTGCTCGACATTATCATCATCTTTGCCTATCTGCTTGGCATGCTGGGCATCGGCCTTTACTTCACCCGGAAGGTCAAAACATCAAGCGACTTTTTCGTCGCCGGACGCACCCTGGGCCCCGTGGTGCTGATGGCGACGGTCTGTGCCTCCATCATCGGCGGCAGCGCTCTGATCGGACGGGGCGGCTATGCCTACAACGGCGGCATGGTCGCAATCGCGATCGCGCTGCCCTACATGATCGGCATGTTCATCTTCTCGTTCTTCACCGGCCGGATCTCCGACATCGGCCGCAAATACTCGATCACCTCCATCCCGGAACTGATGGAATTCCGCTTTGGCCGGGCGGCCAAGCTGCTCGCCGGTATCATGATCGCATGCAGCATGGCGGCGACAGTCGGCTCCCAGATCAGCGCGACGGCAACCGTTTTCAGCGTCATCGGCGGCAGCTTCGGCATCACCTATGTCGCGGGCGCGGTCATCGCCAGCCTGATTTTCATCATCTATACCGTCTCAGCGGGCCTGTTCGGCGTCGTTTATACCGATCTTGTGCAGTTCTTCATTCTGATCTTGTTCGTTTACATCCTGCTGCCCATCCTGTCGGTGCATGAGGTCGGCGGTCTGAGCGCGCTGATCGCGGCGACTCCGGCCGAAAAGTTTCATCTCAACCTCGATACGAACACGGTGACCCTGATCTTCACCAATCTGGTCATGACCATCGCGGGCGCCGAATTCTGGCAGCGCGCGTTTGCCGCCAAGGACCGCAAGTCGGCGCTCAAGGGCCAGTTCGGCGGCACAGCGGTCTACGCCTGCACCATCGTCATCACGCTCTTCCTCGGCCTCTCGGCCGCCCTCCTGTTCCCCAACCTGGTCGCAGACTACGGCACGGCCGACTACGCGATTCCGGTCATGGTGGCTTCCATCCTGCCCGCCGGCCTGACCGGCCTGACCTTCGCCGGACTGCTGTCCGTCATGATGTCCTCGGCCGACACCTGTATTCTGGTCGCGACCCAGGCCAGCATCAACGACATCTGGCGCACGCTCAAGCCCGATCTCTCCGACAAGCAGGAGCTGCGCCTGTCGCGCATCGCGACCGTGCTGATCTCGGTCTTTGCCCTCGTCGTCGCGCTCTTCTTCACGAGTGCTTATGACGCGCTCATGTTCGCCTGGACGTTCTACGCGGCAGCGATGGGTCTGCCCTGCCTGGCCGCGCTCTATTGGAAAAAGGCGACCACGCCCGGCATCCTGGCCGGCATGCTGACCGGTCTCGTCGTCAGCATTATCTGGAAGTTCGCGGGACAGCCCTTCGGCATCGGCACGACCATCGCGGGCGTCGTCTGCTGCGGCATCGCCCTCGTCGTCGTCTCCCTCGCCACCTGCCGGAAGCACCCCTCCCGTCAGGTTGACTAAACGTCTTTCTTTCACTTTACGGACCGCGCAAACCGGGGTATAATACAGGAAGAACCACAAAGGAGGTTTTTTCCATGAATGAAGTGATGAAAGCCATCCGGGCGCGCCGCTCGACCCGCGCCTTTACCGATGAACAGTTGACCCGCGAGGAGATGGATACCCTGCTCGAGGCCGCCGTCTGGGCGCCCTCCGGCATGGGCAAGCAGCTCTGGCACTTTGTCGGCATCCGCAACGCCGAGAAGAACCTTGAGCTGGCGCGCGCGGTCGCCGAGGCCGACCACCGCGGCCCCGAATACAACTTCTACGGCGCGCCCGCGTCCATCATCGTGTGCTACAAGGCCGATGAGATGCACGCCTATCTGGACGGCTCGGCCGCCATCGAGAACATCCTGCTCGCCGCGACCTCGCTCGGCCTCGGTTCGTGCTGGATCAACCAGCTCCGCAACGTCTGCTACGAGCTGCCCGTGCGCAAGCTGCTGACCGCCTACGGCGTGCCCGAGGACTACATGGTCATCGGCTCGGTCGCCCTCGGCCACATCGCCAAGGAGACCCCGGCCAAGGCCCGCCGCGAGGGCACGGTCACCGTAATCGAATAAGCGTCAAGGAGGCGGACTGCATGAACGACGCAATCCAGACACTGCGCGAATGGGTCGCCGCGAGCGACAACATCGTGTTTTTCGGCGGCGCGGGCGTGTCGACCGAGTCGGGCATCCCCGATTTCCGCTCGGTGGACGGCCTGTACAACCAGCACTACAAATACCCGCCCGAAACCATCCTGTCCCACACCTTTTTCATGTCCCAGACCGAGGAATTCTACCGGTTTTACCGCGACAAGATGCTCGCGCCCTGGGCCAAGCCCAACGCCGCCCATCTCAAGCTGGCCGAATGGGAAAAGCAGGGCAAGCTGCGCGCCATCGTCACCCAGAACATCGACGGCCTGCATCAGGCGGCGGGCTCGAAATGCGTCTACGAGCTGCACGGCTCGGTGCTCCGCAACTACTGCATGCGCTGCCACAAGCCCTTCCCCTTTGAGGAGATCTTAAACGGCACGGGCGTGCCCAAATGCGACTGCGGCGGCACGATCAAGCCCGACGTCGTGCTCTACGAAGAAGGGCTGGACAGCGACTGCATCAACGGCAGCGTCCGCGCCATCCAGAAGGCCGACATCCTCATCATCGGCGGCACCTCGCTGACCGTCTACCCGGCCGCCGGACTGATCAACTACTACCGGGGCAACAAGCTCGTTCTGGTCAACAAGACCGCCACCCCGGCCGACCGCAATGCCGACCTCGTGATCCACGGCCCGATCGGTGAGGTGTTTTCGCAACTTTAACCGCAAAAAAGCACAAAAAGCGCCCTTTCGGGCGCTTTTTCGCGTTTTAATGATTCATATGATAGAGCCAGCCGCTCTCCTGCTTGTCGCACGAGACCTTCTCGATGCGGCGCAGGTGCTCGGCGTGGGCGAACACCTCGAGCAGGGCGAACCACCGCTGGGAGGGCGGGAAATCGGCAAAGTTGCCCGTGCCGAAGTCCCAGTGCATCGCGTGCGCGAGCTGCCAGACGGTCGCGTCGCCGCTTTCCAGAATATTGCAGATCTCGTCCAGCCGGCGGGCGTGGTGAGCGGTCAGCTCGTCGATGCGCGCGTCCACCTCGGTGATGACCTTGCGGTGGGCGGTCAGCAGGGTGTCGAGCTGCATAGTCTTGACCTTTTTGAGGTTGCGCAGGTAGATCGCGAGGTAGTCGTTGTCGTAGTCCCACAGGCAGATGTTGGGCGTGATGCGTGCGAGCACGTGGTCGCCCGAAATCATGAATTTCTTTTCGCGCTCCCACAGGCCGAGCTGCCCCGGCGTGTGCCCTGCGAGATCGACCGCCTCAAAGTGATAGCCGCCGACCGAAATGCGCCAGCCGTCGTTCACGTCGGTGAATTCCACGGGCGCGGAGATCCGGTTTTTGTAAGCCGGATGGTCGCGGACGTCCATGCGGTCGGCCTCGGGCACGCCCATGGGCGGCAGGAAGGCGCGCATGTTGTCCCAGTATACGTCGGTCAGGAAGCCGTTGACGCGCGCGCCGTCGCAGGCGCGGATGTACACCCTGTTGTTCACGGTCTTGAGCCGCCCGCACAGGCCGGTGTGATCGGCGTGCAGGTGGGTCAGGAAAATGTCGGTATCGTCCATCGTGCAGCCCAGCTCATCGAGCGCCGCGCGCACCGCCTGCTCGCAGGCGTCGTTGTTGAAACCGCAGTCGACCATCAGGTTGCGCTCGCCCGGCAGGCCCTTCACGAACCAGCAGGACAGCTCGCGCAGCGGACTGCCCGGCAGGGGCACGCCGATGCGGTAGATGTTTTCAAAAATCTGCTCCATCTCAGCCCTCGACCACCTTTACATAGTAATTCCGGGTGCGCGGCCCATCGAACTCGCAGAAGTAGACGCCCTGCCAGACGCCGAGCAGCGGGCGGCCGTCCTCGACGATCAGGGTCTCGCTCGCGCCGACAGCCGAGCACTTCAGATGGGCGTCCGAGTTGCCCTCGCCGTGCAGGAACACCCGGCGGTCGGGGAAGGCCTCGTCGAAGCCGATGACCAGATCGTGCTGCACGTCGGGGTCGGCGTTCTCATTGATCGTGATCGCGCCCGTGGTGTGCGGGCAGAAAACCACGCACAGGCCGGACTGCACGCCCGAGTCGGCAATGACCTTGCGGACGGTCGAGGTGATGTTGTAATAGCCCTGCCGCTCGGTGTGCAGGGTGAATTTCTGTGCCTTCATTCGGTCTCCTCCCCCCGGCATTCGCGCAGATAGGTCGCTTCCAGATCAGCCATATGTAATTTAACCGCGAGCGGATACTTTTCATAGGCGTGCGCCAGCGCGAACGAGCCGCCGCGCACGGCCTCGTCGAAGCCGCCCATGTGCCAGCGGATGGCGACGGCCTCCTCGGTGGACAGGCGCATGAAGCGCTCGATCAGATAGACCGACTTCTCGCCGTGGCCGTACGGGAACTGGTCGTCGATCGTGTAAACGGGCACGCGCTCCCACTCGCCCCGGGCGTTCTTGCGGTTGCGCAGCTCGATGGCGTAAAACCCGGTCTTGCACACGTCGTGCAGCAGCGAGACCAGCGCGAAGCTCTCCTCGCTGTCGTGCGCCGGGTCAAAGTGCTCCATCAGCACGTGGTACACGTTCAGACTGTGTTCGACGAGGCCGCCCTCATAGGCCGCGTGGTAACGGGTGGACGCGGGCGCGGTGAAGAAGTCCTGGCTCTCCAGCCATGCGAGCAGCTTGTCCGCGCCCTTGCGCTTGATCTTTTCGTTGTAGATCTCGATAAACTCGGCCTTCCAGGCCGCGGCGTCTTTCATGTTCTTGTCTCCTTCGCATAAGCGAGCAATGCGGTTTTATCGTTTTCGAGCGTGCCCTCGACCACCCCGGCGAGCAGCCGTTCGAGCATCGCGCCGACCTCCCGGCCGCGCAGGCCGAGCGCTGTCAGATCGTCTCCCCGGACGGCGAGCTGCCGCAGGGACAGGCAGGCCTGTTCAGCCAGCGCCTGATCGGCCAGCCGGGCGGTGCGGTCCAGCCCGACCAGATGCTCCGGGAAGGTGAGCTGCCCGGCGCAGTCGCACTTTTTCATCAGCAGCAGCGCGCGGAAATTGGCCTCGCCGAAGCGGGCCAGCCGCCGCCGGACGGTGCGCGCGTCGTCCCCGAGCGGATAGTCGTGATAGCGGACGAGCAGCTCGATGCGGGCGCGGTCGGCGTTCGAAAAGCGCAGGCGCTCCAGAATTTTTGCCGCGATCGCCGCGCCGGCCTCGGGGTGGCCGTAAAAGTGGCCGACGCCCCGCTCGTCGCGCGTGAAGCAGGCCGGCTTGCCGCAGTCGTGCAGCAGCACCGCCATGCGGAGCACCGGATCGTCGGGCGCGGCCTCGACCGCGCGGACGGTGTGCTCCCAAATGTCAAATTTGTGGTGGTGGTTATACTGCCCGTGGCCGACCATGGGCGCGAGCTCGGGCAGCACATGGGTGACGAGATCGGGATAGGCCGTCAGCACCCGGCCGACATACCGCCCGCCCAGCAGGCCGAGCAGTTCCTCCCGGATGCGCTCGGGCGCGATGGCGTCGAGCAGGGGCGCGCAGTCCCGCATAGCCTGCGCAGTCGCAGTCTCGACGGCGTAACCGGTGCGGGAGGCGAAGCGCAGGCCGCGCAGGATGCGCAGCGCGTCCTCGGTGAAGCGGGAACGCGGATCGCCGACCGCCCGGATGATGCCGTTTTTAATGTCGGCCTGCCCGCCGAAGGGGTCGCACAGGCCGCGCTTCGGGCTCCACGCCATGGCGTTGATCGTGAAATCGCGGCGGGCGAGGTCGTCCTCGATGCTGTCCACAAAGGTGACCGCGTCCGGGTGCCGCCCGTCCGAATAGCCCGACTCAACCCGGTAGGTCGTGACCTCGTAATCGGCGCCGTCCGCGCGGACGGTCACCGTGCCGTGCTTAAGTCCGGTCGGCTTGACGCGCAGGCCGCCCAGCACGCGCACGATCTCCCCCGGACGCGCCGAGGTCGTGATATCCCAGTCGTTCGGGGTCTCGCCCCGCAGGCTGTCGCGCACGCAGCCGCCGACCGCCCAGGCGGTATAGCCCGCCCGCTCGATCCGGTCGAGGATGGCGGCCGCCCCCGCAGGCAGGGCGATCATTGTTTTTTCTCCCGCAGGCGGTAGGAGGTGCCGTCCGGGTTGATGACCAGGGTGTTGTCGAGCTGGGCGCGCAGGCTGGCGCGGAAGGACGCGACGTACTCCTCGCGCAGGCGCTTCTGCTCGGCCTTCTCCTCCTCGGTCAGCCCCTCCTGTTTGGACTTTTTTGCAAGCGCGTTGATGCGCAGAATCTTTTCATCGGTCATTTCTCTGCTCTCCTTCTTGGGATGTTCTCATTATAGCATTCCCCTCCCGTCTTTGTCGAGCCATCTTGACCGCTCAATTGCGCTGTGCTAGAATAAAAAACAGGGATTTGACTCTTTTCCAATAGAAAACGGAGGGAATTATCATGAATATCGAGACCAAGTGCCTGCATGCGGGCTACAACCCGGGCAACGGCGAGCCGCGCTCGCTGCCGATCATCCAGAGCACGACCTTTAAATACGCGACGAGCGAGGACATGGGCAAGCTGTTCGACCTCGAGGCCGACGGCTACTTCTACTCCCGCCTGCAGAACCCGACCTGCGACCACGTCGCGGCCAAGATCGCGGCGCTTGAGGGCGGCACGGCCGCCATGCTGACCAGCTCGGGTCAGGCGGCCTCCTTCTACGCGGTGTTCAACCTCGCGTCCTGCGGCGACCACATCATCTCGTCCTCTTCGATCTATGGCGGCACTTACAACCTGTTCGCCGTCACCATGAAGCGCATGGGCATCGAGTTCACCTTCGTCTCCCCCGACTGCACGGACGAGGAACTGGAGGCGGCCTTCCGCCCCAACACCAAGGCGGTATTCGGCGAGACCATCGCCAACCCGG
>CAMEPU010000028.1 GCA_945932315.1 uncultured Clostridia bacterium
GTCCCAGTGTGTCGAGCACCGCTTCCAGATTTTCCCGGGCGGCCTTGGGGCTGCCAGGAAGATTGACAATCAGACTTTGACCGCGCAGGCCGGCTGCGGCCCGGGACAGGCAGCCGCGCGGCGTGATCCGCATGGACGCGGCGCGCATGGCCTCCGGGATGCCGGGTGCGAGGCGGGAGCAGACCGCGATCGTCGCCTCTGGCGTGACGTCACGGGTCGCAAAGCCGGTGCCGCCCGTTGTGACGATCAGCGCGCAGCCGTCTGTGTCAGCCGCGCAGATCAGCGCCCGCTCGATCTCGGGCTGCTCATCCGGGACGATCTCCACGCGGTCAACAAGATAACCCGCGCTTTCGAGCATTTCCCGCACGGCTGGGCCGCTCCCATCCTCCCGCTCGCCGCGAAAGGCGCGGTCACTCACCGTGATGACTCTTGCAGTCCACACCGTGCTCACCTCCCGAACGGGCAAACCGGATACCGGCATTCCGCGCAGCCCAGGCACAGGCCGCCCTCGCCCATCCAGGCGAAATCATCCCGGTTCATCCGCACACCCGCCGCAATGCGAGGCAGCACGAGATCGAAAATCGTCGCGCCCGCATACATCACGCAGCCGGGCAGACCCATGACCGGCATCCCGTTTTCATAATAGCCGAGCAGGAACATCGCGCCAGGCAGCACAGGCGCGCCATAGGTGACAATCTCCGCGCCGCTGCGGCGGATGGCGCCCGGCGTGTTGTCATCCGGGTCAACGCTCATGCCGCCGGTGCACAGGATCAGATCGACGTCCCGTTCACGCATCGCGGCAAGCGCCGCGAGCAGCTCATCCATCCCGTCACCGACCAACATATGTTCGGTCATCACAATGCCGACCGACGCCAGCTTGCGCTCTACGACCGGCGTGAACGCATCCGCGATCCGTCCCTTGGCGACTTCGCTGCCCGTTGTGATGACAGCGGCTTTTTTCAGCACGAATGGTTTAATCTCGAGCAGCGGTGTTTTACCAACCTCCCGCTCAGCCTGCGCGAGCTTCTCTTCCTCGATGACCAGCGGGATCACCCGGGTGCCGCACAGCTTGTCGCCCGCGCGCACGGCCGTGTTGCCCTTCCGGGTCGCGATCATCAGCTCGTCGATGGCGTTTACGGCGTGCAGGCGGGCGCTGTCCACCAGGAACAGGCCGTCGCGGGCGGCGGTCAGCTCGATCTTACCCTCGCGCACCTCACCGCGCGTCATCCCGTCATTCAGGCATAGCGCGCACAGCCGCTCGGCCGCGTCGTTCTCATGAAGGTATCCGGCATCCAGTTCAAACACATAGAGGTTTTCCTTGCCCATCGAAAGCAGCACCGGGATGTCCTCAGGCACAACAATATGCCCCTTGCGGAAGCGCGGGCCCTTGCTCACGCCCGGGATAATCCGGGTCATGTCGTGACAGAGCACATGGCCGACGGCCTCCTCTGTGCGGATCAGTTTCATTTCGTTTCCTCCAAACATGTAATCCCGTCGCCCGGGCGGATAACGCCGCCCCGGCGCACAACAGCAAAAACGCCCTCGGTCGGCATGACGCAGCGGCCGGTCAGGCGCTTGATTTCACAGTCATTGTGGCACTCCTTGCCGATCTGGGTGAGTTCGAGCACCGTCTTACCGATCGAAAAAACGGTGCCGACCGGCAGACGCTTCCAGTCAACGCCCTCGGTCCGGATGTTCTCGGCGAAAATGCCCGCGTCCAGTTCGAGTCCATCCGCGCGCATCGTATCCACGCTCTCCTGCGCGAGCAGGCTGATCTGGCGGTGCCAGCTGCCCGCGTGCGCGTCCCCATCGATCCCATAGCCAACGCGCACAGCGATCTCCGGGACAACCGTCTTGCGCGTTCCCTTTTTTTCACTGATACAGACGGCCAAAACCTTTCCCATCTGTTCACTCCTCCCGGCGAAAATCGCCGCTTTTTCCGCCCGTCTTTTCCAGAAGGCGGATATTTTCAATCGCCATATCGCGCTGGACGGCCTTGCACATGTCGTAAATCGTCAGCGCCGCCGCCGAGACCGCCGTCAGGGCTTCCATCTCGACCCCGGTCTCCCCCTTGCACCGCACTTCAGCGCACAGAGCGATCCCGTCCTCTTCAATGGAGAAGGACAGGTCAACGCCGGAAAGCAGGAGCGGATGGCACATCGGGATCAGCTCCCAGGTGCGCTTGGCCGCCATGATGCCGGCCACCTGCGCGACCGCGAGCACGTCGCCCTTGGCGACGCCGCCCGTGCGGACAAGCGAAAGCGTTTCCGGGTTCATCCGCACCTTTCCCGCTGCGCGGGCGGTGCGAAAGGTTTTCTCTTTTTCAGATACGTCCACCATACGGGCGCGGCCGTGTTCATTAAAATGGGTCAATTCCATTGTTTATCCTCCGATTTCATACATGGCGCGGCCGCTTTCGCTCGGGCAATCGACCGTCAGATGGTGGCAGGCCGGTTTGCGCGCAATCCCCTCCCGGATGGCTTCGACCAGCGCGTCGCCGTGCAGGCCGCGGAGCGGCAGTCCGTCCGGCGCATGCAGACACGGGCGCAAAACGCCGTCCGCCGTCACCCGCACGCGGTCACATTTGGCACAGAAGCGATGGCTCATCGGTCGGATCAGGCCGACCGTGCCCGCCCAGCCGGGAATCTGATACAGTTCAGACACACCCGACACGCCGATCGGCCGCAGCGCCGGAACAGCGCGCAGCACCGCATCCGCTTTCACAAAACGTTCGGCGGGCCAGTGCGCGCACGCGCCGATCGGCATGAGCTCGATAAAGCGCAAACAATACGGATGATCGCGGGTCAGTGCAACGAAATCCACGATCTCATCGTCGTTGACGCCGCCCATCAGAACCGTGTTGATTTTCGTATCCCGAAAACCGGCGGCGTCTGCCGCTTCCAGACCAGCGAGGGTCTGCGCCAACTCGCCGCAGCCGGTCAGCGCGGCGAATTTATCGGCGTTCAGCGTATCCAGACTGACGTTCAGGCGGTCGACTCCCGCCCCTTTCAATTCGCCCGCGAGCTGTGGGAGCAGGCTGCCATTTGTGGTGATCGCCAGCTCCTCCACACCGGGCAGGGCGCGGAGCATGCGGCACAAGTCGGCCAGTCCCGGCCTGACAAGCGGCTCTCCCCCGGTCAGGCGGATCTTGCGTACACCGCAGGCGACCGCTGCACGCGCGATCTCGGCCAACTCCCCGAGCGAAAGCAGCTCCCTCAACCCGCCGCACACCCCCGCGGGCATGCAATAGGCACAGCGATAGTTGCAGCGGTCGGTCACGGAGAGACGCAGATATTCGATTGTCCGTCCTTGCAGATCGAACATGACTTCACTCCATCAATGGCAATACATTCTGTGGGTCGACCGAAAGCGTCAACTCGTGCGGCGCGCCCAGTGCAATCCATTCTTCTTTTGAAAATGCCGCGCGCAGCAGGCCGCCGCCCGGCGTGCGGCAGAGTGCGATCGTCGAATTGACATCCTCGACCGTTCGCTCGACCACGCAGGCAATCTCATTTTCCCCGGACGCAATATGCAGATCACGGGAACGAACGCCTGCAAAACACGTGCTTTCTTTTTGTGGACGCGCCGTGCGCAGCGTTACGCCCCAATCCAGACAGTGCAGCATTCCATTCGGTTCGGTCTTTACGCGCGAGATGTTCTGACAGCCCGCGATCCGCGCTTCGCCGACCGAGGCCGGCGCGGCAAACAGCTCCGGCACCGTCGTTTTCTTTCCCGAACGGCCTCCATCCAACACGCAAACCGTGTCGCACAGACGGTAGACCTCCTCCCGGTCATGCGAGACATAAACCGCGCCGCCCGGAAACGACCGCAGGGTATCGGCAAGCTCCAGTTCTACCTGCCAGCGCAGGTGCTCGTCCAGTGCGCTCAGCGGTTCGTCGAGCAGAAGCAATTCGGGCTCGCTGGCCAGAATGCGCGCGAGCGCGGCACGCTGCTGCTGGCCGCCCGAAAGTTCGCGCGGTCGGCGGCGCTCCAATCCGGTCAATCCAAAGCGCTCGATCAAGCCCTGCACGGCCGTCTGCCGCGCTGCGCGGTCTTTTCCCGCCGCACCGGCGAGGATGTTCTGCTCGACCGTCATGTGCGGAAACAGAGCGTAATGCTGGAACAAATAGCCCACCCGCCGCTTCTGCGGCGGAAGGTTGATCCCCTGTGCGCTGTCAAAAAGGACGCGGTCGTTCAGGACAATGCGCCCGCTGTCCGGCCGCTCGATTCCGGCGATACAGCGCAGGGTCATGCTCTTGCCCGCGCCAGACGCACCCAGCAGAGCCAAAGTTTCGCCCGCCGTTTCGAACTCCGTGCACAGAGTGAATCCATCCAGCCTCTTCTCTATCTTAACACAAAGCTTCATCGGCGCACACCCCGTTTTTCACGTTGTTCGAGCAGATTGACCGCCAGCAGGACGACCGCCGAGATGGCCAGGTTGACCATCACCCACCGAAATGCAAGCGCATCATCGCCCGTGCGCCAGAGCTGATAGACCGTCGTGGAGACGGTCGCCGTCCGTCCGGGCGTATATCCCGCGATCATCGAAGTCGCGCCGTATTCGCCGAGCGCGCGGGCAAACGCGAGCACCGCGCCGGCCAGGATGCCCTGGCGGCAGCAAGGCATCCGCACTCGCCAGAAGATCCATGTATTTGACCGGCCGAGCGTCCGTCCGGCATCGGCCAGCGTCTCGTCAAAGGACTCAAACGCGCCGCGCGCCGTACGGTAGAGCAGCGGAAAGGTTACAACAACCGTTGCAAAGACCGCCGACCACCAGACCATGGTCAGCCGCACCCCAAAATACTCCAAAAACCATGCGCCGATCGGGCGGCGCGGCCCGAGCAGCCGCAGAAGCAGATAGCCCACGACCGTCGGCGGCAGCACAAGGGGCAGCGTGAACACGACGTCAAGCAGGCCCTTCACAACGCGGGGCGCCCGCGCGATGTAATAAGCTGCGAAAATTCCCAGAAACAGCACGATCCCAGTCGAGATCGCGGCAATACGCAGGGAATTAAACAGCGGAAACCAATCCATGTGTATCCTCTCCGTCAGGCGAGAACTTTGAAGCCTACCGCTTCAAAAACCGCTGCGGCATCGTCCGTCCGCAGGTAATCGAGGAATTCCTGCGCCTCCTTGGAATGCGTGCTGGTTTCAAGCACGGCTGCCGGATAAATAACCTGTCCGCACATTTCGGCTGTCGCGGTATCCACAATGGTCAAGCCTGCCGAGAACGCATCGGTGCTGTAAATAACGCCGCAATTGACCGCGCCCTCCGCGATCTGCGTGGTGACCTCTTTGACGTTCGTGCCGTAGGTCAGCACGCCGGCCGCAGCAAGCGCCTCTTCCTCAAGGCCGTAATAGGTCAGAATCTTCTGAGTATACTGGCCGACCGGGACGTCGGCGTTGCCCATCGCGAGAAAGACCGAACCGTCGGCCAGCCGCGCGGCGAGGTCATCAAAGCCGGTCACGTTTGCCGGATTGCCTGCGGGCACGCAAAGCGTCACTTGATTTTCAAGCAGGTCAGTGCGGCTCTCCTCGAGAACAACATCGAGTTCGTTCATCTGCTTCTGCCCGGCAGACAGGAACAGGTCGCACACCGCGCCCTCCTCGATCTGCGTTTTGAGCGTACCGGACGAGTCAAAATTGAACTCGATCGTGACATTCGGGTGTTCGGCCGAATACAGCTCCGCAATCTCGGTCATCGTTTCAGTCAGTGAAGCCGCTGCGAATACGGTCAGTTCCACTTGTTCCGCCTTTGTGGTCGTGCAGCCACAAAGCAGCATCATGCCTGCCAATAACATTGCAGCAATCTTTTTCATGTGTGCTTTCTCTTTTCTTTTTGTCTTTATTCTTGTTGATTATGCGGGGCAGCCATGCGGCCGGGATGTCGAGCGACTTGCGCGCCATGCGATCAGTTCGGCGGCAATGCTGACCGCGATTTCGGCGGGCGTTGCCGCGCCGATCGGCAGACCAACGGGCAGCCGGACAGACGCGATCTGCTCCGCATCGAACCCCCGCGCTTCCAATTTCCCGTCGATGAACGCCCGTTTTCTGCGGCTGCCCAGGCAGCCGACATAGCCGGGCGACATCGTTAGCACCTGGCAAAGCACGTCCAGATCCATTTTGTGGCCGTGCGTCATGATAACCGCGGCATCGCGATCAGTCAGAATCAGTTTCTCTGAAACAGATGCGTAATTTCCGCAGATCACATCAAATGCGTTCGGGAACAGCGCGCGGGTCGCGATCTCCGGGCGATCGTCGAATACGACGACCCGGCAGTCGATCGCGGCCAGCACGGGAACCAGCGCCTGTCCGACGTGGCCGCCGCCAAAAACACAAACCCGTCCCACTTGATTGAGCGGCTCCACATACACGCCGCCGTCGAACGACGGGCCGGCGGCAATCGCACCGCGCTCGATCCGCAGACGGGGTTCCGCATGAAAGTCAATGGTCAGCACGCCCGGCTGATCGGACGACAACAGCGCGCATACGGCCGCCACATCATCCAGATCGGCTCCGGTCAGGCGCAGGCAGCCGACCGTGGCCGTGCCGCCACACACCATGCCGGTATCACTCGAGCCGCCGGTCATCGCATAGTCCCGCACGAAGGCCCTGCCGGTCTCCAGCACGCGCAGCGCTTCCCGCCGCACAATCATTTCGACCGCGCCGCCGCCGACCGTACCGACCGACCGTCCATCCGGCAGCACCGCCATGCGCGCGCCCGCGCCGCGAGGCGTCGAACCCTCGCTGTCCAGAACCGCGCAGAGAACGGCCGTGCCGCCCGCGCGCAGCACCTCTGAAATATTCTGAAATACTGTCAAATCATTCATTTCAATCCCCGTTTCGCAGGAAAATCCGTTTGCCGCCCCGGTACTCTTCAACCTCTCCGACCCGGCGCGCGGACGGCGCGGCGACCTGCAGCGCTTCGAGCATCGCGTCCGCATCTTCCGGATCGACCGCGATGAGCAGGCCGCCCGAGGTCTGCGGGTCAAACAGGAGATCCTGCAGCGCCAGCGGCACATCCCCTGCCTCGACTGCACTCTCCGCAAAGCGGCGGTTGCGGTACATGCCCGCCGGGAGGATGCCGAGTTCGGCGAAGGACAGCGCGTTCTCCAGAACATCGAAGGCCTGCGCGTTCAGCCGAACCGCTGTGTCGCTGCCCTGCGCCATCTCAAGCAGATGGCCGAGCATGCCGAAACCGGTCACGTCGGTGCAGGCATGCGTGCGAAAGCGCACCATCACGTCCCGTGCCGCCTTGTTGAGCGTCATCATGACCTGATAGGCCCGCGCGGCCGCCGCTTCTTCAGCCAATTCCGCCTTGATAGCCGCGGTCATCACGCCGATGCCGAGCGGTTTGGTATAAATCAGCATATCTCCCGGCTGGGCGCCCGCATTGGTGAGCAGCTTCCGGGGATCGACAAAACCGGTGACCGCCATGCCATATTTGGGCTCCGGATCGTAAATGCTGTGGCCGCCCGTGATGAGCGCGCCCGCCTCATAGGCTTTTTCATACCCGCCGCGCAGAATGTCATGCACGGCTTCGCGCGGCATGTCCTCGGGCACCGCCATGACGTTGAGCGCCAGCTTGGGCTCACCGCCCATGGCGTAGATATCCGAAAGGGCGTTGGCCGCCGCGATCGCGCCGAAGGTGTAGGGATCGTCTGCAATCGGCGGGAAGAAATCGACCGTCTGCACAATCGCCAGCTCATCGCTCAGACGGTAGACCGACGCGTCGTCGCTGCGGTCAAAGCCGACGAGCAGATTGGGATCGGCGTGCACCGGCAGGTTTTCCAGCAGCCGGGCCAGTTCGCCCGCGCCGACCTTGGCGCCGCAGCCCGCGCATTCGGCCAGCTTGGTCAATTTGATATTTTCCATATTCAGTCCTCCAGCCGTCCGCTGAAGTGCAGCAGCGCTTCGAGCACCCCGCCTCCGATCGCCCGCGCCTTGTCGGACGCGGTCAGGCAGTGCTCGGGCACGCAGCGCGGGTCGATATCGCCGCATTTCATGCCTTCCTGCACCCGAATGCCGTCGGCCAGCAGGCCGCGCAGCACGCCGTCAATCGTACAGGGCACCGGCACACCATCCACCGTCGCGGCGGTCTCCCCCGCCCGCACCCGCGCGCCGATCGGCAGACAGCCCTGGAACACGCCGTTCGCAGGTGCGCGTAGCACGCGCTCGGTCGTGTAACCGCCGATGTCGCCCGGCACGCCGGTGTTCGGCTTGGGGCTGCCCTCATAGAGCACCCGGCCCAGATCGTGCCCGCGCATGGTCTCGACCGCCGCGTGACAGTCCACGCCCGCGGTAAAGCCCGGGCCGACGCCGATGACGACGGGCGCGTCCGAAATATGGGTGCCGAGATTGATCTTCGCGATGATCGCATCGACAACCGCATCCGGCTGCAGCGCGGAAATACACGCGCCGCCCGGATCGTCGAGCACAGCGATCAAACCCTCGCGCGTCCGCTTTTCGGCTTCTTCGGGATACTGGGCACGCACCGCGCGCACGCCCTCTACGGTCATCTCGCCGAGACGCAGCGCCTCGCAAAAGCTCACCGTCCGCCTCACAGCAGTCGAAGCCGCGATATCGGTCATGACAATGCGGCAGCCCGCCCGGTACAGGCGCAGGGCGATGCCCGAGGCAAGGTCGCCCGCCCCTCGAATCACGATCAGCATACTTTCATCCTTTCTCAAAGCATCCGCTCATAGCGGGCCGAATATTCCAATCCGGCGTTTTCAAAATCCTTCCCATGCTCCACCGGCATAGCCCATGCCAGCCCGCAGGCCGCCGAGATCGAAACCGGCACCGGGATGAGCCGCCCGGCAATCCCACGCGCCCGGCAGACCGATTCGGCATGCATGGCCGCTGTGGTCGAGGAAAAGGTAAAAACGCATTTTAACTGTTTCTGTCTCATGCCCGGCTTATCTCCCGCAAAGCGGCAAGGGCGGCGTCAACCTCGTCCTCCGTGTTGTAAAAGCCAAAGGAAAAGCGAACCGCGCCGTGCTCGGCCGTGCCGAGCGCACGGTGCATCCGCGGGGCGCAATGCGCGCCCGCCCGCACTGCGATATCGTAATCCTCGGCCAGCCAGTCGGCAAGCTCATCCGAGGTCATGCTGAGCATGCTCAGCGTGACGATAGGCGCCCGGTCACCGGAAAAGTCACCGTACACCGTGATTTCCGGCATTTTACGCACGCCATCCAGAAAGCGCAACATCAAACCGCGCTCATGCGCGTGAATGTTGGAAATGCCGGTTTTCCTGATAAACTCCACCGCCGCGAGCAGGCCCGCCAGGCCGTGGCCGTTCAGCGTGCCCGCCTCCAAATGCTCCGGGTACGCTTCCGGCTGAGCATGCTCAAAGGAATGCGTCCCGGTGCCGCCGGTCAGCAGCGGCCGGACCGGGACGCCCGGCGCGACACACAGGCCTCCCGTTCCCTGCGGTCCCATCAGGCTTTTGTGCCCGGTGAAGCACAGCACGTCGATCTGGTCCCGCACCATGTTGATCTCAAAGGCGCCCGCCGTCTGCGCCGCGTCGACCACAAACAGCAGGCCGTGCGCCTTGGCGACCGCGCCGATCCGCGCGATATCAAGCAGATTTCCAGTCAGATTGGACGCGTGTGTGCAGACGATCGCCCGAGTCTCCGGGCGGATCAGCCGTTCAAAATCGTCGTAGTCCACCTGTCCGGCCGCGTCCGCCGGGACGAAGCTGAGCGAGATCATCCCCTGTTCTTCCAGCCGGTAGAGCGGGCGCAGCACCGAATTATGTTCCAGGTCGGTCGTGATCACGTGGTCGCCAGGTTCAAACAGGCCAAACAGCGCGGTGTTGAGCGCCTGGGTGGCGTTCGCTGTGAACACAACCCGCTCAGGCGCGGGACAACCGAACAGCTCGGCGACCGCCGCGCGGGCGCGGTAAACCGTCCGTCCAGCGGCAAGTTCCTGCTCGTGCGCGCCCCGGCCGCAGCTCCCCAAGCTCTGCATCGCTTCCAGCACGGCCTGTGCGACGCACGGAGGTTTGCGCAGCGTGGTAGCGGCATTATTGAAATAAATCATAACTGGACAAGCCGGTCCGCCGTGCGCAGCAGCTCGGCGATCCGGTACATATTGGTCACGCTGCCAATGGCGAGCTTGTCCTTGATGCCGTAATAATCCAGGCAGGTGCCGCAGGTCAGGATCTCCGTTCCCTGCTCCTCGAGCGCGCGCAGATCGTCGAGCGATTCGCTGCCCTCGGTGGTCAGTTTTGCGCCGCCGTTAAAGAACAGCATTGTGCGCGGTGGGTTGTCGAGCTGGGCGAGCGCATATAGATAGCTCTTCATCAGCAGTTTTCCCAGTTCGTCGCTTCCCCGTCCCATTGTGTCCGAGCCGATGGCGACGACTGCGTTTTCAGGCGCGCAGGTCGGGCAGGGCGCGGCTTCCGGGATATGTCCCGCAAGGCTTCCGTCGGGCTGACCGATGCGCACCGTCCACATGCCCTCACCCGGAAGGACGGCCGCAGGGCAGCCCTTCTGCGCGGCCATGCGCTGCAGGTTCTGCACCGCGGCATCATTATCGACCATCACATCAAGCGGTTCCTCTCCCCGAGTTTCCAGTGCACGCAGCGCCAGCACGACGGGCTGCGGGCAGGCCTTTCCTCTTGCATCCAGTACCATTTTCTCTCTCCTTTTCGTTATGGTTTTAAAAATATAACGCTTACCAAAATCAAAACCGCAGGATGCGGCATTTTTTGATCAGAATCGCTTTTATTATACCCATAATACGACTTAAAATCAACTGGACAAACCGTTTTTCCCATATTATACTGGGTTCAGAAATCGAGGTGAACGCCATGCGGCTTCATGAGCTTCTGCAAATCAAACCGGGCGTAACCGCAGTCATCGGCAGCGGCGGCAAAACCACTCTGCTCGCGGCGCTTGCGCGCGAGCTGCCCGGCACGGTGATCCTGTGCACGACGACGCATATCCTGCCGTTCCCGGAGATGCCCTTTCTGGAAGCGCCCACGGCGTCTGATCTGCTGCGCCACCGCGTCATCTGCGTGGGAACGCCGCAGGCGGACGGCAAGCTGACTGCTCCTGCATGCACCATCGCAGCGCTGCGCGCGCTTGCAGATTATGTTCTGGTGGAGGCCGACGGCTCCCGGCAGCTCCCGCTGAAGGCGCATGCCCCTCACGAGCCGGTCATCCCGCCCGAAGCGGCGCAGACGATCTGCGTAATCGGCGCATCCGGATTCGGCCGGCCGATTTGCGACGTGGTGCACCGTCCCGAACTTTTCTGCAGCCTGACCGGCGCAGACTGGCACGCGCCTGCGACCCCCGCGCTCGCGGCCCATGCGATCGCCGCAGAAGGGCTTTGCGACCGGGTGTTTGTCAACCAACTCGACACGCCCGCGGATTGGCCGCTTGCCGCCGCGCTCGTGCAGCAGCTCTCTGTCCCGGTCGCAGGCGGCAGCCTGCGCACAGGCAGTTATCAATTATTTTCAGATGCAAATTCGTCAAAATAACGGTGAAAAAGCTCTTCGCTCGTTTCTATGCACGCTTTTCTGTAATCTTCAAAGCAAACAAGCAGTTTTTCTGCTTCGGGCGTGAGCACTGAACCTCCGCCCTGCCGGCCGCCGATGGTGCGGCTTGTCAGCGGGAACCCCAGTTCTTCTTCCGCGTGCTTCATCAGGCGCATCGCCTTGGTATACGCCATGCCCATCTGCTGTGCGGCAGCCCGCAGACTGCCGTGCTCCCGCACGCCGAGCAGCAGACGGTACGGCCCCTCGCCAAAGAAGCGCTCCCCATTCGAGTCGCATAGGTACACTGAAATTTTAGGCTGCATTTTCATCCCTCCCGCCAGAACAGAAAGAAGTATTTCTTCGCATATTGTATCAGGTTTTGGCGAAAGAAGCCAGCCAGAAGCGAAAAAAGGCGCTGCCTCCTACGGTTTTGAGAACCGCTGCGGGCAGCGTCTTTTAATGAGCAAAATATTTACAGTCCCAGCCGTTCAAACTGCTCGGCGGGTGAATCAAAGCGGCGGAGCGCCTCGCGGAGCTTTTCCTCCATCTGCCGCTCAAGCGCCTCGTCCGCAATCGGATGCTCCTGCCGGTAATCGGTCTCGAGGTCAAACAGCAGCGACCGCTCGTTGAACTCCCGCCGCTCGGCGAAGGTCTGGCTCCAGTTCTTGAAATCGACGATGTCGGCCAGGAACTTGTAGACCGGATAGTTTGTCCACGATAGGTACCGTCCCATCTCGATCTTGTCGTAATCGGCGACCAGGCAGCCATCGTCCCCGCCGATGTATTGCCGCAGCATGGTCGGCATGGCGGTATAGACGTTCAGCGGGCGGTTGGTCTCGTCCTTCGACGCGCGGATGTAGGTGTAGCGGCCGTCGTTGATCGCGACCTCGTGGCCGAAGTAGCCGTAAATCACGCTCTCGTGGATGGATGCGGTCTCGCCGCGCAGCAGGGGCAGCAGGCTCTTGCCGTGCAGGTTGTACGGGATCACAGTCTCCGGGATGTCATAATACTCCATGACGGTCGGCAGCACGTCGATGTTCTGGGTCAGCGCGTCACACCGGCCGGCCGCGAGATCGGGGTGGCAGACGATCATCGGGATATGGTAGACCTCGTTGTAGTCGGCCATGAAGTTCTTGCCCATGTAACCATGCTCGCCCAGATGGTAGCCGTGGTCGGTCGTGAAGATCAGCATGGTGTCCTTCCACAGGTCATACTTGTCCATCACGTCGAGCAGCTCGCCCAGATAGCGGTCGGTCATGGTCATGAGCGCCTTGCAGCGGCGCTTCAGGTGCTCGGTCTCGGCCTCGTCAAACTCATTGTAGCCGTAATTCGGATGGGTGAAATCGGGGCCGTCGTAGTCGCCCGGCTTCTCATACAGGTCGAGGTAGTGCTTGGGGCAGTCGTAGGGCTCATGCGGGTCGAAGGTCTCGGCCCAGAGCAGGAAGTTGTCAGCCTCGTGGTTGTCCTCCAGCCATTCGGCCGCGTTGTGCAGCACTTTGACGCTCGGGTAGTCGTACTCGGTCTTGAAGTGCTTCTTGTTCTCTTCTTCCTCCTCTGTGTAGCTGCCCTTGTACCAGTCGGGCTTGTGCTCGGCGCGGATGCCGCCCTTGTCCGGGCGCACCCAGACCGGGTCACACTCCTGCCCGCGGTAGACGTCCCACGCTGTGAAGCCCTTGACGTAGTTCTCGCCGCCCGCGATGATATAGTGCGCGTGGTCGGTGAACATCTGGCTGTGCACATTGCGGTTCTGCCCCAGCACGCGCGGCAGCGAGAAGTCGAACGGCTCCATCGCGCCCCACGGCTTCTCGAGGAAATTGAGCCGGCCGGTCAGCATGTCGCGGCGGGCAGGCATGCAGGGCGCAGAGCCCGTCCAGTGGTTGTCGCACACCACGCCCCGCGCCGCCAGGCGGCGGATATTGGGCGTGATCGCGGTCTCGGCCGGGTCGCCGTTGTAAATGTCCAGCATCCGCCGGTTCAGCGTGTCCATCATCACGAAAATTGTTTTCATTGTCTATTGCCACCCTTCCTGTCGTTTTTCATCATATCACAGATTTCGGATAATTGGAATACTCTCACGGCTTGACAAGAGCCTCATATTTTTTCGTGCTTGTACACGACCTTCATTTACTCATATTTTCCCGATCTGATCCGCCGCGCTTTTTAAAATTTGCATTTTTCCCTACAGTGCGCTATACTTTTTGCGTGTATAAATTGAGAACCATAATTCTTCATCTGTTGTTTTTTTACAAGGAGGTTCTATTTTGTATCAGCGACCAAATGTTCTGATCATCATGTGTGATGATCTTGGGTACGGCGACCTTTCCTGTATGGGCGCCGAAGATTTTGTGACACCAAACCTGGATGCTCTGGCTGCGGACGGCATGCGTTTTGATGATCTATATTGCGCAAGCCCGGTCTGCTCCCCCTCCCGCGCCGCCCTGCTGACCGGACGTTATCCGGCGCATGCCGGCGTGCGCGCCATTCTCGCCGGACACCGAAAAGCAACTGGACTCCAGCCCTCCATCCCGACGATATCCTCCACCCTTCACGACGCTGGATACCACACGGCCTGCGTCGGAAAGTGGCATCTGGGCGTGACCGAGTCTTGCCGTCCTACCCGGCACGGCTTTGACAGCTTTTACGGCTTTCTCTCTGGCTGCGTGGACTACTATTCGCATACGTTTTATCATGGCATTATAGATTCAACCATCAATCCGGTACACGATCTCTGGGAGAATGATACCGAGGTCTTTGACAACGGCAAATACCTGACAGACATCATCACTGACCGTTCCATCGAAGTTCTTCGCCATGCGAGAACGTCTAAGAAGCCGTTCTTTCTTTATACGGCCTACAATGCGCCCCATTACCCGATGCACGCTCCTAATGAATATATGGATCGGTTTTCCCATCTGCCCCGGGACCGCCAGCTAATGGCCGCGATGATTTCCGCGATGGACGACGGCATTGGCCGGATTGTCGCGGAGCTCAAAAGAAACCGGCAATACGACAACACCATCATCTATTTCCAGAGCGACAACGGGCCGTCACGTGAGTCCCGCAACTGGACGGACGGCCGACTCGATCCCTACTATGGCGGCTCAGCCGGACTGTTCCGGGGCCATAAGTTCAGCCTGTTCGAAGGCGGCATCCGCATCCCCGCCATTCTCCGCTGCCCAGGGCTTCCGACAGGCGTTGTCAGCCACGAACCGGTTTGTGCAATTGATATCTTCCCCACGGTCTGTGCACTGACAAACGTTGCAGCTCCCGAAGGCGTCGATGGCTGTAATCTGCTTCCCTGGCTGCAGGGCAATGCCGCTTTCCCCACGCGCGACCTCTTCTGGGAGATGGAAAAGCAGACCGCCGTACGCCGCGGGACCTACAAGCTCATCCTCCATCCCTTCGAGGATGAGGATCGCGATGAAGTCTGCGATGTTTTTCTCGCCGATCTTGCAGCCGACCCGTCCGAGCGGCATAATCTGGCCGAAGAAAATCCCGCACTTACTGCGTCCCTGACCGAAGCAGCTCAGAACTGGCGCGCCGGCATTGAAGAAATCTGGGAGCAAAATTTTGCGCAAAATTATCATCAGACCACTTGAGGAAGAATCAAAGAAAGCACAATGTGATTCTGATCATGACAGATTCGCATCGGCATGTTGCAATCGACATCTCTCATTGTCCGTTCAGTCCGACGGAATATGTTGACCGCATAGTTGATCGTCCCTTTATAACCCAGAACAGGCCCGCCGATGCCGGCGGGCCTGTTTTAGTTTAATTTTATTTTTTGTGGGCTTACCACGCCTGGGCGTAGCCCCAGGTGCCGATGCCCAACGGGGAGAACGCGACATAAACTGCGATTACACAGATAATAATGAACACGGTCGCATGCCAGCGGTACTTCCACGGAGTCAGATCGACCGCGCCGACGTCCTCCTGCACCCAGGCCTCAACCTGATGGTTCTTCTTGTTGCGGATGTTCATGATGTACATGATCAGCAGCTCGAGCGGCAGCAAAACCAGAACTGCGTACAGATAATGAATCGAGTCGCTCAGGAACAGCAGGAAGGATCCGTACGAGATCACGTGAACGACCAAAACGACCTTTGCGGAATACTTGGGCAGGTACTTGAAGAAGAAGCCGCCGAATACCGCGGTCAGAACGGGCAGCGCGATCAGCATGACAAGCGAATCGAGGAAGGTCTTGAGGCCGGCCGGGAAGAAGTAAATCATCGGGCCAACGATGGTAGTCAGAATCGCGAATACGATGCCGATCTTTTTGCCGACCGCGACCATTTTCTCCTCGGAGGCATCCTTGTTAATGAACTCCTTATAGATATCCATGGTGAACATGGTATCGACCGAATTCAGAACCGAATTGAAGGAGGACAGGATTGCGCCCAGCATGACAGCCGCGAAAAAGCCCATGAGCGGCGCGGGAATGACCTGTGCCACGAGCTGCGGATACGCATCGTCCATCATGGTCACCTGATTGCCCTGAATCTCAAACAGTGCAAACGCGATGACGCCGGGCAGCGCCAGATACATGAAGCCAATGATTTTCAGGAACGCGCAGTACAGAGCGCCCTTCTGGGCTTCCTTCAGGTTTTCAGCAGCGAGCACGCGCTGGATAAAGGACTGGTGGGTGCACCAGGACTGCAGGCCGAGGAACAGCAGGCCGGTGAAGACGGTGGTCCACGGAACGGCCGGCGGCAGGGAATCGGCGGGAGCGATCGAATTCAGCATATCGGAGTGGTTTGCAATCAGATACTGCATGCCGTCCAGGATGCCGGCGCCGCCGGAAGCCTTGCCGAGAACGCTCAGCGCGAAGAACGGGATCATAAAGCCGCCGATCAGAAGGCCGATGCCGTTGACGGTATCGGAAACCGCAACCGCCTTCAGGCCGCCGAAAATGGCGTAAATCGAACCGATGATGCTGATGACGACACAGAGGATGATGACCGACTGAAACTTGGTCACACCGAGCAGCTTGGAAACGCCGAAGATGTTCTCAAACACCAGCGAGCCCGAGTACAGGATGACCGGGATCTGTACGACGATGTAGAGCAGGATGTACGCGATCGAAAACCAGAGCTTGGTGCTGCGGTCATAGCGCAGTCCGATCAGCTCGGGGATCGTGGTGATGCCGCTCTTCAGATAACGCGGCGCGGCAAACAGCGCGAGCACGATGCAGCAGGGCGCCGCAACGATCTCAAACGCCATCGGGCTCATGCCCACGGCCCAGGTCTGACCGTTGGTGCCGACAAGCTGCTCTGCCGAAAGATTGGTCAGCAGCAGAGAGCCTGCGATGACAAAGCCGGGAAGGCCGCGGCCCGCCAGAAAATAGCCGTCCGCGGTAGACTGGTCGTCGCCCTTCGTCTTGACGTAAGAGATGACGGCAACCAGAATGGTAAAGCCAATGAATGTTGCCATTGTCCAAAGCATATTTTTTACCCCTTTTCACTTTTTCTTCCTTGGAACTGGCTTTAGTATACTGCAGCGCGGCCTCCTTTTCGATCCGGGCGTTTTTCGGAATTCTTGACATTTCTTCGGTAAAAAACAATCGATATCTGCAGAAATTCCTGTAAATCGACTTTGCAAAGCGGAATCATCGACAAGTGCGCGCGTCTGATTGTCTTTTTTTCAGCCGCAGTTGTCGTATTTTCCGATTTTAACAAGAAACCAGCGGTAGCCCTGAAAGGGTGCCGCCGGTTCCGGTATGGCAAATTAATCTTAGAGGTTAG
>CAMEPU010000029.1 GCA_945932315.1 uncultured Clostridia bacterium
CTCGACTGCGGCAAGGACCTGACCGCCGTGCAGGCCCTGCTCGTCACCCACGCCCACTCCGACCACTTCGACCCCGGCCATTTCGTCACCCGGCTGGCCGACTACGCCTGCAAAGAGCCTGCCCCCCTGCTGCTGAGCTGCTCGGAAACCGGCCTGCGCCGCCTGTCCGACTACATGGAGCGCGAGGAGGCCGACACCCGGGTGGACACCGAGAGCGGACGGGCGCGGCTGCGCGTGCGCATCCACCCCAATGTGCCCGGCGAGGCCTTCGACGCGGCCGGCTGCCGGATCACCCCGCTCTACTCGCGCCACGACCCGGCGGTCGATTCCCGCCTGTACGTGGTGGACGACGGCCAAAAGCGCGTGCTCTACGCGACCGACACCCCCGCGCCCGGCCCGGACTTCTACGAAGCACTGGCGGCGCTGGGCAAACCGCTCGACTGCGCCATTTTTGACCATACCTACGGCCCCGACCTCCCCGATTCCGGGACGGCCGCCCCCCGCCCCGACCACATGTCGGCCCACGACGTGGCCCGCGCGGCGCGCACCCTGCGCGAACGCGGCCTGCTCGCCCCGGACGGCCCGGTCTACGCCACCCACATCTCGCACGAGGGCACGCCCCTGTTTGAGGAACTGGACGCCTTCGCCCGCGCAAACGGCTATCAGATCGCGTTTGACGGTCTGGAACTCGATATCTGACAGAAAAAACAGCCCTTGCTTTGGCAAGGGCTGCTTTTTTATACGTTGTACCGGTTGCGGATGTCGATGTGGGTCAGCATGTACTCGTCCGCCGGGCGGACGCCGGTCAGGATGTAATCGAGCAGCACGCTGAGCGGCCGGACGGCCTGCGCCCGCGCGTTCTGGTCGATCAGGAAGTCGATCAGCCCGGCGCGCACATTCTTGACGTTCTCCTCGGTCGTATCGTGGCAGATGATGTGCACCTTGCCGTGCAGGCCGCGCTCCCGGATGGCGTCGCACGCGCCCGAGGGGCCGTTCGCCGACAGGTAAATGCCGGTGATCTCGGGGTGGGCGTCCAGCGCCTCGTTCACGATGGCGTAGGCGGTGTCCCGGTTGTCCTCGCAGCGCTCGAGCGGCAGCAGGCTGATCCCCGGATAGGCCGACAGCATCTCGGAGCGGAAGCCGTCGATACGGCGCTGGTGGGACTGGTTGGACAGGTAGCCCGTGATCATCAGCACCGTGCCCGTGCCGCCCAGCAGGATGTTCATCAGGCCCGCGCACGCGCGCCCGCTCATATAGTTGTCCTGGCCGATGTAGCACAGGCGGCGCGAGCCCGGCATATCGGTATTAAAGGTGACGACCGGGATCTTCTCAGACAGGGCGTCGATCCGGTCGCAGATGCGGACGTCCTCGACCGGCGTGAGCGCCAGACCGTCGATTCCGCTCTGCTCCAGCTCGTCGATCAGTCCGATCTGCTCGTCAAAGTCGATATCCCGGGTCGTCCGCACCAGCAGCTCGGCGCCCTGCTGCGCCATATCGTGCCGCGCGCCCTCCAATTCCGACAGAAGCTGCTGCATGAACGGTGTTTTGACCGACTGGATGATCACGCCGATCTTCACCGGCCGCTTGGAGCGGACCAGCAGGCTGCCCGCGCGGTTGCGCTGATAGCCCAGCTCGTTCGCGATCTTCCGGATCCGCTCCGCGACCTCGGGATCGACGCGCCCGCGGTTGTTCAGGGTGCGGTCGACCGTGCCGCGCGAAACGCCGGCCAGCTCCGCGATTTGTGCCTGAGTGACTGCCATGCCTGGTTCCTCCTTGCTAACTTGCGTGCATGTTACATTTTTTGTTTCATTTGCGTGCATTTCACGAATCATTTTGCACGCACCATCGGTTATAAGTATACGCTTTTCCCTGAAAATTTGCAAGCTTTTCCCCCAAGAAGCTTTAATTCAACGTTTTGCCCAAAAATTACCATATCTTTTTGTGCGTTTTTACATCTTGTATTCCTGTAAATCGGGTGGTATCTTTATATCACAAGATGTGTTCACGTGAACGCAACTGTGTTTTGAACGTTCAAAGGCCCTCCGCTGCAGCTCGAAAAGAGAAAAACAAACGCAACTGATATGAGAGGATTGTACCCAATGTCGTTCTTTAACTCCCTGGCCTGGATCGCGATTTCGTTCCTGCTGTTTACCGCGGCCGTGGCCCTGATCTCCAGCTGGAAGACCCGCGGAGACAATCTGGAGACCGCCGAAGGCTACTTTCTGGCCGGCCGCGGCCTGCCGGGCGTCGTCATCGCAGGCTCCCTGCTCCTTACCAACCTGTCCGCTGAGCAGCTCGTCGGCCTGAACGGCCAGAGCTGGGCCTCCAATATGGGCCCGATCGCCTGGGAGGTCGGCTCGATGCTGACCCTGCTGGCCCTCGCTTACTATTTCCTGCCCCGGTTCCTCAAAATGGGCGCCATGACCATCCCGTCTCTGATGGAAGAGCGGTATGGCAAGGGCACCAAGACGATGTTCTCCCTCGTCATCGTCATCATGTACTCGGTTCTGAACCTGCCCGTCATCCTGTACTCGGGCGCGGTCGTGTTCGAACAGATCTTTGACATCTCCGGCATGCTGGGCGTCTCCAAGTTCACCGCAGTCGCGATCCTCTGTGTCGTGGTCGGCATCGTGGGCGGCTGCTACGCGATCTTCGGCGGCCTCAAGGCGGTCGCGGTCTCCGACACCATCAACGGCATCGGCCTGATCATCGGCGGCCTGATGATCCCCTTCCTCGGCTTCTCCGCGCTGGCAGCGGCGACCGGCGGCGAGGGCATTCTGGACGGCATCCGCTACATCATCGAGGCCGACCCCACCAAGCTGAACGCCATCAACGCATGGGACGCGCCCCAGCCCGAGGTGCCGTGGCCGCTCCTGATCACCGGTATGTTCTTCAGCAACCTTTACTGGTGGTGCACCAACCAGTCGTTCGTCCAGCGCGCGCTGGCCGCCAAGAGCCTGAAGGAAGGCCAGAAGGGCGCGATCTTCTGCGGCTTCCTCAAGTGCCTCGGCCCCCTGTACCTGGTCATCCCGGGCATCATCGCATTCTACCTGCCCTCCATTCAGGATAAGCTGGCCGCCGCCGGCGACAGCGCGATCGACTTCGCTTATCCCGCTCTGATCGCCGAGATCGTCCCCGCACCCGTCATGGGCTTCTTCGCCGCCGTCATGTTCGGCGCGATCCTGTCTTCCTTCAACTCGGTGCTGAACTCGGCCTCCACCATGTTCACCCTCGACCTCTACCGCTCGACCATCAACCCCAAGGCCTCCGACGTCCAGTGCGTCAAGGTCGGCAAGATCTACGGCACCATCGCGGGCTGCGTCGCGATCATCATCGCGCCCTTCGTCATGAACGCCAACGGCATCACGACCTTCCTCAACTCCCTGAGCCAGTTCGTCTCCCTGCCCGTCCTGTGCACCGTGCTCGGCGTGTTCCTGTTCAAGCGCCTGCCCAAGTACGCGCCCAAGGTCATCACCGCCGTCCACGTCGTCTGCTACGGCCTGTTCCTGATCGCCGCGCCCTGCTACCCGGGCTCCCAGAACCCCATCCACTACCTGTACGCGATGGCCGTCCTGTTCCCGGTCGAGCTCCTCATCATGTGGGCGCTCAACAAGTACCGCCCGGGCGAGGTCTACGAGATCCGCGACGTCGGCGCGGTCGACCTGACCCCCTGGAAGTACCGCCACGTGGTTTCGATCCTCGGCATCCTGCTGGCGGTCGGCATCTACGTCCTGTTCTCTCCCCTCGGCATCGCGGCGTAAGACCCGCATCTTAAATTCGTAACCTTGCGGAGGCCGGGAACGGCTTTCGTAAAATGTAAATGTAAAGGAGAAAAAACTATGGAAATGCTCAAAATCGCCCTGATTGGCTGCGGCATGATCGGCCGCGAGCACATCGACCGCATCCAGAACCGCATCAAGAACGCTCAGATCGTCGCCGTCTGCGACGTATTTGAGGAGGGCGCCAAGAAGGGCGCCGAGATCGCCGGCCCCGGCACCAAGGTTTACACCGACTTCAACGAAGCCATCAACGATCCCGACGTCAACGCGGTTGTCGTCACCACCCCCGGCCAGTTCCACAAGGGCCCGGTTCTCGCCGCGATCGCAGCCGGCAAGCCGGTCTTCTCCGAGAAGCCGCTGGCAAACACCGCGGCCGACGGCAAGGAGATCGTCGAGGCCGAGATGGCTTCCGGCAAACATCTGGTACAGGTCGGCTTCATGCGCCGCTATGACCGCGGCTACCGTCAGGTCAAGGAGCTGCTGGATTCCGGCAAGTTCGGCGCGCCGCTGGTTGTCAAGTGCACCCACCGCGCGGACGGCGTTGCGCCCTCCTACACCACCGCGATGGCCGTCACCGACACCGCCATCCACGAGATCGACGTTCTGCCCTGGCTGATCGACGACGAGTGGGACGAAGTACAGTGCATCATGCCCAAGGTTTCCTCCAAGGCGCATGAGGGCCTGCGCGATCCCCAGGTCATGATCATGAAGACCAAGAGCGGCATCGTCACTGTGCTCGAGGTCAACGTCAACTGCGGCTTCGGCTACGACATCAACTGCGAGGTCGTCTGCGAGAACGGCGTCGTCAACCTGCCCTGCCCGTCCTTCCCGACCGTCCGCTACGCGAACAACGTCTCCACCAAGATCGAGGACAACTGGATCATGCGCTTCATCGACTCCTACGACGTTGAGATTCAGGACTGGGTCGACCACGCGCTCAAGGGCGAGACCGGCGGTTCCTCCGCTTGGGACGGCTATGTCGCTTCCATCACCGCTGACGCGCTCGTCAAGTCCCAGACCACCGGCGTCGCCGAGAAGGTCGTCACCGGCGGCACCCCCGATTTCTACAAGAAGTAAGAAAGGGAGAACAAGATCATGAAAATCGGTTTTAACGAAGGCTGCAACCGCTTCTGCGAGAACCACTCCGTTCTGGAGGACCTCGACCTCTGCGAAAAGTACGGCTTTGACTTCATCGACATCCAGTCCGAGTGCCTCGACCGCGAGATCGCGGCCGGCAAGTACACCATCGACGATCTGGCGGCATGGTTCGCCGATCCCAACCACCACCTGAAGATGCTGTCCTACAACGCCCTCGTCTTCTTCAACATGAAGCAGACCCAGGAGGAGAAGGACGCCGTCATGGCCAAGCTCGACCAGATCATCGCCGACTGCCTGAAGCTGCAGTGCAAGATGATCGTCGTCGTTCCGTCCATGGACCTGACCGTTCCCGCCACCCTCGACGAGATCCGCGCCGACGCGGTCGCGGTCATCCGCGAGATGGTCAAGAAGGTCGAGCCCTACGGCATCAAGCTGTCCATCGAGTTCTGCGGCTGCCCGACCATGTCCATCAACCGCTTTGAGGACGCTTACGCGATCGTGCAGGAGGTCAACCACCCGCTCGTCGGCATCACCCTCGACCAGTATCACTTCCACGCGATGGCTTCCTCCTTCGACTTCCTCGAGAAGGCCGACGGCAAGAAGATCTTCGTATGGCACTTAAACGGCATGGAGAACATGCCCTGCGGCGCGGCCTACAACAACGACGAGAAGCGTCTGTGGCCGGGCGAGCCCGGCGACTGCCTCGATCACAAGCGCTACGCCGACACCCTCAAGAAGATCGGCTTCGAGGGCGACTGCTGCACGATGGAGGTCTTCCGTCCCGACTACTACAAGCTGTCGAACGAGGAGAACATCGCGAAGGCCGCCGAGGTCACCAAGGCACACGTCGCCAAGTACTGGTAAAGCGTATTTCCATCTTTTCTTTACATTTTTACCGCGCAAAGTCCCCGGATTCCGGGGGCTTTGTGCTGCAAAAAAGGCGTTTCCCGCGCGGGAAACGCCTTTGTTTTACTTCAGATAGTTTTTCGGGATGCGCTTGCGCGCCTCCAGACGGCAGATGCGGAAGCCCTGCGCCGAGAACTTCTCCTCGTACTCGGTCATAATGTTGTCGAAATCGGTGTTGTGCAGGTCGAGCGAGATGTTCTGGATGAGCCAGTTGTTCTGGCAGAACTCGCCGAGCGACCACTCGAACAGGCGCTGGTTGTCGGTCTTGAAGTAAATCGCGCCCTCCTCGGTCAGGATCTCGTCGTAGACGGCGAGGAACGCCCGCCAGGTCAGGCGGCGCTTGCGCTGGCGGTTGGGCGGCCACGGGTCGGAGAAGTTGAGGTAGATGAGGTCGACCTCGCCCGGCGCGAAGATCTCGCCGAGGGCGGCCGCGTCGAAGGACAGGAACTTCAGATTGGGCAGCTCCTCACGCATGGCCTGCTCGGTGGCCATGATGAGCGCGCCCTCCTCCTTCTCGATCGCGACGAAGTTGACGTCCGGATAGCGGCGGGCGCTCTCCAGAATGAAGCGGCCCTTGCCGCAGCCGATCTCCAGATGGAGCGGATTGCCGTTGCCGAAGGCCTCCTCCCGCCATTTGCCGCGCAGCTCCGTCGGGTTTTGCGCCATCACGGGCGCGCAGGCGGCCAGACGGCTGTACAGATTTTTCTTTTTTCGCATTCGCATGGGCGGATTCCCCTTATCCTTATTTCAATCTGCATCTATTATACGAAAGATGGGTTTTCATGGCAAGCAAAATTGACAGGAAAATGGAAAGAGACTATAATTTAATTGGCTGTGCAGGTGGGTTTCTCCTGCGCGGCAACAGTATCCGCGCGCCGCGCGGAATGGAGGGTAGAAAAGAATGTTTGAACGCGCAAGCGGTGTGCTCCTGCACATCACTTCCCTGCCTTCGCCCCACGGGATCGGCACCATGGGCCGCGAGGCATACCGATTTGTTGATTTTCTTTACGAGGCCGGCCAGCGCTACTGGCAGGTGCTCCCGCTCGGCCAGACCGGCTTCGGCGATTCGCCGTACCAGACCTTCTCGACGGCCGCGGGCAACGCCTATCTGATCGACCTCGATCTGCTCCGCGAGGACGGCCTGCTGACCGACGAGCAGGTGCGCGCCGCCGATGTGGGCGGTTCGCCCGACCGGGTCGATTTTGAACAGATCGCGGCCACCCGCTGGCCCGCGCTGCGCCACGCCTTCGCCGCCATGGACGAGGCGCTCGAGGTCAAGGTCGAGGCCTTCCGCGCCGAGAACGCCGACTGGGTCGAGGACTACGCGCTCTTTATGTCCCTGCGCGAGGAGATGTACGGCTGCCGCCCGCTCTGGGAGTGGCCGGATGAGGACGTCAAGGCCCGCAAGCCCGCCGCCCTCGCCGAAGTCCGCCAGGAGCTGGCCGACGAGATCAATTTCCGCGTCTTTGTCCAGTACCTGTTCTTCGACCAGTGGAACCGCCTGCGCAAGTATGCGAACGACCGCGGCGTGCAGATCATCGGCGATATCCCGATCTATGTCTCCCCCGACTCGGCCGACGTCTGGGTCAATCCCAAGCTCTTCAAGGTGGACGAGACCCTGCTGGCCAAAAAGGTCGCCGGCGTGCCGCCCGACTACTATTCCGAGACCGGCCAGCTCTGGGGCAACCCGGTGTACGACTGGAAGGTGCACGAGAAAGAGGGCTTCCGCTGGTGGATCTGGCGCATGGAGCGGGTCGCGGCCCTGTTCGACGTCGTCCGCATCGACCACTTCCGCGGCTTTGAGGCCTACTGGGAGGTCGATCAGGGCGAGGAGACCGCCATGGGCGGCAAGTGGGTCAAGGGCCCGGGCATGAAGCTCTTCCGCGCCATCGAGGCCAAGCTGGGCAAGTTCCCGATCATCGCCGAGGACCTCGGCCTGATCACCGACAAGGTGCGCGCCCTGCTCAAGACCTCGGGCTATCCGGGCATGCGGGTCATGATCTTCGGCCTGTACGCGGGTGACGACAACGACCACCTGCCCCACAATTACGTTCCCAATTCGATCGTCTACACCTCGACCCACGACAGCGAGACCATCTGCGAGCAGATCATGGACGTCGCCACCCCCGAGGACGCCGAGTTCGCCAAGGCCTACCTGCGCTGGGACGGCCGCGAGCCGCTCGCCTGGGCCGCCATCCGCACCCTGCATTCCTCCCCGGCGAACGTCGCCATGGTCGCCATGCAGGATCTGCTCAACCTGGGCGCGGACGCCCGCATGAACGTCCCCTCCACGCTGGGCGGCAACTGGAACTGGCGGGTGCGCGCCGAGGCCATCAATTCGGACGTCGCCGCCTTCCTGCGCGGTGTCACCGTCATCAACAAGCGTTATCACGCAGTCGAGCTCCCCAAGGAGGAGCCAGAAGAAATCGAGGCATAAACCATGAAATTTTCCACCGTCATTTTTGATCTGGACGGCACCCTGCTGAACACGCTGGGCGACCTGACGAGCTCGGTCAACGCGGTCATGTCCGCGCACGGCTTCCCCACCCTGTCCGCCCACGACGTGCAGCAGCGGGTCGGCCACGGCATACGCAACCTGATGGCAAAATCCGTTCCCGAGGGCACGGACGAGGCCACCATCGACGTCTGCATGGACGAGATGATCTCCTATTACAGCAAGCACCTCAACGTCCACACCCGGGCGTACGACGGCGTGCCCGCCGCCATCAAGGCCATCGACGAGGCCGGCCTCAAGATCGCCGTCCTGTCCAACAAGTACGACGCGGGCGCCAAGAAGCTCATCCACGACTTCTTCCCCTCCCGGGTCGATCTGACCTTCGGCGAGCGCCCGGGCGTGCCCCGCAAGCCCGACCCGACCTCGACCTTTGAGATTCTGAAATTGCTGAACGCCGACCCCGCGACCACCGCCTACGTGGGCGACAGCTCGACCGACATGCGCACGGCCAAGAACGCCGGGCTGCTGGCCGTCGGCGTCACCTGGGGCTTCCGCAGCCGCGAGGACCTCGAGGAGGGCGGCGCGGACATCGTGATCTCCCACCCCTCCGAGCTGCCGCCCCTGCTGACCGGCGGCCTGAGCGACCTCGACCAGCTCGAGGAGACCTTCACCCGCAACGGCTTCGCCTTCTCTTACTTTGAAACCGGGGAGGAGGCCGCGGCCTACCTCGCGCAGAAGTGCGCGGGCAAGAAGAGCACCTTCGGCGGCTCGATGACCCTGAACGCGCTCGGCCTGTACGACAGGCTCAAGGAGGCGGGCGAGGACGTCACCTGGCACAGCCGGGGCGACGGCGTCCGCTCGGCGGGCGACGTGTTCCTGACCTCGGCCAACGCGCTCAGCGAATCGGGCGAGATCGTCAACATCGACGGCAACTGCAACCGCATCGCGGACGCGATGTGGGGCTTCAAGGAGTGCTACGTGGTCTGCGGCTACAACAAGCTGGCGGCCGACCTGCCCAGTGCCATGCGCCGCGCCCGCCGGGTCGCGGGCCCGCTCAACGCGCGGCGCTTAAACCGCGACACCCCGTGCGTCAAGACCGGCGTGTGCTGCGACTGCCACTCCCCCGACCGCATCTGTGCCGTCATGGCGATCACCATGATGCCGCCCAAGACCTTCGAGCACTACGAGATTGTGCTGATCGGCGAACATCTGGGCTATTAAACGGAAATCGAACAGGGCGGATTTTAATTGTCAAAATCCGCCCCATTTTTCCGAAAAAATACTTGACTTTCCTTTCGCCCCCTGTTATAATAGTTATCGTTGTGAGTGAGAAACACAAACAACGACGCCAAATGCGGATGTAGCTCATCTGGTAGAGCGCCACCTTGCCAAGGTGGAGGTAGCGAGTTCGAGCCTCGTCATCCGCTCCAACAACTTCGCAGCGCATGACCGGGAAGAACAGAGTTTCTGTTTTGACCTCGCTGCCTCCACCTTCATTCAATCGAGGTTGGGGCCCCCGCAAAACCTGTTTTGTGGGGTGTGATAGCGAGTTCGAGCCTCGTCATCCGCTCCATACAATCCCTCTCACGAGGGTTCACATATATGCGGATGTAGCTCATCTGGTAGAGCGCCACCTTGCCAAGGTGGAGGTAGCGAGTTCGAGCCTCGTCATCCGCTCCAATTATGTGACAACGAAGCATCGCTGAAAAGCGGTGCTTTTTTGTTGCCCTTTCGCCCTCTCAGTCAGCTGCGCCGCGACTGCGCTCCCCAAAAAGTGCGGTCGACGGTCGGCGAGCGGCCGCGTGCCTGTCCTGACAGTCCATCTTCCGTCTCGGCGCAAGCGCCGAGCCACCTCCTTCCGAAAGGAGGCAGGGAACTTCGCCGCAACTGCGCTCCAAAGCCTTCTTTTGGAAGAAGGTGGCCGAGCGCAGCGAGGTCGGATGATGGACAAAAGCGCAGCGCGCTTTTCTTCAAATCGTCCCGCAGGGACACCTTACCTATTCACTATTCACTATTCACTATTCACTATTCACTCTTCACTCCTGCCTCCTCATCCAAAAACCGAAAGCAGACGCCGTGTAAGATCTCTCATTTCCTTTCACACTTTTCATTGCAAAAGTAAAAACATGGTGCTATAATAGCTTTGGCTGTTTAGCAGCTAAAAGAAAGAAAGGATTTTGCCCCATGAAAAACTTCTTCGAAGGGCGCTACGGCAAGTACATCCTGCCGGGCGTTCTGCTCCAATCCGTCCTGATCGGCGGCGGCTACGCCACCGGTCGTGAGATCTACGAATACGGCGCCAAGTTCGGCGCGTACGGCTGGATCTCCGGTCTGACCATCGCGATCGGCTTCGCCGTCATCGCCGCGCTGACCTTCGAGCTCTGCCGCATCTTCAAGACCTACGACTACAAGAGCTTCATCCAGACGATCATCGGCCCCCTGTGGCCCCTGTTCGACGTGCTCTACGTCATCCTGATGGTCTTCATCATCGCGATCATGGCCGCCGCGACAGGCAGTATCGTCGAATCGCTGCTCGGCATGCCCATGATTCTGGGCGAGGTCTTCGTCGTTGTCGTCGTCGGCCTGCTCAACTTCTACGGCGAGCGCATCATCGAGCGCTTCGAGTCGATCGGCACCGTCCTGCTCTACGCCGGCTACATCATCTTCACCCTGCTCGTCCTGTTCAGCAAGGGCGGCAACATCCCGGCCGTCTTTGCAAACCACGACACCAGCTCCTATCAGGGCACCTTCTCGATCGGTCTGGCCGTCTGGACGGGCATCCTGTACGTCTCCTACAACATCTGCTCGATCCCGATGGGCATGTTCGCCCTCAAGCGCCAGACTCAGCGCAAGGAGACCGTCATCTCCGGTCTGGTCGCGGGCGCGCTCATGACCATCCCGTGGTTCCTGACCTACTTCGCCATGATGTGCTTCTATAACGATCCGACCATCGTCGGCGCGGACGTCGCGACCCCCTGGGCCATGATGATCCAGAACGTCGGCGGCGGCCCGCTGCTGCTGGCCGCGTTCAGCATCGTCATGGGCTGGACGCTGATCGAGACCTCGACCGGCTGCGTCCACGCCCTGATCGACCGCATGAACGTCAGCTTCGAGCGCAAGGGCAAGCCCCGCATGAGCCGCAAGATGCAGGGCGGCCTGACCGTCGTCATCCTCGTGCTCTCGCTGGCGCTCTCCCAGGTCGGCGTCATCGACCTGATCGGCGCGGGCTACACCTACCTCGCCTACGCTTACATCCTGCTCTATCTCGTTCCCATCTTTACGGTTGGCATTTACAAGATTGTCAAGTATAATAAGAAGGGAAAGGAGACTGTATAACTCATGGAAAAAGTCGGATATTATAACGGCAAGCTGGGCCCGCTCGAGGAGATGACCGTGCCCATGCTCGACCGCGCGGTGTACTTCGGCGACGGCTGCTACGACGCGACCACCTTCGCCAACAACCGCCCCTTCGCCATCGGCGACCACCTCGACCGCTTCTACAACAGCTGCCGCCTGCTCGAGATCCCCTTCGAGATGGACCGCGAGACCCTGACAGCCGAGCTGCAGAAGTGCATCGACGCGAACGACGCCGACCACGGCATGCTCTACTGGCAGTGCTCCCGCGGCACCTGGCCGCGCGGCCACCAGTTCCCCCCGGCCGAAGTCAAGCCCAACCTGATGATCTTCACCGTGCCCTGTGAGCTCGCGCCCATGGAGCTCGAGGCCGATCTGATTTCGATGGAGGACACCCGCTTCCTGCACTGCAACATCAAGACCCTCAACCTGATTCCGAGCGTCATCGCCTACCAGCGGTGCTGTGAGCAGAACTGCTTTGAGACCGTCTTCCACCGGGGCGACCGGGTCACCGAATGCGCCCACAGCAACATCCTGATGCTCAAGGACGGCGTGCTCTGCACCCCGCCGCGCGACAACCTGATCCTGCCCGGCATCACGCTCAAGCACCTGCTCGAGCTGGCCGAGGCCAACGGCATCCCGACCCGCGAAGCGCCCTTCACGATGGACGAGCTTCGCGCCGCCGACGAGGTCATCGTCAGCAGCTCGGGCGGCCTGTGCACCCGGGCGGTCTCGCTGGACGGCCAGCCGGTCGGCAAAAAGGACCCCAAAAACCTTAAGATCCTGCAGGACGCGTATACCGAAAAGTACTTAAAGGACACGAAGCAGATCTGAGTACAGACGACAAAACGGCGCTCTCCGGAGCGCCGCTTCACTCTTCGCTAAAATGAAGTTATAAGTAATAGTGAAAAGTGAATAGGTATGGTGTCCCTTCGGGACGAATTGAATGAAAAACGGCGCCCCGTCGGGGCGCCGTTTTGTGATACCGTGATTAGTCTTCGATCTCGACGGGGTCGATGTGCCAGATCTCGTTCGCGTATTCGGAGATGGTGCGGTCGGAGGAGAACTTGCCGCAGTGGCAGATGTTCATCCAGCGCTTGCGGGCGAAGCCCAGCTCATCCTTGTAATCGCGGGCAACCTGCTTCTTGGCCTCCAGATAGCGCTCGAAGTCGAGCAGGAGGAAGTACTGGTCGGGACGGTGCCAGCTTGCGCCGTAGACGATCGAGTCGTGCAGCTCGCGGAAGATGCCCGAGCCGCCGTCGTTCAGGGTGCCGTCGACCAGCGCATTCAGCACGCGCTTGATCTTGTAATCGTTGTGGTACATGCCGTTCGGGTTGTAGTGCTCCTTGACGCTGTTGATCTCGTCAACGGTCGCGCCGAAGATGTAGTTGTTCTCCCGGCCGGCCTCCTCGACGATCTCGATGTTCGCGCCGTCCAGCGTGCCCAGGGTGACTGCGCCGTTGGCCATCAGCTTCATGTTGCCGGTGCCCGAGGCCTCCTTGCCGGCGGTCGAAATCTGCTCGGAAACGTCGGCGGCGGCGATGATCTTCTCGGCGACGGAGACGTTGTAGTTCGAGACAAAGACGACCTTCAGCTTGCCGCGGGTGCGGTCGTCGCGGTCGATCAGCTCGGCTACCGCGTTGATCAGGCGGATGATGCCCTTGGCGCGGGTGTAGCCGGGCGCGGACTTGGCGCCGAAGATGAAGGTGGTGGGCGTGAAGTCGGTCAGGCTGCCCTCGCAGATCTCGTAGTACAGCTCGAGGATGGCCAGAATGTTCAGGAACTGACGCTTGTACTCGTGCAGACGCTTGACCTGTACGTCAAAGCAGGTGTTGGGGTCGATCGTGATGCCGTCGTGCTTCTGGATGAACTTGGCCAGCTTCTCGCGGTTGCGGTACTTGATCTGGGTCAGCTCCATCATGACCGCGTCGTCGTCCTTGTAGTGCTCGAGCTTCTTGAGCTGGTTCAGATCGGTCTTCCAGCTCTCATTGCCCAGCAGGCGGGTCAGCAGATCGCTCAGTTCGGGGTTGCAGAGGGCCAGCCAGCGGCGCTGGGTGATGCCGTTCGTCTTGTTGTTGAAGCGCTCGGGGTACAGGTTATACCAGTCGCGCAGCACGTCGTTCTTCAGGATGTCGGTGTGGATCTGCGCCACGCCGTTGACGCTGTGCGAGCAGAAGATGGCTAGATGCGCCATGTGTACGGTGCCGTTCTGGATGATGCGCATGCCGTACTGACGGTCGCCCGGTACGCCCTTGTTGGCCAGCTCGCCGCCCAGGTACTGGTCGAGCTTGACGATGATGTGGAAGACGCGCGGGATGACGCGCTCCATCAGGTGCTGCGGCCACTTCTCGAGCGCCTCGGCCAGAATGGTGTGGTTGGTGTAAGCGAATACCTGCTTGCAGATCTCGAGCGCCTCGTCGAACGGAACGCCCTCCTTGTCAGTCAGCAGGCGGATCAGCTCGGGGATCGAGATAACGGGATGGGTATCGTTCAGCTGAATCTGGGTAACGGAAGCGAACTTGGAGAAGTCGTCACCGTGTACATCCTTGTAGCGGCGGATGATATCCTGCAGAGAGGCCGAGCAGAAGAAGTACTGCTGCTTGAGGCGCAGGATCTTGCCCTCGTCGTTGGAGTCATTGGGGTACAGCACGCGGGAGATGTCCTCGGCGCGGTTGCGCTCAGCGACCGCCTTGTCGTACTGCTGCGCGTTGAACAGGTTGAAGTCGAACGCCTGAACGGGCTCGGCCTGCCACAGGCGCAGGGTGCCGATGTTCTTGGTGCCGTAGCCCAGGATCGGCATATCATAAGGAGTCGCGATGACGGTCTGGTCGGCGAACTCGACGCGAACCGCGCGGTCCTCGCGGCGCAGGCTCCACGGGTCGTCGAAGCGGGTCCAGTCGTCCGCCTCCTCGACCTGCGCGCCGCCCACGATGCGCTGCTTGAACAGGCCGTACTTGTAGCGGATGCCGTAGCCGTCGAGGGGCAGGTTCAGGGTCGCGGCAGAATCGAGGAAGCAGGCCGCCAGACGGCCCAGGCCGCCGTTGCCCAGGGCGCAGTCCTCGACCTCCTCGAAGGCGTCGAGCGAAGCGCCGGCGTCCTCGAGCAGCTTGCCGATCTCCTCGGTGACGCCCATGCACAGCATGTTGTTGTAGATCATGCGGCCCATCAGGAACTCGGCCGAGAAATAGTAGGCGTGGCGGGTGTTGCGGTGCGCCTCGGTGCTCTTCTGCCAGTCACCCGCGATCTCGGCCATCAGGGTGCGGGAGATCGCCGAATGCAGCTGGTCCGGAGTCGCCTTCGCGGGCGTGGTGTGATACAAGCTCGTGAGATAGAACTCGACATCATTCAGAATCGTCTTCTTGTCGCGCATGTGTGAATTTTCCTCTCAATCTCTAGATTCTATTTCAGATCGCTGCGGGAAGCAGCATCAATGCCGGTCGAAAAGTATGCGCCGGGCAGCGCCGCGCATAAACTTCCTGTACTACTATACCATATTTTGCCGCACTAAATCAACCTTGAATCATTCATACGCACTATTTTTGTCAGAATGCATGGCTTTACCGCTCTTTTTCCCGTGAGATGTGCCGTTTTTTATAAGGTTTTCCCGGGATTTCAGGAAACGTTTCCAGTTTTCCCGGGAACGCGCAGAAAAATACCCCGCCGCATGGACGGGGTATCCGGGTGTCTCGTCAAGGCGTGACTCTGCCGATCGGATAGTCGTACAGGTTGTGGCCGGTCTCGAGCGGCGCGCCCTCGACGGTCAGCTCGACGTGCTCCGCGCCGGTGTAGTCCAGAACGGTGTTCACGAGCGCGCCCAGGTAAAGGATCTCGCCCGTCGTGCCGGTCGACATCATGCCCTCGCCGAACGCGGCGTTCATATCGAGCTTGACGGGGTCGCCCTCCTCGGCCGACAGCACTGCGGAGCCCTCAGGCAGCGCCTCCTGCGCGGCGAGCGCGTCCACCAGCGCCGCGATCCCGGCGGTGAAATCGCCCTCTTCGGGCTTCGCGCACTCGATTTCGGTCGGGATCAGGTTCTCCGCGTTCTCATCGGGCAGGTAAACGGTCGCCTGCTGGGTCTCGGGTTCGACCGGCTCGCTGACCGGTTCGGACTGCGCGGGCTCGCTTACCGCCGGGCTGGACGCGGGCTGCGAGGAGCCGGACGGGGTCTTGTCCTTGCCGCAGGCCGTCATGCCCGTGAGGAGCGCAAAGATACAGCAAATTGCAAAAAGTTTCTTTTTCATCGTGTTTCCTCCTTTCAGCGGGAGACAAAACGGTTACCGGTGCTCGCCCAGGAAAAAGAGCGCCACGGTGCCCGGGCCGGAATGCGTGCCGATGGTCGCGCCGATCATATTGATCAAAAAGCTCTCGATGCCGAAGCGTTTCCGGATCTCATCGCGGACAAATTCGGCGTCGGCCAGGCAGTCGCCGTGGGAAATGAAGACCACGTCGTTTTCATGGCCCGGAATCAGCTCCGCCATGCGGTCGACCAGATCGATCAGCGAGTTCTTCCGGCCGCGCACCTTGCCGAGCGCGACCAGATGGCCGGTGTCGTCCACGTGCAGGATAGGCTTCATGCTGAGCATGGTGCCCAGCAGCGCGGTCGCCCGGCTGACCCGTCCGCCGCGGTACAGGTGGTTGAGATCGTCCACCGTAAACAGGTGAACGAAATTCTGCTTGTGCTCCTCGAGCCAGGCGGCGGCCTCCTCAGCGGTCGCGCCCTCGTCGCGCAGCTTCATCGCGTAGTGCACCATCAGCCCCTCGCCCATCGAGGCGGCCAGCGTGTCGACCACGTAGATCTTCTTCCCGGGCATGTCCTCCATGACCGCGCGCGCCGCGATCTCAGTGCTCTGCCACGTGCCGCTCAGGCCGGACGAAAAGGCCAGATGCAGGATGGTGTCATGCTCGCGCAGGCGGTCGCGGAAAAAATCCTCGGCCTGGCCCGGGTTGACCTGAGCAGTGGTCGGCATCTCGCCGCCGCGCATGCGTTCGTAAAATTCGTGCGGATCCATCTCGTTCGACAGGTCGTGGGTCTCCCCGCCGATGATATAACTCAAGGACATCATCGCGACGCCCGCAGCCTCCAGCAGCTCGCGCGGCAGATCGCAGGTGTTATCGGTTGTCAACAGAAATTTTGCCATGGTCTTGTGTATGCTCCTTCCAAACGGTTTTCTGTTTACCCCATTATAACACAGCTCCCTGCGAATTTATTGCATTTTTGTGAAATGAAACAGAAATGTTTCCAAAGACCGGCGCGCGAAACGGGCACTTCCAGTCATTCCCGCTTCACAGCGAGGCAATAATTGACGTTGTCGAGCGCCCGCATGGGATGCCCGGGATGAGCGCGGTTGAACACCGCGAAGTACTGCGCGGTGATTTCTTCGGGCGTCAGGTGCTCGTAGATCAGGAAGCCGCGCGCGGCGAGCAGGGCTTCGAGCTCGGCGCAGGCGTAGCCCGTACGCATGTCCTCCCGCGCGCCGCCCGCAAG
>CAMEPU010000030.1 GCA_945932315.1 uncultured Clostridia bacterium
ATGTGCTGGACAGCGAGGACTTTATTGTCAGCAATCTGCTGCTGCCCATCGGCTCGCTGGTCTACCTGCTGTTCTGCGTCAGCCGGGTGGGCTGGGGCTTTGACAACTACCTCGAGGAGTGCAACGCGGGTCAGGGCGCCAAGATGCCCCGTGCGATCCGCTTCTATGTGACCTACATCCTGCCCGTGCTCGTCTTTGTGCTGATCGCGCAGGGTCTGTGGTCGGTCTTCGCCAAGCTCTTCATCGCGTAAAAGCGCATATACGAACAAAAAAGGATCTGAATGCCGGAAGGCGTTCAGATCCTTTTTGTTATCGGTATTTTTCGCACCAGACGGCCTGTCCGGCGGCCAGGGAAGCCGGGACGTCCAGGATGCGCTGGTTCTCGCTGCCGCGGAAGCGGAGGTCGATGTTGCGCTGGGCTTCGATGAAGCGTCCGTCGACGAGCAGGTCAAGCTCATTGAGCAGCGCGCGCACGGCCGGGTCTTCGAGCGCCAGCAGCTCCTCGAAAGTGTAGCCCGTGAAGGACATCACGTGATAGCCCTGTTTTTTGAGCGCTGCCGCGATTTCCGTGAGGGGCGCGGGCTGACAGAAGGGCTCGCCGCCCGAGAACGTCACGGCGCGCATAAAGGGGTTCTTTGCGATGTCGGCCAGCAGGCCGTCGGTCGTCATCTCGGTGCCGCCCGCGAAATCGTGGGTCTCCGGGTTGTGGCAGCCCGGACAGTGGTGGGGGCAGCCCTGGGTGAAGATGACGTAGCGCATGCCGGGGCCGTCCACGATGGACTCGCCGATCGTCCCCGCGATGCGGATGGTCTGGCTCATGTTCAGGCGGTGCGGCTGTCGGTCATGGAGCAGCAGGAGACGTCATGCTTGACGCGGTCGGCCTCCTCCGCGCGCTTGCCGTTGTTGAAGCGGTCGAGCGTGCCGACCAGATAACCGGTGATGCGGCGGATGCGCTCGAAGCCGACGCCCTCGCCTACAACCGGAACACCATTGACTTCGGTAACCTTGAACTGCTTGGTCATAATGATACGTCCTTTCTGAAAACGCTGTTGGGGTGGATATGGATCGGATTACAGGGGGTTGACCATGCGGTCAGCCTCCTCGTTGATGTCGCCGTGGTAGCCGATGGTGTCGGCGTTCAGGTGGCGGTACAGGCCGAGCTTCTGGAGCTTTTCGACCGGCACGCCCTCGCCCTCGCGGCGGCCGCAGCGGGGACAAACCTCGCCGATGATGCCGGTGTAGCCGCAGATCGGGTCGCGGTCAACCGGGTGGTTGATCGAGCCGTAGCCGATGCCGCATTCCTTCATGAAGCGGACAACCTGCTCGAATGCCTCGAGGTTCTGGGTCGGATCGCCGTCCAGCTCGATGTAGCTGATATGGCCGCCGTTCGTCAGCGCGTGATAGGGCGCCTCGCGGCGGAGCTTCTCAAATGCCGAAATCGGATAGTAGACCGGCACGTGGAAGGAGTTCGTGTAGTAGTCGCGGTCGGTGACGCCCGGGATCGAGCCAAACTTCTCGCGGTCGATGCGGACGAAGCGGCCGGACAGGCCCTCCGCCGGGGTGGCGATCAGGGAGAAGTTGAGACCGTACTTGCGGGTGGCCTCATCCATGCGCTCGCGCATATGATGGATGATGTCGAGACCCAGGTTCTGCGCCTCGTCGCATTCGCCGTGGTGCTTGCCGGTCAGCGCCTTGAGGCACTCGGCCAGACCGATGAAGCCGCAGGTCAGGGTGCCGTGCTTCAGCACTTCGGCGACCGAATCGTCGGGATCGAGCTTCTCGGAGTCGATCCAGACGCCCTCGCCCATCAGGAAGGGGTAGTTGCGCACCTTCTTCTGGCACTGGATCTTGAAGCGGGCGAGCAGCTGGTCGATGACGAGGTCGATCTTGCGGTCGAGATCCTCAAAGAACCAGTCGACGTCGCCGTGGGCGCGGATGCCGATGCGGGGCAGGTTGATCGAGGTGAAGCTCAGGTTGCCGCGGCCGTAGGTGATCTCGCGGGTCGGGTCATAGACGTTGCCGATGACGCGGGTGCGGCAGCCCATGTAGGAGGCCTCGGTCTCGGGATGGCCGGGCTTGTAGTACTGCAGGTTGAACGGTGCGTCCAGGAACGAGAAGTTCGGGAACAGGCGCTTGGCCGAAACGCGGATGGCCAGCTGGAACAGGTCGTAGTTGGGGTCGCCCGGATTGAAATTGACGCCTTCCTTGACCTTGAAGATGTGGATCGGGAAGATCGAGGTCTCGCCGTTGCCCAGACCGGCTTCGGTGGCCTCCAGCAGGCACTCCATCACGAGACGGCCCTCGGCCGAGGTGTCGGTGCCGTAGTTGAGCGAGGTGAAGGGAACCTGCGCGCCCGCGCGGGAGTGCATGGTGTTCAGGTTGTGCACCAGCGCCTCCATGGCCTGATAGGTCGCGCGGCGGGTGCCCTTGACCGCGTACTTGCGGACGAAACGCAGAATCTTGTCGGCGGTTTCCTCATCCACCGTCCGGATGAGGCGGGCGCGGAGCGCCTCGTCAAAGCCGTTGCCGCCCGCGATGGCCGCCCAGACGCCGGTTTCCTCCTCGGTCTCGGCGAGAAGCGCCTTGCTCATCATCTCGCTGTTGTCGACCTCGAGGTAGATATCGAGCGCGCGGGTCAGGTTGTCACGGTAGGCGCGGCGGAACGTCTTGCTGACGCCGGGCGCCATCGAGTAGTCGAAGTTGGGGACGCTCTGGCCGCCGTGCTGGTCGTTCTGGTTGGACTGCAGGGCGATGCAGGCGAGCGCCGAATAGGAGCGGATGTCGTTCGGCTCGCGCAGGAAGCCGTGGCCGGTGGAGAAGCCGCCCTTGAAGAGACGGAGCAGGTCGATCTGACAACATGTTGTGGTCAGGGTGTAGAAGTCGAGGTCGTGAATATGGATGTCGCCCTCGCGGTGCGCACGGCTGTGCTCGGGGTCGAGGATGAACATTTCGCAGAACTGCTTGGCGCCCTCGGAGCCGTACTTGAGCATGGTGCCCATGGCGGTGTCGCCGTCGATGTTCGCGTTTTCGCGCTTGATGTCGTTCTCGAGGGAGGACTTGAAGGTCAGATCCTCGTAGATCTTCATCAGGCGGGTGTTCATCTCGCGGGCGCGGGTGCGCTCGTTGCGGTACAGGATGTACTTCTTGGCGGTGCGGGCGTGTCCGTTTTTGACGAGGATCTTCTCGACCGCGTCCTGAATCTGTTCCACTGTGGGGACGACGACCGCGTTCTCGGTGTCGAGCAGTGCGACGACCTGCTCAGCGAGACGCTGCGCCATTTCATAATCACGACCGCCTGAAGCCTGCGCGGCTTTGAAGATCGCTTCGCTGATTTTTTCGATTTCGAACGGGGCTCTGCGACCGTCGCGTTTGATGATTTCAGTGATCATGATCTAGTTCCTTTCAGGGGTGTTGCGCAAAGATTTGTGGGTTCGTCATTTTGACATAACCATATCTTGTGCCTCACTGTTGAAGCACAGTATCTACTATATACTGTGCAGGCCCCCTTGTCAAGGGCGCAAAATACGTTTCTCCATTTTGCACCAAATTGGTTGCTTTTTTTTGGACCCGGGCGTTTCCGTTCTGTGGGGCAGATTGTGGACAGGCTGTGGGCGGGCTGTGCACGGGTGGACGGCGCTGTGCATAGCATGTGAAAAAGTGTGTACGGAGGGATCCTTGTGAAAAATGCCGAAAAGGACTATGTTTTGCGCGTGCCGTACCCCCATCCGATCCGCCCGGAGCGCCCGGCCGGGCCCCGGACGCTGCAGCGGCTGCATGCGGCCGCCGCCGGCCGGACCGGAATCCTGACCGCGCTCTGCCGGTACCTGCGGAGCGCGGCCGTCTGCCGGGCGCGGGGGGAGGAGGAGCTGGCCGGCCTGTTCGACGCGGCCGCCCGAACCGCGTGCGTCCACCTGGGTCTTGTGGCCGGGATGCTTGCGGTCTGCGGGGGCGATCCCGATCTTTTCGTCCCCCGGAGCGGACACAAGATATGGTGGTCGGCCGGTTGGGCGTCCGGGGCCGGGGAAACCGGGCATCCGGCCGAACGGGCCCTGGCCGGGGCGCTCGCGGCCTGCGCCGAATGGCGCGCCCTCGCACGCGAGCTGCCCGATTGCCTGCGCCCCTGCGCCGAGCGCATCCTGGCCGACGAACAGCATTATGCCGACCTGTTCCGACGGGCGGTGCCCGATCGGGGGATAAGGAAAGTGTAGCAGATCATCTGTCCCGCAAACGGGACAGATGCTCACTTATTCACTCTTCACTCTTCACTTTTCACTAAAAACTAAGGAAGGGAATAGTGAATAGTGAATAGTGAATAGTGAAGAAGTGTGGTGTCCCTACGGGACGAATAAAAACGCGCCGCAGGTGCGGCGCGTGAGGGATTACAAGCAGGTCAGCGGCAGGGGTGAGCCGGTCAGGCATTTGGCCGGGCCGTCCTTCTGCACGAGATAGGTGTTCTCGGTGCCGACGAGGCCGACGCCGGGGAGGGCGATCTTGGGCTCGACCGCGAAGGTCATGCCCGGCTCGAGCGGCGCGCGGAAGGAGCGGGCGAGCACCGGCGGCTCGTCCATGGTCAGGCCGATCGAATGGCCGAGGAATTTGCCGTCGTTCATGAAGCCGGCCTGCCAGCGGTCGGGCACAGCGGCCTGCGCATTCTGCCAGACCTCTTCGGGCAGCGCGCCCGGACGGAGCTGTTCGGCGGCCCGCTGCTCGAGCTCGACGCAGAGGGCGTAAGCCGCGCGGATCTCGTCCGCGTTTTCGTGGACGTCCAGACTGCCGCAGTGGTAGATGACCGATTTGTCGGTGTGGTAGCCCTCGACGGCGCACGGGAAATCGAGCAGGACGAGGTCGCCCTCGGCCAGAAGGCGGCGGGCCGAGCCGATGCCGGGCATGGCGAGACAGGTGCCCAGTGTGCCGCCCGGGCCGTCAAAGGCCGACAGGGCGAGCGCGCTCTCGCCGAAGGAGACCAGACCGCAGGCTTCCTCACCGAGCGACTGGTTGAAGCGGCCGACGCCCATCGCGCCGTTTGCCAGCGTCTCGCGCAGCAGCTGCGCCGAAACGTCGGCCTCGCTGACGCCGGGCAGCAGGATGGTGCGGGCGAAGCGCTCGATCAGGTCGGCGTGGAGCGCGCCCGCCCGGGTCATGCAGTCGATCTCGTAGGCGCTCTTGACCGCGCGCAGGCCGTTCATCACCGGGCCGACCGGCTTGTGATTGGTGAACGGCAGGTACTTGCGGATCAGGCCGAGCCACTCGAGCGTGGCCGTCTTTTCCTCGAGGTAGACGGTCCCGGGGACGGCCGGAAAGGCCGCGGCCAGCTCGCGGAAGGAGCGCATCGGGCGGATGTCGGGGAACAGCGATTCCTCGACCGCGCGGGGATACCAGCGGCGCACCCAGAGGGTGGCGCTGTCGGGCGTGACGGTGAGCACGCCGTCCTGCATCGTGCCGGTCAGGTAATACATATTATATTTATGGTTGATGAGGATGAGCTTCCAGCCGGGGTCGTGCGCGTCCATGGCGGCGCGCAGCCGGGTCAGGCGGGCTTCCAGCTCCTGCGCCGGAACCTGTGCGTGATCGGTCATAATCAGAACCTCCAGAGGGTAGAATCTGTCTTGATTATACCAGAACGTCCGGAGGCTTGACAAGGGTCAGGTGAGCAGGGCGGCGGTGTACGCGCCGTACAGGACGAGCAGGCCGAAGCCCTGCATGCGGTGGAAACGGCCGGTGAACATGGTGGGCAGCAGGGCGACCGCGGTCAGAATGACGGTGACGGGCAGGTCGCGGGTGGAGCATACACCCGAAATCGTGAGCGCACCGCCGTTCGCAAGGGCGCAGGCTGGCAGGACGAGGGCGAGGTCGATGATGTTGGCACCGATGATGTTGCCGACCGAGAGCGCGCCCTCCCGGCGGCGGATGGCGGTCAGGGCGGTGACCAGCTCGGGCAGGGAGGTGCCGACGGCGACCAGCGTCAGGCCGATGACGGCCTCGCTGATCCCGGCGAGCCGGGCGAGCGCGACCGCGTTGTCGACGAGCAGCTTGGCGCCGAGCACGACCCCGCCCGCGCCGAGCACGAAGCGGAGCGCCAGTCCGGCCTTCTGTCCGCCGTCCAGATGGGGGCGGGCCAGCTTCTGCTCGCTGAGCATGCTCACGGAGCGCAGGTTGTAGCACAGAAAGAGGAGGAGCAGCAGGATGAGCACGCCGCACTCAACGGGTCCGAGCACGCCGTCCGCCGTGGTCGTGCCCAGAACCATCAGGGTGACGAGCAGCAGGCCGCCCCGGGCGCGCGCGTCGCGGCGGTCAAACTGGGGCGGCGCGAGCAGGGCGATCAGTCCCAGAATCAGGCTGATGTTGCAGGCGGCCGAGCCGACCGCGTTGCCGATGGCGATATCGTCCACCCCGTGCAGGGTGGCCAGCAGGGAAACGGTCAGCTCGGGCGCGGTGGTGCACAGGGAAACGATGGTCGCGCCGATGACGACCTGGGGCACGCCGCTGACCCGGGCGATGACGCAGGACGCGTCCACAAAGGTGTCGCCGCCCCGCATAGTCAGCCACAGGCCGAAGGCGAAGAGGGCGGCGGAGAGAAGGACGGCAGCAGACACAGAGAGGACCTCCTTGCGTGGTTTTCTTTGTTTTCAGCCTATGCGCCGGCCCGTCCGGGTATGCCGCGCGTTGACATTTGAACCGCCCGGGCGTATGATAGAAACAGCGAGATATGGGGAAATCTGGAATCCCGGAGGGCAAAATCATGCGAAAGAAAATAGGCGCGCTGCTCGGCGACCGCCGCTTTGTCGGCGCGGTGCTCATGGCGCTTGAGGTCGTGCTCATGCTCGGACTGCTGGTCTTTTTGAGCGACCGGTCGGCCTGGGTCTACCGCGGCTGCATCGCGGTGAGCATCATCATGGTCATCTGGCTGGTGCGCAAATACGACAATCCGGCGTATAAGATCGCCTGGGTCATCATTATATTGATTTTCCCGCTCTGCGGCGGTTTACTCTACCTGATCTGGGGCAACACGCCCTTCAACAGCGGCCGCAGGAAGCACCCGTTTTCGCCCGGAAAGCCCGATTTCTCGGCCTCGTGTGAACCTCCGGCGACCGACCGGCTGGCGGCCTCCATGCCCCGCTATGCGCGCGGCAGCGATTACATCCGCAACATCAGCGACATGCCGGCCTGGGGCGACACCGCCACCTGCTATTACCCGCTGGGCGAGCAGCAGTTCGCCGCCATGTGCGAGGCGATCGCGTCGGCGCAGAAGTTCATCTTCCTCGAATACTTCATCATCGAGGAAGGCAAGATGTGGAACACCATCCTGTCCCTGCTGGTCGACCGGGTGCAGCACGGCGTCGAAGTGCGCCTGCTGTTTGACGACGCGGGCTGCCTCAAGACCCTGCCCCGGGGCTATGACGACTATCTGCGTTCCCAGGGCATCCGGGTGGTGCGCTTCAATAAATTTATTCCGACCCTCAACACCTATATGAACCACCGTGACCACCGCAAAATCTGCGTGGTCGACGGCAACATCGGTTTTATGGGCGGCATCAACCTGGCCGACGAGTACATCAACCATGTCGTCCGCTTCGGCCACTGGAAGGACACCGGCCTGCGGCTCAACGGCCCGGGCGTTTCGGGCATGACGATGATGTTCCTGCAGATGTGGGAGTACGCCACCCGCAAGCCCGAGCAGGACGTCGGGCGCTATATGGCGACCGAGGTGCGGTCGGGCGACGGCTACGTCCAGCCCTTCTATGACAGCCCGATGGACGGGAACAACGTGGGCGAGGCCGCGTATATGCAGATCATCAACCGCGCCCGCCGGTACGTCTATATCACGACGCCCTATCTGGCGCTCGACAACGAGATGATCACCGCGCTGACCATCGCCGCGCAGAGCGGCGTGGATGTGCGCATCATCACGCCGGGCATCCCGGACAAGAAGCTCGTTTTCATGGTCACCCGCTCCTATTACCAGCAGCTCATGCGCGCGGGCGTGCGCATCTACGAGTACCGCCCGGGCTTCATCCACGCGAAGATGATCGTCTCGGACGACGAGGTCGGCATCGTGGGCACGATGAACATGGATTTCCGCTCGTTCTTCCTGCATTTCGAGTGCGGCACTGTGCTGTACGGCGGCTCGACCGTGCGCGACATCCGGGAGGACATCCAGCAGACCATGGGCATGAGCCGCGAGATTGACGCCGAATGGCTGCGCCGCACGCCGTGGATCGCCTCGATTCTGGCGTCTATGCTCCGCCTGTTCGCGCCGTTGTTGTAAAATTGACGGATGCTTCAAAGCAAAACCCGCTCTCGAGCGGGTTTTTTATTTGCGGATCCGGAAAATTTTCAAAACAGGTTCCAATCTGTTGAATATGCAGATTATGTTTGCGGCGAAAAAAGGCAAAAAAGGGGGATGGGTAGCTGGAACCCATCCCCAAGTGAGGTGAAGCACATGCGTCAATTTCCTTGTGACAGGAAACGCAAAAAGGCCGCATCTTTCCAACAAGGTGCGGCCGACCAATCGAGTTTAAGACATGCACCCTTTCAAAGTCCGGAAAGGTTTTCCTGTGCGTCATATCAAGGCAGGTCTTCTGGCTCAGGCATCCGCACGGTTTCCGCCTTCCCAGAGCAAACGCTCCAGTGACATATTGAAAACCGCTCCACCTATACACAGCTACGGCATAGCGCAGGATTCGCACCTGCTTCCCTTTTCATCCCAGATCCTTGCATCGGAAATGAGACACCTTAATACCACAATATGAAGTTGACTTGTGCTGATTTGATTATAAATCCTTTTCAAAGTCCGGTCAATATGTTTTGTCGTTTTCTTCTGAAAAGGACATCAGCGCCAGGATATCCCGGTACCGGTCGACGATTTTGCCGTAATTCTCCCTCCGGTGGGGGAACATGCAAAGGCTGCAGTCCTTGTAGCCGTTCGGCAGGATGGTAAAGACGCCGCCGCAGCTGTCGCCCAGCGCGTACAGCGGGCAATAGCAGAACAGGCAGTTGAAATTTTCGGGGTCGGCGCCGGGGTGGCACGGAAAGTATTCGCATTCCCGGTTGAAAATATAGGAAAAATGCTTGTTCATCCAGTATTCCTGCTTCATGACGGTCACCTCGCACGGCAAAATAAAATGCGCGCCCCTCCGGTGGAAAGGCGCGCGCAAAATCCATGTCACGTGATTCCGGTTCCGGCAGAAGCACAGTTTCTCCCGCACGTATCTGACTTATCTTCCGCAAGGGAAGCTTCACAGTGACCGACTCGCCGGGCTTTTCACCCGATTCCGTGCTCTGCGCGGGGCAGATAGAGAGAAACAGATTCATTTGATTATATTATATACTGGACGGATGAACTTTTCAACCGCTTGCCGGGAAAAGACAGACGGCCTGGCATGGAAGATACGTTTATGGGACATTTCAGATGATACAATAGGATCAAGAAAAAGAGTTTTTTGTAGAAACAGCTGCCGGATGCAAGGTTCAATTGACAGAATCATAATATAGGGCTATAATTTAGATAAATTAAACAAAATAATCTGCAAAGAGGCGCAATTCGATGAAGCATATTGCACATATCAAAACGGATCATGCCGAAAGTCAACCGGCAGCAGATCATTGCAGAAATACGGCGCGGTATGCTTCTCACGCCCTCGAGGGCGCGGCGCTGGGGCGCGCCGCCTATCTGGCCGGTCTGGTGCACGACCTCGGCAAATACACAGACGGGTTTCAGGAATACATACTGGATGGCGTGGGGACGCGCGGCACGGTCATCCACAGCTTTCAGGGCTGCCGGCTGTTTCTTGACCGGTATCATCAGACGGGAGCGCCCCGCTTTGAAGATATTACGGCCGAACTTCTGGCATTCGCGGTTGGCGCCCATCACGGACTGTTTGATTGTATCGACGACCGGAAGCAGTCGGGCTTTCAGCACCGGCGGGATTCGGACAAAGCGCCTTACGGACAGGCGGTCGAATATTTCTTTGCGGAATGCGCCGGTGCAGCCGAGATCGACAGCCTGTTTGAAGCGGCCCATCGGGAATTGATGCCGCAATATGACGTTCTGTCCGGCATGACGGAGGACGCCGAGGAGATGGCGTATTATGTCGGCCTGCTCGGGCGGCTGCTGCTTTCGGCGGTGATCGAGGGGGACCGCAGGGATACGGCCGAGTTTATGAATGACGCCCGTTTTCCCGAACCGCCTGCCGATCTCCCGCGCTTCTGGGCGGAACGGCTGGCCTGCATGGAGGAGCGGCTTGCGCTGCTGCCGCAGGATACCGAAATCCTGCGGTGTCGAGGGGCGATCTCCGACCGGTGCAAAGCCTTCGCGGAAAGACCTTGCGGGATTTACCGGCTGAATGTGCCGACCGGCGCGGGCAAGACGCTCAGTTCGCTGCGGTTCGCGCTGGCGCACGCGGCGAAATGGGGGAAGGAGCGAGTCATCTTCACCGCGCCCCTGCTCACCATTCTGGAGCAGAACGCAAAGGTTTTGCGCACATATATCGGCGCGGACGAGTTCGTTCTGGAGCACCATTCCAACGTGCTCCGCATCCATGAAACCGGTGATCAGTTGGATGAACAGGAATTGCTGACCGAAAGCTGGAATGCATCGGTGATTATCACCTCGCTCGTGCAGCTTCTCAACACGCTGTTCAGCGGCAAAACGACCTCGATCCGGCGCTTTCACGCCCTGTGCAACAGCGTCATCGTCATCGACGAGGTGCAGACCGTGCCCAATCATATGCTGACGCTGTTCAATCTGGCGCTGAATTTCCTCTCAAAGATTTGTAACACGACCTTTGTTTTGTGCTCCGCGACCCAGCCCTGTCTGGAAGCGGCCGACCATCCGCTGCTTGGGAAGATCGAAGACCTTGTTCCGTACGATCCGGCATTGTGGAAGGTGTTCCGCAGGACGGCGATCACGAATGCGGGCAGCCTGCGGCTGGAGCAGATCCCGGGCTTTATTCTGGAAAAGCTGGAAACGGCCGGCAGCCTGCTGGTCGTGTGCAACAAAAAGCAGCAGGCGGGGTATCTCTTCAACCAGCTGTCTGGCGGGGAGGCGCGGTGCTTTCACCTGTCGGCCGCGATGTGTATGGCGCACCGCCGGGAGGTGCTGCGCGCGGTCGAACGGGCACTGGCGCAGAGCAGACAGGACGGATCGAAGCTGATTCTGATCTCGACGCAGGTCATCGAAGCGGGCGTTGATATCTCCTTCGGCTGCGTGGTCCGGCTGCAGGCCGGCATGGACAGCGTGGTGCAGTCCGCGGGCCGGTGCAATCGCAACGGCGAGACCCCCGAACCCGTGCCTGTGTACGTGCTGAACTGCGCCGATGAACGGCTGGACAGGCTTCGGGAGATCGCCGCCGCCAAGACGGCGACCGACACGCTGCTCACCGCCTTCGCAAAAGACCCCGCCGCGTACCAGAACGACCTGTCTTCGGACGCAGCTATCACCCGGTATTACCGGGCGCTGTACAACCAGATGGCGGCGGGCTATCAGGATTTTACCACGGAGGAAAAGGATACGCTGTTTTCGCTCCTGTCGGACAACGGGCGGTACGCCGACGAGGATTGCCCGGAGGCCGGGGCGTACTATCTGCGGCAGGCATTCAAAAAAGCCGGAAGAGCGTTTCAGGTATTCGACGATTCGGCCGAAGATGTCGTCGTTCCGTACGGCGGGGGCAAAGCGCTGATCGAAGAGCTGGGCGCGATGGACGGGTACACATCTGCGCAGGAGCGTGCAGCGTGGCTGGAGCGCGCCAAGCCTTATACGGTATCGGCGTATGCCTATCAGCTCCGGGAGTTGCAGAACGGCGGCCTGGTGGAGCAGAACGGCATCCTGATCCTGCGGGAGGGATTTTATGATAGAAATACGGGCCTGCAGACCAAGCAGGGCACGCTGGATTATCTGGAGGTGTAACGTTTGAAAAATACCAAATACCCGAACATTGTGGAATTTGAGGTCAGCGGAGCGTATGGGCTGTTTTCCGATCCGGTCATGCGCGTGGGCGGCGAGAAATGCACCTATCAGGTCCCGACCTATGAGGCGCTGAAGGGGGTGCTCTCCAGCGCCTACTGGAAACCAACACTGGTCTGGTACATCGACGCGGTGCGCGTGATGAATCAGATCCAGACCGAGGTCAAGGGCATCCGGCCGATCAAATATCACGGCGGAAACGACCTGTCGTATTATACCTATCTGAAAAACTGCCGCTATCAGGTGCGGGCGCATTTTGAGTGGAACGAGAACCGCCCCGAGCTGGCCGGAGACCGCAACGAGAACAAGCATCACGAGATCGCCAAACGGATGATCGAGAAGGGCGGCCGCCGGGACATCTTTCTGGGTGCGCGCGAGTGTCAGGCGTACATCGAGCCGTGCGTATTCGGCGAGGGCGCGGGGCATTATGACGATCTGGCTGAGCTGCATTTCGGCCTGCAATACCACGGCATCACCTACGCGGATGAGGCCTATTCGGACGAGACGCGCGGCCGGATGACGGCGCGCTTCTGGTACCCGGTCATGAAAAACGGCGTGATCTGTTTTCCGCGACCGGAGGAATGCCCGCTGCACAAGCCGCTGCGGGAGATGGACATCAAGCCCTTTGGCGAAGCGGAGAACAACTTCGCCGGGCTGCGGGAATTCGGGGAGGTGACTTGATGGGCTTGCTGCAAAAAGCGGTGGAGACCTATGATTTCCACCGGGATTTCGTCGGGAAACAGCGGGAAGGACACCAGACCCTCGCGCCGGTGTCCCACATCGTGACGAGCGCGGATCTGGAAATCACGATTGACGATGCGGGGCGCTTCGTGAGCGCGCGGGCGGTCGGCAAGGACGAGCCCAAGATCATTATCCCGGCCACCGAGGAGTCCGGGGGACGCTCGGGCAAGAACGCTTACATGGTCGCCCATCCGCTCTGTGAAAAGCTGAGCTATCTGACGGCGGAGGAGAATTACTACATCCCCCAGCTCGAGGCGTGGGCGCAGTCTGCGCATGCGCACCCCATGCTGCAGCCCATCCTCACCTATGTGAAGGGCAGAACGATCCTGTCCGATCTGGAACGGAGCGGCGTCAAGGCGGACGAGAAAATGCTCGTCCGGTGGCGCGTGAACGGCTTGGGAGAGGGGGACGGCGCGTGCTGGACAGACCCCGCGCTTTTCGAGGCGTTCACGAGCTACTACCGTTCCCGCAAGCAGGCGGACGAGCCGTGCCTGTGCATGATCGAAGGCGAACTGCTGCCCGAAGCCAAACAGCATCCCAAGGGGATCATCCCGATGTTCGGCAACGCCAAGATCATTTCCGCGAACGACACGAGCGGCTTCACCTACCGCGGCCGGTTCACGGATGACAGGCAGTCGGCGACGGTCAGCTATGAGGCGTCGCAGAAGGCGCACAACGCGCTGCGCTGGATCGCGGCCGAGCAGGGCGTGCGCGTGGTGTTCGGCGGCAGAACCTTCCTGTGCTGGAATCCGCACGGCATCCGCACCTGCACGGCGACCGGCCCGTTTCATGTGCAGAAAAAGGCTGCGATCAAGCCGAGCGATTATCGCGAGGACCTGCGGAACACCCTGCTCGGCTACCGGGCGGCGCTGCCGGAAAATGAGGACGTCGTGATCGCCGCGTTCGACGCCGCGACGACAGGCCGTCTGGCGGTGACCTATTACAACGAATTGCAGGGCTCGGATTTCCTGCAGCGGCTGCACGATTGGGATCTGACCTGCTGCTGGTGGATGTGGGACAATGAAAACCGCTGTTATTCCATTCAGTCCCCGGCGCTTTGGCAGATTGTCAACTGCGCCTTCGGCACGCAGCGAACCGAAAAGGGAAAGAAAAAGCTGGAGGCCGATGACCGGGTGATGAAGCAGCAGATGCAGCGGCTGGTGAGCTGCCGGGTCGACCGGGCGAAGTTCCCGGCCGATATCAAAAAGGCGCTGGTGAACCGGGCTTCCACGCCCCTGGCCTATGACAGCGGCGTTCGGGCGGGTGTGCTCGCGGTGACATGCGCGGTGCTGAAAAAATATTATTACGATCATGATGAGGAGGATTGGGAAATGGCGCTGGAAAAGGATCGGCGTGATCGCAGCTATCAATACGGCCGATTGCTTGCGGTCTTGGAAAAGGTGGAACGGGACACCTACGGCTCGGACGAAGGCAGAGAGCCGAACGCAATTCGGATGCAGTCGACGTTCTGCCAGCGTCCGCTTTATGTCGCCAATCTGCTCGAAAAGCAGCTGGAAAAGGCATATTTCCCCAAGCTGAATGTGGGCAGCCGGGCGTTTTACAAAAAGCTGATCGGTGAGATTATGGAAAAAATCCATGATTTCCCGGAGAGTGACTGGAACAAAGCGTTGGGGGACACCTATCTGATGGGCTATTATCTGCAGAGAAATGATCTGTACAAAGGCAAGCGTGAAGACGAACAGGAGGAGAAATAAATGAGCGTTCTGAAGAATAAGATCGATTTTGTCGCACTCGTATCCGTAAACATGGCGAACTGCAACGGCGACCCGCTGAACGGCAACCGCCCGCGCACCGATTACAACGGCTTCGGCGAGATGTCGGACGTCTGCATCAAGCGCAAGCTGCGCAACCGGATGCAGGACCTGGGCAACCCGATCTTTGTGCAGTCGGAGGATCGCTGCGACGACGGCATGGGCAGCCTGAGCGAGCGGGCGTCCGCGGCGCTCAAGGGCATCAAGGACCGCGAGGAGTACGCGAAAAAGGCGTGCGAGACCTGGCTCGACGTGCGCACCTTCGGTCAGGTGTTCGCGTTCAAGGATGCGAAGGGGTTTTCTGTCGGCGTGCGCGGCCCGGTCTCGATCCATCAGGCGGTGAGCGCGTCCCCGGTCGAGATCGAGTCCCTGCAGATCACGAAGAGCGTGAACGGCGAGAAGAATGAAAGCCGTGCCTCCGACACGATGGGCATGAAGCATTTCGTGCGCTTCGGGCTGTATCAGATCAAGGGCTCGATCAATGTCCAGCTCGCGGAAAAGACCGGCTTTACCGAAGAGGACGCGGCGACCGTCAAAGAATGCCTGCGCACCCTGTTCGTCAATGACGCCTCCTCTGCCCGCCCGGATGGCTCGATGGAAGTGGTGAAGCTGTTCTGGTGGCAGCACAACTGCAAGGAGGGCCAGTATTCCTCGGCCAGGGTGCACCGCTCGGTTCACGTCACCCTGAACGAGACCGCCGACCTTCCGTCCGGCGTGCAGGATTATACCATCACCGTGGACGAGCTGCCCGGTCTTGCGCCTGAGATCATCGACGGTGTATAACGAAGAGGAGTACCTTCAGCTCTCCGGCATCCAGCACTTCAAATTCTGCCGCCGCCAGTGGGCGCTCATCCATATCGAAAACCAGTGGGCCGAGAATGTGCGCACGGTCGACGGGGAGGCGATGCACCGGCGCGCGCACGACGCCGGGCTGAAGGAGAAGCGCGGTGAACTGGTGATCGTGCGCGATCTGCGGGTGCATTCAAGTGTTCTAGGCTGCAGCGGCGCGTGCGATGTGGTCGAGTTCCACCGCTCGGAGGACGGCGTGCCAATCAACGGCTGGGAAGGGAAGTATCAGCCCTTCCCAGTCGAGTACAAGCGCGGCGCGCCGCGCGCGGATACCGCCAACGCCCTGCAGCTCTGCGGACAGGCGATGTGTCTGGAGGAGATGCTGTGCTGCGAGATCCCACAGGGCGCGCTCTATCACGGCGAAACGCGGCGGCGTGAGATCGTCGATTTTACGCCCGCATTGCGGCAGGAGGTGACCGACAGCTTTCGCGAAATGCACGCGCTGTATCAGCGGGGGCACACGCCCCGGCTCAAGCCGGGCAAATCGTGCAATGCCTGTTCCCTGAAGGAACTCTGTCTGCCCAAATTGTTGAAAAGCAGAACCGTGCGGTCGTTTATTCAGAATGCGCTGGAGGATGTGCCATGAAGCATCTTTTGAACACGCTGTTTGTGACCTCGGAAAACGCTTATCTGACACTGGACGGCGAAAACGTCGTGGTCAACCGGGAGAAAGAGGAGGTCGGGCGCTTCCCCCTGCACAATCTGTTCGGGATCATCAGCTTTTCGTACGCCGGAGCCAGCCCGGCGCTGATGGGCGCGTGCGCCGAGCGGAACGTGAGCCTTTCGTTCTGCACGCCGCGCGGCAGATTTCTCGCCCGAACGACCGGACTCAGCAACGGCAATGTGCTGCTCCGGCGGACGCAGTACCGGGTCGCGGATGATCCGCTGGGAAGCGCGCTGATCGCGCGGAATATGATTCTCGGCAAGCTGTATAATGCGCGCTGGAGCGTGGAGCGCACGCGGCGGGATTACAAGCTGCGGATCGACGAAGAAAAGCTGGCGAACGCGTCCGGAATTCTGAAAAACATGCTGGGCGAGGTTTCGCAGGAGCGCGCGCTCGACCGCCTGCGCGGTCTGGAGGGCGTGGGCTCGGCCGCCTATTTTCGGGTGTTCGATGAGATGATCCTGCGCGATAAGGAGCATTTCTTCTTCCGCGAGAGAAGCCGCCGGCCGCCGCTCGATCCGGTCAACGCGATGCTGTCCTTTGCGTACAGCCTGCTGGCAAATGACTGCGCCTCTGCGCTCGAAAGCGTAGGGCTGGATGCCTATGTCGGATTCATGCACCGGGACCGCCCGGGGCGCGTTTCGCTGGCGCTCGATCTGATGGAGGAGCTGCGGCCCTGCCTCGCGGATCGTTTTGTGTTGACGATGATCAATAATAAAGTGATTCAGGCGGATGATTTCGACTATGCCGAAAATGGCGCGGTGTACCTGACGGACGATGCGCGAAAAAAGTTCCTGAAATCGTGGCAGGAGCGAAAACAGGACGCGATCACCCATCCGTTTTTGAATGAGAAGATGCCGTGGGGACTGGTGCCTTATATGCAGGCGATTCTCCTCGCCCGATACTTGCGCGGCGATCTGGATGAGTATCCGCCGTTTTTATGGAAGTGAGGCGGTCGGTATGATGGTT
>CAMEPU010000031.1 GCA_945932315.1 uncultured Clostridia bacterium
AATAGTGGGCTGCCCCCTCATGATTTTCGCAAATCATTTTGAGACAGCCCCTTTGTTCATAGATAAAGAAAAATATGAGATAGAGGTAACTGCACAGGATCGAAAATTACTTGAGGTTGAACTCGCGCTTGATGCGATCGAGCGCCTCGGGGGCCTGCTGGTCCATCTTCTCCGGGAAGCCGAAGTAGGAGACGCACATGATGTTGTCGCCGCCGACCTTGGGCGCGTCGGGCTTCAGCTGCTTGTTGACGAAGTCCATCTCGCGCAGGGTCTCGAAGATGCCGTCGAAATCGACCTCACCCTCGCCCATCGCGGTGTGCTGGTGGATGGTGTAGTCGGCGCGGCCGCGGCTGTTGAGCCAGGGCGGATTGACGATGTAGCGGCAGTCCTTGGTCTGGTTCCAGGTGTCGGCCAGCAGGACGTGGGTCAGCTCGTCGCCCGCGTACTTCAGCATGTGGCGCACGTCGCCCTTGCCCTGATCGTAGAAGAAGCCGTGGGAAGCCGAGTAAACATAGCCCAGGTTCTTGGAGCGGAAGGACTTGACCATGTCGCAGGTCTCATCGTTGAGCTCGCAGAAGTCGTAGGGATGGGACTGGATCTCGACGCGCAGGCCTTCGCGCTCGATGATCGGCAGCAGCTCCTCCATGGAGCGGAACCACATGCCGTTGCAGATCTCCTGCTGGTTGGGGTCGCCGGACAGCTCGGTGTTGATGACCGGTACGCCCATGTCAACGGCGATCTCGATCATGCGCTTCCAGTTGGCGACCGCGTGCTGGCGCTGCTCCTCGGTCGGGCCGGACCAGCGGTAAACAACGATGAAGGAAGAGATCTCAACGCCGGTCTCCTTCAGCGCCTGCTTGTATTCGGCCTGGCACTCCTTGGAGAACAGCGGATGCTTGTAGAAGGGGTTGATGCGCGGATGGGGAGACTGCTCGATGTACTTGTAGCCCCAGTCGGCAACCTTATGCACATAGTCGTTGATAGACATCTGCTTGGCCAGTACGTCTACGTCAAATGCGATTTTCATAAGACTTTCTACCTCCTGAATATCTTTTTTATTTCGGTCGATTCGCTTTTCAGCTTTTGTTGTCTCTATTATATCGGTCGGAAGGGGTTCTGCCAATGATACAAAGCCGCGAGTAGATGCGAAATCCTGCTATTTCCTCCTTGCGTTTCGCCCGCCCCTTCGGTACAATGAAGAAAAAGGAGGCGATGCGCCGTGAATATTCCGGAACAGGGCGTCCTGCCGACTTCGGAACGGTACTTTTTCACCCCATCCGCCCTGGCGCGCGAGCTGTTTTATTATCCGAGCCGGTGCGGACACTATTTCTGTGATCACCGCTATTCGTTCAGCCATCAGGCCGAGACCGCCCAGCTCTATGAGCACAATTCGCATATCATGCTGTTCGCCGTGCAGGACGGCGCGCTCCAGCTCGACCTCGGCGGAACCGAGGTTCTGGCCGGCGCCGGACAGATCGTGCTGTTCGACTGCAGCGAGCCGTATAGTTATCACGGCTTCGACGGCCTCGAATTCTACTGGCTGCTGTTCGACGGGCTGAACGTCCGCCCGTTTTACCGGCGCATCCTGCAGGCACACAGCGGACGGAAGGTGTTCGTACCTTCGGCTTTCGTTCAGATCACCCGCCAGCTCGACGAGCTCCACGCGGCCTGCGCGTCTGACGAACGCATGACGGAAGCAGGCTGTTCGCAGCTGATTCACCGCCTGCTCTGCATGCTGCTTTTAAATGAAGAGGGCGCGCCGCGCGCCGAGAGCAGCCGGGTGGCGCAGGCCATCCGCTATATGCGGCAGCATCTGGCCGAGCCCGTGACCGTCGAGGACGTGGCGCACGCGGTCAACCTCAGCCCCTCGCATTTTTCGCGCGAGTTCAAGAGCCGCACCGGCTACTCGCCCTACGAGTATCTGGTGCTCCGCCGCATCGACGAGGCCAAGCACCTCCTGACCACCTCAGAGCTCTCAGTGACCGAGATCGCATATCAGGTGGGCTACAACAGCAAGGAGAATTTCATCCACGCATTCCAGAAGAATGTCGGCGTCTCGCCCGGTTTGTTCCGGCGGTTCCCGGTCTGACCCGCAATTTTTCTTGACATTTTTCGAGTTCGCGGTAGAATAATACCGTAAACCCAAAGCAGAGTAGACAGCTGCGCGTGAAGTGCCGCCGGGACGGGGAGTTGCCCGGTGGACGAAAGGACGCATTCCTGCGGTGCCGCTGTCGCATCCCGCTGCACACAAATTAAGAGACTGACACCTCTTGAAATGCGTGCAACAACATTCAGGAGGTGTTTTTCTATGAAAAAACAGAATATTTTCGTCCGCTCCCTGCGCGAGCTGCGCAATCCCCGCGCGCTCGTCGTCACCGCCATGCTGATCGCGCTCAACCTCGCGATGGATATGGCGGGCATCCGCTTTTATATCACGCCCGAGGTGCGCGTCTCGCCCGGCTTCCTGTGCAACGCCTCGGTCGGCATGCTGTACGGTCCGACGGTCGGCATGATGACCGGTTTCCTGACCGACGTGCTCGGCTTCCTGTTCGACAACAGCGGCATGGGCTACTTCCCGGGCTACACGATCACGGCGATCGTCGGCGGCCTGATCTACGGCCTGTGGCTCTATCCGGGCAAGCCCACCCGACTGCGCGTGCTGGGCGCCAAGGCCTGCATCAACCTGTTCTGCAATATCGTGCTGAACACGATCTGGAGCAGCATGCTGTACGGCAGCGCGATCTCGGCCATCCTGCCCGCCCGCATCGTCAAGAACCTGATTTTACTACCGATTGAGGTCGTCGCGCTCTATCTGGTGGCAAATATTGTGCTGACGCAATTCCGCAGAGTATTTTCGCACTCTGTCCGCTCATAACGTCTGGAACGCTCCGAACGATTGTTTCGGGGCGTTTTTCAACAATTTGTGGAAAAATCAAATGGGAACCACTTTACAAATAGTAATATTCACAGTATAATGAAATATAATTAAACTGGGGCAGAGAAGAAAGATATGACGAGTGATTTTGCGCGTACGCTGGCACTGCTGCGGCGGGAAAAGAAAATAAGTCAGCGCACGGCCGCCGGGGATCTCGGCGTGTCCCAGGCGCTGCTCAGTCATTATGAGAATGGCCTGCGCGAGCCCGGCCTCGGCTTTGTCGTGCGCGCAGCCGATTACTACGGCGTATCATGCGACTACCTGCTGGGCCGGTCGATGGCCCGCGACGGCGGCGCGGTTTCCGCGGTGCGCATGCACGAGGCGGCGGCCGAGACCGAGCAGGCGGGGGAGAGCATCTCCGCCCTGCATCGCAAGCTGATCATCAACTCCTCCGCGCTCCTGTTTGAGATCGCCGAGAAGGCGGGCTCGGAGCAGCTGTCCGAGGAGATCGCGCATTACCTGTCCCTCGCTATTTATAAGGTGTTCCGTTATCTGTACGCCGCCGATCCGGGCAGCGTTGAAGAAGCCTTCCGCACGGGCAACAGCCAGTTTGACAGCCTGTGCAACGCCCGCATGAGCCTGTCTGAGCTGCGCATCCGCGCTGCGGCGCTGGGCACGGGCGGTTATGGATTGGAGAAAGAAGAGATCACGATGCCCTCGCTTGCACCGACCGATCTCGTGCGCAATTTCCCCAACCTGTCCCCGTCCATCCTGTCCATCCTGCAGACGGTCGCGGACGACATCGCGAAGCTTGAAAATATGCAGTAAGTGTTTTGATATAAGAAAACGAAGGCCCGTCCGATGCCGGACGGGCTTTGTTATTGTTCACGGAACAGATTCTTCGGACTTATTCACGATTCCCTTTTCCTTATTCCTTTCCATAAAAAGCCAAATGCTTTCGCATACTAAAAATCAGTGAATAGGGAAGAAGGAAAAGTGAAGAAGTAAAAAGCCAAACACCTGACGGCATTTGGCTTTTTGTGGTGGGAGGTGGTGGATTCGCTTTTCTGCGGAAAAGCCACGCCGGTTGCAGCGCGCCACAGGCGCCCCGCCAAGAGCCGGCTTTCGAATCCACGCAAGACTAAAGAAAAACGACCGTTTTTTAACGGTCGTTTTTCTTTGGTGGGAGGTGGTGGATTCGAACCACCGAAGTCATAGACGACAGATTTACAGTCTGTTCCCTTTGGCCACTCGGGAAACCTCCCATATGAAGTTGTCATGGTGGAGCTGGTAGACGGACTTGAACCCCCGACCTGCTGATTACAAATCAGCTGCTCTACCAACTGAGCTATACCAGCAAATCTCAGCTTGTCTCTCAGCGACGTGTATTATAATATCATACGCCGCCCGGACTGTCAACACTTTTTTGAAATGTTTTTTTGAAAATAATCGGCCGCCTGCCGGATGCGCGCGGCGGGGAGGAAAACGGGAGGAATCCGGAGCGGGAAGGAGGCGCATGTGCTCCGGATGCACATGGATTTTACCTGAAATTTACAAATCACTTCCAAAAAGAAATAACAAAACTGGACCAGAAAAGGAAAAATCAGTAATTTTTTTGTAAAAAATGGGGAAAAAAGACCGATTGGAGAAAATTGATAAAGAGTTGGGAGAAAAAGAATAGTCAAAATAGACAAAACCGGTAGGGGAAAGCACGCGGAAAACACGAAAACAAAGCGGGTCAAAAGAGAATATCAGAATCAAAAAGTGGAGAATAGAGAGAAAGTAACACGAAAAGAATAGAATTTGTAACTTATTTGTAATTTATCGAAAAAGACGGAATCAGAGGGATCACACGGGCGCGGATGAGGCAAAAAAGCACAAGGCACACAAAGAAATGGGAAAAATGCAGAAAGTGTTGTACCAATCATTAGAAATTAAGAGCCGAAAGCTGTGCAATTCAACAATTATAAATTGGGGATATTGACGAAAGTCAATCGGGAAGACGAAAGTCAATCGGGAATTTAAAATAAATACAACCGGTGTGAAAGAGACACGCCGCGTAAATCATTTTGTTTCCGGAATGCACTGCCGGGGACAAGAGAAAAAGAAAAAGAGAGGTAAAACACATGAAAGCAAAGAGAATCATTGCGGCCCTGATGGCCAGCGCAATGGTCATGGGTCTCGCGGCCTGTGGCGGTTCCTCCGCATCGTCCGGCGCATCGTCCGGCGGCGCGTCCTCGGCTTCCGCATCCTCCGGTGCGGCGGCTTCGGGTGACGAGTCCTACAATGTCTCCGTTATTCTGAAGACCACTTCTTCCGAGTACTGGGGCTACGTTGTAGCCGGCGCCAACGCATACGCCAAGGATCATCCGAACGTAACCGTCAACGTCAAGGGCGCGACTTCTGAGACCGCTTACGATGAGCAGCTCAACATGATCGAGACCGACATGAACAATGCCGATATCGACGGTTATGTTATTGCTCCTCTGCAGGCTGACATGGTTGCGAACATGATCTCCGGCCAGACCAAGCCGATCGTTGCTGTTGACACCAACATCGACGCTCCCGAGGTTCTGTCCTTCGTTGGTACCTCCAACGAGAACGCTGGTAAGCTGGGCGGCGAGTCCGCTGTAGCGCTGGCGAAGGAGCGCGGCTGGACCGACATCAAGTGCATCGAGATCGCAGGCGTACAGGGCGACTCCACCAACGAGGCTCGTATGTCCGGCTACAAGGCTGGCGTTGAGGCTGCTGGCGGCACCTTCCTGTCCGATGAGATCCAGTATGCGAACGCTGTTGCCGACCAGGCTGTAACCTGCATGGAAGCGATCATGCAGAACCATCCGGAAGGCATCGCGATCATCTGCGCGAACAACGACGATATGGCGATGGCAGCTGCCCGTGCGGCCGCTGGCAACGCAGCTTACGAGAACACCGTATTCCTGGGCTTTGACGGCATCCAGTCCGCATGCCAGTCCATCCTGGACGGCGAGCTGACCATGTCCGTTTGCCAGGCGGGCTATGACATGGGCTACCAGTCTGTTGACGCGGTTGTCCGTGCACTGCAGGGCGAGAACCTCGACAAGTTCATCGAGGCTGAGGCCACCATCGTTGATCCCGATACCGCGCAGGCTCGTATGGATACCCTGAAGGGCTATCTGGCTTAATCTTTCAGTTCACAGCATAATCTAAAAACATAATGGGGTTCCCCGCCCCGGCACAAGCCGGGGTGGGGTTTCCTTTTTCCCTGGCGCGCCCTAGTGGACGAAGCTGTGACCGTTTGTCCGTTCCGCAAACAAAACAGTTCGGACAGGCGAACGGTATAAAGCCGCGCCGAGAGCGGTTTTTTCATGTACTGTGCTTCGCACTCCAATCTCGGAGAAGATAAGGTGATATTTCGATGAGCGAATATGTAGTAGAATTAAGGAATGCGACAAAGCGTTTTCCGGGCGTTGTCGCGCTGAAGAACATGCAGCTCGCGGTCAAGCCGGGTGAGATTCTCGGTCTGATCGGTGAGAACGGCGCGGGTAAATCCACGCTGATCAAGGTTCTTACCGGCGTACATAAGGCCGATGAGGGCGAAATCTACGTAAACGGCGAGAAGAAGGAATTCAACAATCCGAACGACTCTGCCGCAGCAGGCATCGCCTGCGTATATCAGGAGCTGAACATCGAAAAGCTGCTGAGCGTTACCGATAATATTTTTATCAACAAGTGGCAGAAGAAGGGCATGCTGCTCGACTATGATGCCATGAACAAGAAGGCCAAGGAAGTCATGGCTTCTTTGGGCCAGGACGTTGATCCTACAAAGCAGGCTGGCACCTTTGGTATGGGTGTTCAGCAGATGATCGAGATTGCAAAGGCGGTACTGATCGACGCCAAGATGATCATCATGGACGAGCCGACCTCCTCCCTCGGCGAGAAGGAAGTTGAGCAGCTCATGAAGACCTGCCGCGAGCTGAAGAGCCGCGGCATCGGCATCGTATTCGTATCCCATAAGCTTGAGGAGCTGTTTGAGCTCTGCGATCGCGTTACGGTTATCCGTGACGGCGAGTACATCGACACCCGCGACATCAAGGATTGGAACAACGACTCCCTGATCACCGCGATGGTAGGCCGTACCCTGGAGAACCAGTTCCCGAAGGAATTCGGCGTCAAGGGCGGGGCCGCTCTGCGCGTTGAGCATCTGGAAGAGGGCGGCGTTCTGCGCGACGTCAGCTTCGAGGCTTACCGCGGCCAGATTCTGGGCTTTGCCGGCCTGGTTGGCGCGGGCCGTACCGAAACCATGCGCGCGATCTTCGGCGCCGATCCGCTGGACGGCGGCAAGATCTTTATCGACGGTAAGGAAGTAAAGATCAAGTCTCCTCGTGACGCGATTGCCCACGGCATCGCGTTCCTGACTGAGGACCGCAAGGGCCAGGGTCTGGTTCTGATGCAGACCATCCGCACCAATCTGATCCTGTCCAGCTTCAAGAAGCACAGCAAGGGCATTTTCCTCGATGAGAAGAAGATCGAAGAGACCGGCCAGGGACACATCCAGTCCCTCCGCATCAAGACCCCCTCGATCGACGAGATCGTCGGCCAGCTGTCCGGTGGTAACCAGCAGAAGGTCGTTATCGGCAAGTGGGTCAACACCGACGCTGAGATCTTTATCTTCGACGAGCCGACCCGTGGTATCGACGTCGGCGCAAAGGTCGAGGTTTACAATGTTATGAACAGCCTGGTCAAGGCAGGCAAGTGCGTTATTATGATTTCTTCCGAAATGCCCGAGATCCTCGGTATGTCCGACCGCGTTATCGTCATGCGCGGCGGCCGCGTCATGGCGGATGTCGAGCGTGACAGCAAGCATTTCAACCAGGAAGATCTTATGAAGGCAGCATGGGGAGGAACTTTAGATGACTAAGAAGAAATTTGGCGCCAGCCTGGGCGTATCGCTCGGTACCGTAGCCGCGCTGGTCGTTATGTGTGTGGTTCTGTCGATCATGAACCCGAACTTTTACAGCTTTAACAACATCATGGGCATTTTCAAGCAGACCTCGTTCAACGCTCTGCTGGCGACCGGTATGCTGCTCTGCCTGATTACCGCCGGTATCGACCTGTCCGTTGGCGCGAACGCTGTATTCTGCGCATGTGTCATGGGTATGATGGTTAAGGCCGGTATGACCAACGGCATTATCATGCTGATCGTCGCGATCGTTGCCGGTGGTCTGGTCGGTACCATCAACGGCCTGCTGCTGACCCGTCTGCACCTGCCCCATCCCTTCGTTTCTACGCTGGGTATGAAGAACGTCCTCTGGGGCGCTGCGCTGATCGTTACCGGTTCTCAGATGGTTAATAACTTCCCCGAGTCCGTTCAGTGGCTGGGCAAGGAAACCATCGGCGGTTTCCCGGTCAGCTTCATCGTTGTTCTCGTAATCTACGTTGTTATGCACATCTTCCTGTCCCGCACCGCGCTCGGCCGTTCGATCTACTGCGCCGGCGGCAACATGGAAGCAACCCGTCTGTCCGGTATCAACGCCGCGAACGTTCTGACCTTCTGCTACGCGCTGTCCGGCGTCATGGCAGCTCTGGGCGGCATCGTTTCTGTCGGCCGTTCCGGTATCTGCAACGGTGCAAACGCAACCCAGCCTTACGATACTGACGCGATCGCAGCCTGCATCATCGGCGGCGCATCGTTCAACGGTGGTAAGGGCACTATGGCCGGCACCATGGTCGGCGCTCTGATCATCGCCGTCCTGCGTAACGGCTTCACCCTGCTGTCCATTTCGTCCGCGGTTCAGAACGTCGTCCTCGGCCTCGTTATCATTGGCGCCGTACTGATGGACGTTACCCGTCAGGCGATGGAAGCAAAGAAGCGCCGTCTGGCAGCCAAGTAATTCCATATCGCATTTCCGAAGGGCCGGTGCATTGCGCACCGGCCTTTCTTTTGTTATACTAAATACAGACGAAACTAAAAGAAAAAAGGAGAATACCCCCGATGTCCGATCAAGCTATGGAATATCTGCGTTCCCGTCTGCACAAATGCGAATATCACCGCCTCTGCGGCCTCAACATCATCAGCTTTGGCAAGGGCTTTGCCGAGGTCATCATGGAACCCCACAAGGAGATCCTCAATCCGCTGGGCGCCGTCCACGGCGGCGCGATCTTCACCCTCTGCGATCTCGCCGCGGGCGCAGCCGCCGCATCCTATGGACAGGCCAGCGTGACTCAGTGCGCCAATATTAACTTCCTGCGCCCGGGCAAGGGCACCCAACGGCTGACCGCCAAGACCCGGGAGCTGAAAAAGGGGCGAACAACCGGCATCTACGAGGTCACGGTCACCGACGAGGATGACGAGATGGTCGCCCGCGCGACCATGACGATGTTCTTTATCGGTGAGCTGGAGGAAAAGCTCGTTGACTGACGCGATCGTCCGCCCGCTGATCGCGTGGTATGAGGAAAACAAGCGCGACCTGCCATGGCGGCGCACGCGCGACCCCTACCGCATCTGGCTCAGCGAGATCATGCTCCAGCAGACCCGGGTCGAGGCCGTGATCCCGTATTATGAGCGCTTCCTGCGGGCCTGCCCGGACGTCCGGGCGCTTGCCGCCGCCGACGAGCAGACCTATCTCAAGTTGTGGGAGGGTCTCGGCTATTACAGCCGGGTGCGCAACCTGCACCGGGCGGCGCAGGTCATCTGCGAGCAGTATGGCGGGGAATTCCCGGCCGACCACGCGGCTCTGCTTGCGCTGCCCGGGGTGGGGGATTACACGGCGGGCGCGGTCGGCTCGATCGCCTTCGGCCTGCCTGTCCCGGCGGTAGACGGCAACGTCCTGCGCGTGATGACCCGCATTGACGAGGATTTCCGCCCGATCGACGACGCGAAAACCAAAAAGGAGCTGCGCGCGGCCGTCGCGGCGATCGTACCGCCCGACGAGCCGGGCGCGTTCAATCAGGCGCTGATGGAGCTGGGCGCGACCGTCTGCCTGCCGAACGGTGCACCGAAGTGTGGCGACTGCCCGGTGCGCCACCTGTGCGCGGCCGCTGAGCACGGCACCGCGCTGCTGCTGCCCCGGCGCGCGCCCAAGAAGGCGCGCACGGTCGTAGAGCGCGCGGTCGTGGTTTTCCGCTGCGGGGAACTGGTCGGCCTGCGCCGCCGCCCCGATTCCGGCCTGCTCGCCGGCCTGTGGGAGCTGCCCGGCTATGAGCCCGCGCCCGGCCCTGAGGAACTGCGGACGATTCTGGCAGGAGAAGGCTACCAGGTGCGTAAGCTGCTGTCCCTGCGCCCGGCCAAGCACATCTTCACCCATGTCGAGTGGCGGATGACCGGCTATTATGCCGAGCTGTCCGAACCGCATCCGGCGCTGACCTGGGTCACCCCGGCCGAGATGCGGGGCGAATACGCCCTGCCGAGCGCATTCCGCGCCTTTTTGAAGGTCATCGAGGAGGAACCCTGATGGAATACACCGCCGTCACCCACAACTTTGACCCGCTGTTCGCGCCCGACTCCCGGGTGCTCATTCTGGGCTCGATCCCGAGCCCCAAGTCGCGCGCCCAGAAGTTTTTCTACGGCCATCCGCAGAACCGTTTCTGGCCGGTGCTGGCCGCCGTGTTCGGCGAGGAAGCGCCCGGGACGGTCGAGGAAAAGCGGGCGCTCGCCCTGCGCCACCACATCGCCATGTGGGACACACTGGCCTCCTGCGAGATCCGGGGCGCGAGCGACACCTCGATCCGCAACCCGGTGCCCAACGACCTCAAGTGGCTGATCGACCGGACCGCCGTGCGCGCGGTGTTCTGCACGGGCGCGACGTCGTATAAATATTACTGCAAGCTGTGCCGCGCGCAGACCGGCATCGACGCGGTCTGCCTGCCGTCCACCAGCCCGGCCAACGCGGCGTGGAGCAGGGAAAAACTGATCGAGGCCTATCGGGTCATCGCGGAGGCCGTGGAGGAAAACTCATGAAATTATTGTTCAAACAGCGCTTTTTCTCGTGGTTTGACAGCTACGACATCTATGACGAATATGAAAATACGGTCTACACCGTCGAGGGCAAGCTGAGCTGGGGGCACTGCCTGCACATCCTCGACCGGGCGGGCCGCCATATCGGCACAGTGCAGCAGAAGGTGCTGACCTTTCTGCCCCGGTTCGAGCTGTACGAGAACGACCGGCTGGTCGGCACGCTGCAAAAGGAGTTCACCTTCTTCACGCCCCGCTACAACATCGACTGCAGTGGCTGGACGATCGAGGGAAATTTCATGGAGTGGGATTACACCATCCGGGACAGTGCGGGGCGCACGGCCGCGGTCGTGAGCAAGGAGCTGTTCAACTGGACGGATACATACAGCATTGAGGTCGCGAACCCGGCGGATGCGCTGCGCGCGCTCATGGTCGTGCTTGCGATCGACGCCGAAAAGTGCTCGCGCAACTGAAAGAAGGCGGAATATCGTGAAATTGTACACCTTGCTGAGTCTGCTGCTCATCCCGGCGGTCATGCTGGGCATCGGCGTGAGTTGGAAAAAGCATCCGCCCCGCAGGATCAACGGACTGTATGGATATCGCACACGGCGTTCCTCGTCCAGTCAGGCGGCGTGGGACTTCGCGCAGGCGTACTGCGGGGCGATCTTCCTTCGCTGGGGCAGGGCGATGAGCGTTGTCACAGGTATCGCCTGCGCGCTGATCTGGCGGCAAAGCTGGTTTTACGAGGCGGTTTTCGCGCTCTCGATGGCGCAGTGCGCTGTGCTGCTGCTGTCGATCCTCCCGGTCGAGCGCGCGCTGCGCGCGAAGTTCGACGAGCACGGCAACCCAAAGGAATAAAGCAAGAGCAAGACCAAGGGGAACGCCCCGGCGGCCTTGCTCTTTTTCTGTTTACGCATCGCCCGGCGCGAGGAGAATGGGCTGGAGCTGTTCGCCCGCGAGGGCGGCTTCGACGGCCTCGGGCAGCAGGGTGAAGTCGGCGACCAGCGAACGCGGCTTGGCGCGGGGCGCATCCTGCCGGAAGGGGACGAAGTAGTAGTGGCGGCGGGCGAGGAGCGCGCCCAGATTGGCCGCGCTCGCGGCCAGCGCGTCGTTGGTCGATACCGCGAGCACGACCGGGCGGCCGCCGCGCAGATGACTCTTGACCGCCATGGGCACCGTGCCGTCCACGATGCCCGCTTGCAGTTTTGCCAGCGTGTTGGCTGTGCAGGGCGCAACGACCAGCACGTCGAAGAGCTGCTTGGGGCCGATCGGCTCGGCGGCGACCACGGTGTCGAGGATGGGATTGCCGGTCATCCGTTCGAGCCTGTCGCGCAGCGCGGCTGCTGCGCCGAACCGGGTGTCGAGCGTCCCGGCGGCTTCGGACAGGATGGGCGTCACGGCGTACCCCTTGTCGAGCAGGATTTGCAGGGCGGAGAGCGCTCGGTCGTGGGTGCAGAACGAGCCGGTGAGCGCGAAGCCGACCCGGATGGGCTGGATCATAGAATGGCCTCCTCCTGTAAGATGGTGTAGATGGTGTCCCGGATGGCGCGCGCGGCCGAGATCGGCGCGACCTTGCCGGGGAGGGAAAGGGCCCAGATCACCCGCCGCCCGAGCGCGGCCGCCGCGTCAAAGTCGATCCCGCCCGGCTTGCTGGCGAGGTCGATCAGCAGGCAGTCGGACGGCAGCTCGGCCAGACCGGCCGCGCCCAGCACGGGGGCGGGCACGGTGTTGACGACGAGCTCGAACCCGGCGAGATGACCGGTGAGCTGGCGGGTGTCGAGCGCGTGCCAGCAGGCGGTCTCGATCCGCGCGAAGTCGTCGGCCCGCCGGGCGGAGACAGTCACATCAGCGCCCAGACAGGACAGCCGCCCGGCGACCGCGCGGCCGATCCGGCCGTTGCCGATGACCAGGGCACGCAGCCCCTGAATGGTCACGGGAAGCTCCTCCATCGCGAGCTGGATCGCACCCTCGGCGGTCGGTGCCGCATTGGAGAAAATGCTGCAGCGGACATTGGGGGACAGGTGCTCTCACATATCACGAACAAAACGCCCCGCCTGTGCTTTGAAAAGCATGGGCGGGGCGTGGTGCTGAAATTACGTCAGGTTTGGGTGATGCTCCGGCAGGTGGTGCGCTCAATCAAGGCCGGCGTCAGCAGGCGCTGGGTGAATTCGGTGGAGTCTCCGGTTTCGATCAGCTCGAGCAGCAGGCGCACGCTCGTGCGCGCGAGCGCTTCGGTGCGTTGGGAAAGGGTGGTAAGCCCGATCTTGGGCAGGGCGGCATAGTCGATGTCGTCGAAGCCCAGAAGGGAGAGCCGGTCGGGGACGGAAATTCCGCACTCATCCGCCGCCTGCAGGACGCCGAGGGCCATCAGATCGGTGGCGGCGAACATGGCCGTCTGCGGGAATGGCTTGGCAAACAGCTCCCGGCCCAGAAGGCAGCCGCTCTCGATGGTGGAGTGTGCCGCCGGGTTGTGGATGGTGTTCACCCGCATGCCCAACTCCTGGGCCGCGTCCAGAAATCCCTGATATCGCAGAAGATGGGTGCCGCTGCCGCTGCGCATGCCGAGATAAATGACGTCGCGATGCCCCAGACGGTGCAGGTATCCGGCTGCCAGCCAGCCGCCGATATAGTTGTCCGTGCTCACAGAGTTGATGCGCAGGGGGGATGCGGCCGACACGAAGGCGCCGAGCAGCACGGTGGGCACGGTGGACTGGTAGCGCTCGAGCAGCGGCATCGCGCTGTTGCTGGCGCTGGTCAGCAGAATGCCATCCACCTGCTGGCCGATCAGGAAGTCGAACAGGCCGTCGATCCGGCCGTCCTCGGGCTGGCCGCTGCACAGCATGACCTGATAGCCCAGCTCGGACGCGCAGGTCTCGATGTGGAGCGCCAGCGCGGCATGGAAGGGACTGGAAAGATCGGGCAGAACGACGCCGAGCACGTTGGTGCGGTTCGAGATCAGGCTGCGCGCCAGCAGGTTGGTGCGGTAGCCCTCCCGGCTGCAAATCTCCAGAATGTGCGCCCGGGTCTCCTCCCGGATCTCGGGCGCGTTGTTCAGCGCGCGGGAGACCGTGGTCACCGAGACGCCCGCCATCCGCGCGATGTCTTTGATCGTGATATGATGCATCAGAGTGGTTCCTCCTCTCTGAAAATGACCAATCGTTCTGGTAACGTTTGCACTACAAACCATTTTCCCCGGATTCCTTTCGGTTTCCGGGGAAAATGGGGAAATGCAGTGCGGTAAGGAATAGAAAAAGAGAATAAAAGGGGAAATGCATTTGATTTGCAACTATATTATACCAAATCGAAATGCAAAAGGCATTGTGCAGAAGGGCCAAAATCCGGAGAAAAGCGTTGTGTATAATGGGGAAAATGCGAAGAGCACTTGACAATCGGCGGCGTGAAATGGTAAGATATGACCATGAAAACGGAAACGTTTGCACAACTAATTCGAGAAGGACGGCAAACGGCTTCCAAGGAAGAAAACCATGAAGAGAAAGAGAGGGTGCCTTCGAGCAATGAAACCAAACGAGCAAAGCTACTCCAAGTCCAAGCGACTCAAAAATCAGATTTGGTCGGTTGTTTCCAATCCGTACAACATCATCGTACTGGTTGCGATCATCCTGCTGACTTATCTGATCGTATTCCCACTGGTCGACATGCTGTCCACCACCTTTAAGTTGTCTCAGCGCGATCTGCGCGCGGTTGGCGGCACGGCAGCCGACGTGGGCAAATTCACCCTGTTTTATTGGCAGCGCCTGCTGGCCAGCGAGCTTTCGATGAGCCTGCTCATCAAGCCGCTGCTGAACTCGCTGCTGATCGGCTTCGGCGTTTCGGTCTGCGCCATCATGCTGGGTTCTGTTCTGGCATGGCTGATGGTTCGCTCCGACCTGCCCTTCAAGCCCTTCTTCTCCCTCGCGGTCATCATCCCCTACATGATTCCTTCGTGGGTCAAGTCGCAGGCCTGGCTGTCCATGTTCAAAACGCCGCGTGTCGGCGGCGCGCCCGGCTTCGTGGCCTCGATGATGACCTCGATGGGCGTAACGAACGAAGTGATCGAGACCGTGCTTTCCCCGATCGCCTACGGCCCGATCGCGATCATCCTGGTGCTGTCCCTGCACTATTACGCGTACACCTACCTGTTGGTTTCGGCGGCGCTCAACTCGGTCAACTCCGAGCTGGAGGAGATGGGTGAGATTCAGGGCGCGAGCAAGAGCCTGATCCTCCGCAAGATCACCCTGCCGCTGGTTCTGCCGGCCATGCTGTCCGCCGTCATCCTGACCTTCTCCAAGGCCATCGGTACCTTCGGCGTCATCAACTACCTGGGTTCGCCCGTCAGCTTCCGCACGCTGTCCAGCGAGCTGTACTCCAACAGCAAATCTCAGAACACCCAGACCGCGTTTGCGATGGCGATCCTGATGATCTGCATCGCGTCGCTGTCGGTCTTCATCAACCAGAAGCTGATCGGCACCCGCAAGTCCTATGCCACCGTCGGCGGCAAGGGCGGCCGTTCGACCCCGATCGGTCTGGGCGTCTGGAGACCCTTCATCACCGCGCTGCTGTTCGTATTCTTCATTATCGGCATCATCATGCCGGTCGTCATCCTGATCATCGAAAGCTGCATGCTGAAGGAAGGCACCTATTCGCTGGCCAACTTCACGCTGTATTACTGGATCGGTGAAGGCGATCCGAACATCATGGAGGGCGTCCCCGGCATCTTCAAGAACTCGAACTTCAAGCTGTCCCTGATCAACTCCCTGAAGCTGACCTTCATCAACGGCATCTTCGGCACGATCTTCGGTCAGATGCTCGGTTACATCTGCGCCAAGGGCCGCGGCAAGTTCCACGGCAAGCTGGTTGAGCAGCTGGTATTCATCCCCTACCTGATCCCCTCGGTTGCGTTCGGCGGCATTTTCCTGTCGATGTTCTCCAAGCCGCAGACCATCTTCGGCGTTCAGCTGATCCCCGCACTGTACGGTACGTTCGCTCTGCTGACCCTGACCTCGGTCGTCAAGCACCTGCCCTTCGCATCCCGCGCCGGCACCTCCAATATGCTGCAGATCAGCGGCGAGCTGGAGGAGGCTGCTTCCATTGAGGGCGCTGGCTTCTTCAAGCGCTTTATTTCGATTGTATTGCCCCTGTCCAAGGGCGGCTTCATTTCGGGCTTCATGCTGATCTTCGTCTCCATTATGAAGGAGCTGGATCTGATCATCCTGCTGATGACCCCCTCGACCTCCACGCTGCCCTATCTGGCGTTCCAGTATCAGAACCAGAACTGCCCGCAGGCTTCCAACTGCGTGGCGATCGTGATGTTCTCCATCGTATTCCTTGTATATGCGCTGGCGAATATCTTCGGCGACGCTGATCTGGCCAAGAGCATGGCAGGCTAAGTGACAGAGAGAACAGAAAGGAGACGTATCGAATAACATGAGCAAGATTGTACTGAAAAATGTCGATAAATTTTACGGCAAGAACCACGTCCTGAAGAACCTGAACCTGACGATCGAGGACGGCGACTTCATGACGCTGCTGGGCCCCTCCGGCTGCGGCAAGACCACCA
>CAMEPU010000032.1 GCA_945932315.1 uncultured Clostridia bacterium
TCGATGATCTCACCGGGCAGCACCACAATGAAACCTTTCGGGCTTTTCCGCTTCTCCATAAGCGTCACCTCCAATCGTTTTGAAATAGCCCTCTACTATATATGGCATGAGAAAGGCTGAATTGTTCCAATGTTTCCAAAATTTTTTGAGATTTTTTGAAAAAATCTCGGAATGGATGGGATAAGATAGATATGACTTAATTATACTCGGAACATGTGAATAAATCTATTGTTTTCAGTCAGGGGCAAAAAAATAACGGGTACTCGGCTTTCACCGAATACCCGTTATCTCGTTTACCAACCCCGTCTGACAGATGCCATAATCGTAATTTGGGGAATTACTGTCTTATGAGCACCCGTGCGAAGCGCCGGGCGCTGTTGTTCAGCCGTTTCTGTGGGCGCGGCAGCCCATGACGGTCGCGCGCACCGCGCCCGTCAGCTTCTTCCCGGTGAACGGGGTGTTGACGCCCTTCGAATGATACGAGGTGTAGACCTTTTCACAGTCCCAATCGAGCAGGACGAGCTCGGCGCGGTGGCCGGGTTCGACCGACTTGCCGGGCAGGCGGTAGACCTCGGCCGGGCCGCGGCTCATGCGGGCGAGCAGCTCGAGCGGCGTGAGGATGCCGGTCTGCACGAGCGCGGTGTTGCAGACCGAGAACGCGGTCTCAAGGCCGGTGATGCCGGACGGCGCCTGCGCAAACGGCCGGGCTTTTTCCTCGGCGGTATGGGGCGCGTGGTCGGTCGCGATCAGGTCGGCGGTGCCGTCGGCCAGCGCGGCGCAGATGGCCTGCCGGTCGGCCTCGGTGCGCAGGGGCGGGTTCATGCGGGCGTAGGTGCCGTGCTCGAGGACGGCGTCCTCGGTCAGCGCGATGTGGTGGGGCGTGACCTCGCAGTAGATGTGCGCGCCCATCCGCTTGCCCTGCCGGATCAGCTCGATCGAGAGGGCGCTCGAGATGTGCTGGAAGACGACGCGCGCGCCCGTGCGCAGGGCGAGGGCGATGTCACGGGCGACCATGGCCTCCTCGGACGAGGGGTGGGCGCCGGGCAGGCCGAGCGATTTTGCCGCCGCCGAGCCCGCGTTCACGCCGGGGGAGGCGACGAGCGACTTTTCCTCCTCGTGGAAGGAGAGCAGGGTGTCGTGGCAGGCGGCCTCCTCCATCGCGCGCAGCGCGAGGGACGCGTCCGAAAGGTTCACGCCGTCGTCGGTGAAACCGGGCGTGCCCGCCGCGAGCAGGGCGGCGAAGTCGGTCAGCTCCGCGCCCTTCAAGCCTTTGGTGATGGCGCAGGCCTGCAAAATGTTGACCTCGGGGTGGCTGACGGCCTTTTCCTGCACGTAGCGCAGGGTCTCGACGCTGTCGACGGTGGGCACGGTGTTGGCCATGCAGATGACGGTGGTGAAGCCGCCCGCGGCCGCGGCGGCCGCGCCCGTGTCGATGTCCTCCTTGGCGGTCTGGCCGGGATCGCGGAAGTGCACGTGGGTGTCGATCAGGCCGGGGCTGACGGTCAGGCCGGACGCGTCGAGAATTTCCGCGCTAGGTGCGGACAGGTTCTCCCCGACGGCGGCGATCACGCCGTCCTCTCCGATCAGGATGTCGCGCGGGGCGTCGGTTCCGGTATAGGGGTCGAGCAATCGCCCGTTTTGGATCAGCAGCATCATAAACTCTCCTTATTTCGATACAATAATTGAAACACCCCACAGATCGGCGCTGTTGAGGTACCAGACCAGCGCGCCGACCGCGATGACCTGAGCGAGAAAGATCAGCGGGATACCGATCATGAAGCGCTTGTGCAGGGTTTTGTGGCGGCAGAGCTTCATCGCGGCGTACACCAGCGGACAGCCGCCCAGCACGCACCAGAGAAAGAGGGTGCGCTCCCGGATGCGCCGCTTGTCGTGCCGCGCCAGCCACTTGTCCAGAAAGACCGCGCCCGCGCCCAGCAGGTTGACGGCGAGCAGATAGTAAAGCAGATATTTGAGCATGTTCGTTCCTCTCGTGAAAGCTTTGACCTTATTATAGCATAGAAAGCGGCGGTTAAAAAAGTCCCAAAAGAAACATCCTGAAACCACCTGTGTCGCGATTACGGACAGGGGGATGGTCTGGAAGGGGGGCGGCAAGCCCCCGCTTCCGGGATCCAATCATCGGATTTTTAAACTTTTTGCAGTTTGAAAATCCGGACGCAGCTTGGCAAAAATTCTTTTTTGCCAAGCTGCCAAAAGCCGCCCACCGGGCGGCTTTTGGGGAAAGAGGAGGAAGCGCAAGCTCGTCAGTTCTGCGCGTTTCCAAACATGTTTTGGGAGGCCATGCGCTTCATCGGCCCCACGAGGAACAGGCAGATCAGGATGGTCAGCACGTCGGCGGCCGGCTGGGAAAAATAGATGCCGGTGACGCCCAGCAGCCGGGGCAGCGTGAGAATGAAGGGCACGTAGAACAGGCCCTGACGGATCATGGAGAGGAACAGGCCCATGCGGGAGGAGCCGACGGTCTGGAACGTGATCGTCATCATATAGCACAGGCCGAAGGCCGGATAGAGGGCCACCTGGGAGATCAGCAGCCATTTGCCGAATTCGACGACCAGCGGATTGCGGTTGAACAGCAGGATCAGCGGCTGCGCCAGCGCGATATAGACGATGGCGACCAGAACGGTCAGCAGCAGTGCGCCCTTGAGCGCGAAGCGGACGGCATCGTGGAAGCGGTCCTCGTTTTTCGCGCCGAAGGCATAGGAGGCCACCGGCTGATAGCCCTGCATGAAGCCCATGACGACGTAGCAGCCGATCAGGATCAGGCGCTGCACCACGCCGTAGGCCGCGATGATCAGGTCGGAGTCGGGGAGGGGCTTGGCGGCGATGTTGGTGAGCGAGGTCGCGACGGCGAGGCAGATCTGGATGACCGCGGTGGGAATGCCGATCGCGGTGACCTCCCACAGGAAGCGGCCGGACAGCTTGAAATGGCGGGGTTTGATCTTGATGATCGAGCGGCCGCTCAGATAGAACCACATGAGGATCAGGAAGGTGACGCACTGGGAGATGGTCGTCGCGAGGGACGCGCCCTCGACGCCCATGTCAAAGCCCCAGGAGAACATGAACACCGGGTCAAGCAGCACGTTGAGCGCCGCGCCCGTGATGACCGCGATCGAGGAGATCTTGACCGAGGACTCGGCGCGCGCCGCGCAGTTCATGCTCTGTGCGGGCAGGTTGAAGAGGGCCGCGATAAACATCCAGAAGGCGTAGTCGCGCGCCTGGGGCAGGACCGCATCCGACGCGCCGAACGCGCGGAGCAGCGGGCTCATAAACACAATACCCAGGACGCACAGCGCGATGCCGACGAAGATGGAAAAGCCGACGATCGTGGTGACGGTGCGGTTTGCGCCCTCCCGGTCGCCCGCGCCGAGCTGGCGTCCGGCCAGAACCGACGCGCCCGCCGCGAAGATGTTTTCGATCGAAACCATGATCAGCAGCAGGGGAAGGATAACGCCCACGGCCGCCAGCGCGATGTCGCTGCCCAGCATGCCGATGTAGGCGGTGTCGACGATATTGTAAACAGCCTTGGCCAGCAGCGCCAGCGTGGCGGGAATGGCCAGCTGGACGATTGCCTTGGAGGGCTTGACGGTGGAAAGCAGGGATTCCCTGGATACGGATTGTTCTTTTGGCATGATTGATCACCTGACACGCTTGTCTTGCGAAAAGACAAGGAATTTCAAAAACAGACCAATAGGTCTGCTTTTTATTGTAGAACAAACAGACCGGGTGGTCAACTGTTTTTTACAGAATACCCCGCCTTTCCCTCCCTCAAACGGGCACGGCAGGAAAAAAGCGGCCCTCTTTCGAGAGCCGCCTGACGGTCAGACCGGGTGCGATCGCTGCCGGAGCAATTTTTTAATTTTTTTCCATTCGTTTTCGTGCAGGCAGCTGAACTGGGTGCGCGGGACGGGCGCGCCCTCGAGCGCGGTTTCCGCCGCGCCCTCGCAGAGCGCCTGCAGCCCGGCGAGCGGGATGGGCAGCATGCGCGCGACCTCGGGGCCGGGCTGGAACGCGGGCGTTTGGGCGGTGCGCCAGAGGAAGGCGTGGGCGATCTCGTTGTCGAGGCCGCCGTCCGGGCGGGCATAGCGCTGGAGCACCGGGGGCGCGGGGAGCAGTTCGTCGGGGGCGAGCAGCAGGCCGGCCTCCTCGAGCGCCTCGCGGCAAATGGCCTCGAGGGGCGTTTCGCCCGGGTCGATGTGTCCGGTGGCGGTCAGATCGAACAGGCCGGGGTAGAGCGGGCGGTCGAAGCCGCGCTGCTGCAGCCAGACGACCGGGCCGGAACCGGCGTCCTGCACGGCCCAGAGGTGGACGACGGCGTGGCGCAGCCCCTGCCGGTGGCAGACCGCGCGCGGCCGCTCGCCGCACGGGTTGCCCGCCCGGTCGAGGACGGTCAGGTATTCGCCGCCCGGCTCATCCTGGGAGGCGATCAGGCCCAGTTTTTCCTCCCGGGTGAGCTTTTTGAGGGCGGCCTCGTAGCTCAGCGCTTCGTGCCGGTCGTCAAAGACCTCGCTGAAGGCCAGCGTGACCGGGCCGCGGCCGCGGGTGTATTTCGCGCCCCTGCCGCTGTTGTGGGCGGCCAGCCGGGCGGTGAGATCGGGGGTATATCCGGTGTAGAGCGTGCCATCGGCACAGCGCAGGATGTAGACGTAGTACATAGGGCGGAAGCCTCTCTTTCCAGTTCCAGTATACCATAGGGCGGGGATGAAAAAATCTTCTTTTTTTCAAAAAATATTGTTGACATTTGAGGGATGGGACGGTATAATAAATACCGTCGCCGAGGAAATGCGAGTGTGCTGGAACTGGTAGACAGGCACGTTTGAGGGGCGTGTGCTCAAAAGGCGTACGGGTTCAAGTCCCGTCACTCGCACCACCCGATAACAAATTACATATGCAGATGTGGCGGAATGGCAGACGCGCTAGCTTCAGGTGCTAGTGCTCGCAAGGGCGTGAGGGTTCAAGTCCCTCCATCTGCACCAAAAAGGATCATCCAACGGATGATCCTTTTTTCATGCACAAATATCGGGAGGGACTTGAAAAGCGCCCTCCAGAAAGGCATGCCGGTAGCATGCCTTTGGGCGCGTGGCCCGCGCGCACGCGGGCAAGTCCCTCCATCTGTGTTTCGGAGCACATCCAACGGATGATCCTTTTTTTTTGAAAGACCAAGTTCGCTTGTTAATCAAAGAATGACCTTGATCAGCAAACAAGAGCTGAGAAACTTGTTCATCCGATATGTTATAATGAAGTTACGGCAAAGACATTGAACTTGTTGATCCGATATGCTATAATTAAGTTCAAGCAGAACATAGGGGGATCAACATGGACTTTCGTGTACATGAGGATATCGAGGTCATCATGGAGTTGCTGGGGATGACCATTCAGGAATTTGCGAGGGAACTTGGGGTAAGCGCCAGTACGGTTTCCCGCTGGAAAGAGCCGGGAGAAACGGTCTCGCCCGCCAATCTTGAAAAAATTTATGAATATGCGTTCAAAAAGAAAATACGTCTGAATAAGATTAAGGAGCAGTTGTTTCGGGAAGAATGTCCGGAGAACCATGTCCTTCTGTTTCATGGGGCCAAAACAGGTATTTCAGGCGATATTTCCGTTGAGAAGTCAAGAATAAACAACGATTTTGGTCAGGGCTTCTATTGTGGAGAAAGCCTGGAACAGTCGGCAATGTTTGTCTCCAACTTTCCGCACCCGAGTCTGTATATGCTGGATTTCGACAGATCCGGTATGAAGGAGCTGAAACTGGGTGTAGAACAGGATTGGATGCTGATGATCGCATTCTTCCGCGGAAGATTGACGGCATATGCAGGGCACCCGATGATTCAGGGCGTCCTGAATCGTTTGAATGGGGTTGACTATGTGGTGGCGCCGATTGCGGATAATCGGATGTTCCAGATTATCGATAGCTTTATTGAGGGCGAAATAACGGACGTCCAGTGTCGGCACTGCCTTTCCGCTACCAACCTGGGCAACCAGTATGTTTTCTTTACACAGCGGGCGGCGGATCAGATCAAGATCCTGCGCAGATGCTATCTGGCCTCTGTTGAGAAAGAAGCCTATATCTCCGTGCGGAGCGAGGATGCCCAGGTCAGTAACGACAAGGTCAAAATTGCCCGTAAGCAGTATCGCGGGCAGGGGCAGTATATTGAGGAAATTTTGCTATGAAGAAGATCGACGAAGAAGGCCTGAAGTTATGCGCATTACAGGCGGATGTTTTTGCGGATTCCCTTGAAGCAATGCAGTGCAGCTCTCCCATTTTTATCCGCCGATTTATGAACTCCCAAGTCGCATCCAGAATGGACAAGAGGGGATTCCTGCTGGGGGCCAGCGATGCACTCTGTATCTTAAATGAAGTGGATGCACAATATGGTCCGACTTCCTACGGAAAGGAACGATACGGTCGGGAAGAGCTTTATTGGTTGGGATACCTGTATCGCTACTGGGCGTATACCTATGAAAAGAGCAGCAAACAGGTGTATAAACAAATGAAAGCAAAGGATCTTCGCAATCTGTATTATCCGTATCATTCCCTGGATCCCGCACAGGCCATTGAGCGGATCCTGGAAAGCAGCGGCAGTGAAGAAGAGGACTACACAGAAAAAGGTGTCAGGATCCTTCGGAAAATTCTGGAACGGGAGAAAAAAGCGGAGAAACGGGAATAAATTTCACAGGCTGCTTTTGTCCTTTCCGTCCGCATTGTCCCGGCGCATCAAAACTGAACCCACAAAATGATGCACCACGCTTTCAAAACATGGTGCATTGTATCCACGAGCGGTAAATCTGCTATGCAAAAAGGATCATCCAACGGATGATCCTTTTTCATGCGCAGATATCAGGCGGGAGAGTCGGGCAGACCGCAGACCGCCCGGTTGTGCACCGAATCGAGCCAGTAGCCCATGCCGTCGGTCTCGAACACGCGGATCATGCCGTGCAGCTCGCGGTCGTCCGGACAGATCGCGGGGAACAGGTCGTCCCACCGGTCGAGCAGCGCCGGGCGGTAGGCGGCCGTTTTGGCGTTGCCCCACACCGCGCCGTAGGCGATCTCGGCCTCGACCAGATCCTGAAACATGTGGCTGCCGTAGCTCAGCTCGGGCATGAAGCCGGCCTGCTGGTCGGACACCTCGCACACGATCGAGAAATTCGAGATGTCGCTGAAGGACAGCGGGACGCCGAGCTCGGGCGAGGAGGTGCCGAGGCGGCCGGGCGCGAGCAGGAGCAGCCCCTTTCCGCTGCCGCGGTAGCGCTCGTTGACTTTGCCCACGGCGGTGGCTACCGTCGCCTTTTTGCCGTAGGGGTACAGGTGATAGCCCCTGGGGTCGATCCAGACCACGACGTCGACCGGCCGCCTGCCCGAGGAGCCCATCGAGGAATCCCGCAGGTCAAAGAGGGTTTCGGACAGGCGGAGGGAGTCGAGGTCGACCTGCTCGCCCGCCTTGCCCTGATACAACGGGCGGCACTGGAGCAGATTCACGACGAACGCGCCCGTTTCGTCCATGTTGACCGTGTATTCGATGTCCACCGGGTTGCCGTAGACCCGTTCCAGCGTCTTTAAGATGCGCTGCATGAGACCGGTGAAGGTTTTGTTTTCGAGCAACGCCTGACAGTTGGCGAACCAGATCTCGCGGAACATGCCGCTCTGACGGAGGCTGGACTCGGCCTCCCAGTCGCGCTCCATCACGCACCTGCGGTACCAGAGCGGCAGGCTGGGGAGCAGCTGATCGAGCGGCAGCGCGCGCAGCCGGTTTTCCTGACAGTCGAGCACATCGACGTAGCGCTGGGAGAAGCGGTGCTTGTCGGCCATCGTGTTGGACGCCATGACCGCCGGCCGGTCGAGATTGGCGAGACGGGGGTAGTCCTCGCCGATGCGGTCGACCGCCCGGGTGCCCAGACCCATGACAAGGCGCAGCATCCCGGCGCCCGGGTCCATGTCCCGGTTCCATTGATAGGCGCTGTGGCTGTAGCCCACCCCGGCGGCGCCCGGCAGGAACCATTGGCCGAAGTACGAGCCGGATACCCGCTGCACCAGAACGGCCATCTGTTCGTCCTTCTGACTCATGCCGCGCTGCAGCCGGTATTCGAGCGCCGAGCGGTTCATCGTGCTGGCGTAGACGATGCGCACCGCCTGCTCGAAGGCGTCCAGCCGCTCCTGCGGGCTGCCCTGATTGACGCAGAACACCGACTCGTATTTCCCGGCGAAGGCGTTGCCGAAGCCGTCCTCCAGAAAGCTGGAGGAGCGGACGATGAATGGGCTCTGGCCGAAGTAGTCGAGCACCTTCTGGAACTGCTCCCGGATGCTGGGCGGGAAGGTGCCCTCGAGCAGACCTTTTTTGAGCGCCTCGGCCTCCGAAAAGTAGCCCGCCGGGGTGCGCTGGCGGATGCGCTGCCGCCAGCAGCCGTTCGAGACGATATAGGTGTAGAACACGTCGGAGCCGATGTAGAACGAGTCGTGCGGCTCGCTGTACTGCGCGAATTCGGGGATCTCCTTCTGGGAGATCTTGCGGGCGAGCAGCATGCCGCAGGCCTTGCCGCCGATCGCGCCGCTGCCGATCATCCGGTCGCGGAGCTGGAAGTAGTCGGCGGGCGTGAAGTAGCGTTTGACCATGTCCTTGAGGCGGACGTCCTTCGTCATGGTGCTGTCGATGATCTGCTCCTCGGTTTCGGCTGAGAAGCTGCCCCGGGCGTAATCCATCCGCGCGAGGCTGAAGAAGCGGTCGTGGCTGTCGTAGTTCTGATCCTGCGCGCAGGCGCTCAGGTTCTGCATGAGCTGGTAATACCGGCTCATGCCCACGCCGCCCTCGACGGCGGTGAAGTCGCCCGTGTCCTTGTGATAGCAGTAGGGCAGGAACATGCGGTCGGAGTACCGGTTCCACACCTTGAGCGGGTGGAGGAACAGGGCGTCGCCCGCGGCGTAGACGTCGAGCAGGAGCTGGGTGGTGTCCCGGATGCGGGCGACCGCGTCGAACGAGTGGCGGCCGCGCAGCAGCGGGAAGTAGGCCACGGTGTCGAGCTCGAACAGATAGGGGCAGGTGACCCGGAAGAAGTTGCCCATCATGAGGTCGGTGTACCACACCGACTGCAGCTCGGACAGGCAGTCGAACACGTAGAACGCGTCCCGCCCAGCCTCGGTGATCTTGTCATGGATGGCCACGGTGAACGCCTCAAAGCCCTCGTCGGGGTCGTATTCGCACAGCTCGACCCCGGTGAGGTCGTCCAGCAGGGGCGGGTGCTGGGCGAAGCGGATGTAGAGCACCTTCCGCCCGTCGGCCACCGCCTGCCGCACAAAGGGGCGGGCGAAAAATGCGAATTCCTCCACGCTGGAAACCTGCCACACCACGTTGTCGCCCAGACGGATGTGGTCGAGCGCCCGGTCAAGCCCGGGAAAACCGCAGTTGATCTGATCAAATGCCGCCATACGAGAGCCTCCTTTTTCCCAACGGCCGTCGGCTTATTATCCAATAAAAAAGCAGAACAAAAAAGCGCATAACGCCTTTGTTCTGCTTATTTTCAGTGTATCACAAGTCGGCAGGCGTGGCAACATGAAAATCGGCTGCCCGCGGGCGCGGCGGAGCACATTTCTCCCGGCGCACGCGCATAGGATGGATGGATGCGGCCGCGTGCGGAAGGCTGAGCACGGCGCCGCCCGGCGGGAACCTGCTGAGCATGCTCACACTCCATGACGGATGCGCCAAAGCTGTAAAAATCCTGAAACCCTATTGATTTCAGGGTTATGCAATGTTATAATATAGGAACATTGTACAAACGATAAAGTAAAATTCAATGCTTTATCGTACAAAAATACGAAAATGGAACGCATTGGGAAGGGGGTAAAAACCATGGAAAGGACAGATCAGCGCTATCACAACTTTGTGCAGATTCTGCGCGAGGAGCTGGTTCCTGCCATGGGCTGTACGGAGCCGATCGCGATCGCATACGGCGCGGCGAAGGCACGCGAGGTGCTCGGATGTGAGCCGGAGAGCGTGCTCGTCGAGGCGAGCGGCAACATCATCAAGAACGTCAAGAGCGTTGTCGTACCCAACACGGGCGGCCTCAAGGGCATTGAGGCGGCGGCCGTGGCCGGCGTCGTCGCGGGCGACGCGGGCAAGATTCTCGAGGTCATCTCCGAGGTCACCGAGGAGCAGAAACAGGAGATCCGCGCCTATCTGGACAGCCACGAGGTGAAGGTTGCGCCCGCCGAGGGCGACGTCATCTTTGACATCATCATCACCCTGCGCGCGGGGGATCAGTCGGTGCGCCTGCGCATCGCCGATTACCACACGAACATCGTGCTCATCGAGAAGAACGGCGAGACCCTGCTCAAGTCGGGCGCGGTCGTCGCAGCCGACAAGGCCGACGGCCTGACCGACCGGAGCTGCATGTCGGTCGAGGCGATTGTGGACTTCGTGAACACGATGGATCTCGAGGATGTGCGCGGGATGGTCGAGCGCCAGATCGAGTACAACTACGCGATCGCCGAGGAGGGCATGCGGAACGACTGGGGCGCGAACATCGGCAAGGTGCTGCGCGAGTACTACGGCGACGACATCAAGATCCGGGCCCGCTACATGGCGGCCGCCGGTTCGGACGCCCGTATGAGCGGCTGCGAGATGCCGGTCATCATCGTTTCGGGCTCGGGCAACCAGGGCATCACGGCCTCGGTTCCGGTCATCGAATATGCCAAGGAGCTGGGCGTCGACCATGACACCATGGTGCGCGCGGTCACGATGAGCGACCTGCTCACCATCCATATGAAGACCGGCATCGGCCGCCTGTCCGCCTACTGCGGCGCGGTCAGCGCGGGCTGCGGCGCGGGCGCCGCGATCGCCTATTTGAACGGCGGCGGCTTCACCGAGGTCGCGCACACGCTGGTCAACGCGCTCGCGACGATCTCGGGCATGATCTGTGACGGCGCGAAGCCGTCCTGCGCGGCCAAGATCGCGGCGGCGGTTGACGCGGGCATTCTGGGCTACCACATGTTCCGCAGCGGCCAGCAGTTCCGGGGCGGCGAGGGCATCGTCACCAAGGGCGTCGAGGCCACCATCCACAACATCGGCCGGCTCGGGCGCTTCGGCATGCGCGAGACCGACCGCGAGATCATCCGCATCATGACCGGTCAGGCCAGCAACGGCTGAACCTGATCGTTCCTGATAAAGTTAGGGAAAGAGTTTTGTTAGGAGGAAAAACATGAAACTATTGAAGAGCCTGCCCGCCAAGCTGCTCATCGGCCTGATCGCTGGCGTTATCGTCGGCATCGGCCTGACCAACAACGTGCTCGGACCGGTATGGTCCGGCAATCTGATGACCGTCATCGTGACCCTGAAGTACATCATGGGTCAGGTCATCACCTTCTGCGTCCCGCTGATCGTCATCGGCTTCATCGCTCCCTCGATCACCAAGCTGGGTTCGAGCGCGTCGCGGATGCTGGGCGTCGCCCTCGTCATCGCGTACGTTTCGTCCATCTGCGCGGCGTTCATGTCCATGATCGCGGGCTTCGGCCTGATTCCCGGCCTGCACATCGTGTCTAACGTCGACAGCCTGAAGGATCTGCCCGCAGTCGCGTTCGAGCTGAACATCCCGCAGATCATGCCCGTCATGTCGGCGCTGGTCTTCTCGGTTCTGATCGGCCTCGCGGCGGTCTGGGTCAAGGCCAAGTTCGTCATCCGCATCCTCGACGAGTTCCAGCAGATCGTTCTGCAGATCGTCACCAAGGTTGTCATCCCGATCCTGCCCTTCTTCATCGCCTCCACCTTCGCGTGCCTGGCGTATGACGGCACCATCACCGGTCAGGCGCCTGTATTCATCAAGGTCATCCTGATCGTCATGGCCGGCCATTACATCTGGCTGGCGGTTCTGTACCTGCTGGGCGGCGCTTACTCGGGCACCAACCCCATGGAGGTTCTGAAGCATTACGGCCCGGCGTACATCACCGCGGTCGGCACCATGTCTTCGGCGGCCACCCTGTCGGTCGCGCTGTCCTGCGCCAAGAAGGCCAAGACCCTGCGCTCTGATATGGTCGACTTCGGCATCCCGCTGTTCGCGAACATCCACCTCTGCGGCTCGGTTCTGACCGAGGTATTCTTCGTCATGGTCGTCTCCAAGATCCTGTACGGTCAGCTGCCCTCGCTCAGCTCGATGATCCTGTTCTGCCTGCTGCTCGGCGTCTTCGCGATCGGCGCGCCCGGCGTCCCCGGCGGCACCGTTATGGCGTCCCTCGGCCTGATCATTTCGGTTCTGGGCTTTGACGAGACCGGCACCGGCCTGATGCTGACCATCTTCGCGCTGCAGGATTCGTTCGGCACCGCGTGCAACGTCACCGGCGACGGCGCGCTGACCCTGATCCTGACCGGCTATGCCAAGAAGCACAACATCAAGGAAGAGAAGCTCGAGCTGATCGACCTCTAAATTTCGCGCATATGCACAAAAAGGGCACATCCAAGCGGGTGTGCCCTTCGTCTGTTTACAGGATCATATCGCAGCAGGTGAAGTCGTTGTCGATATAGTGGGCGATGAAGCGCGCCTTGAAGTGCCGCTCGTCGCAGATGCCGTGGGTCTGGCCGGAGATGTCCAGATCCTCGGGGAGGACGAACTTGATGCACCGCACGGTCACGTCGCGGCAGGTGGACTGCGCGTGCGCCGGGATGGTCAGGGTCTTGAGACCGCGCTGGTGCTCGTCGCCGTTCGCGTCCACCTCGGTGACGATGACCGCGAGCGCCACCCGTTTGCGCGGGCAGACGTTGTGCAGGGTCACATCGAGCTGGAGGATGCGGCCGAGCGATTCGAGGTCGATCTCGCCCGCGTTGAACTCGATGGTGTCGGTGCAGCCGCCGATTTCGACGTCGACCGGCGCGGGGCAGGTCTCGGGGACGGTGACCAGATCGCAGTCAACCTCGATCTCGGGGGAGGGGAAGTGCACGGTGTTGCGCTCGTTGTCGGCATAGGTGATCTTTTCGTTCACCTCGAGCAGCCCCGCGCACGGGCCGACGTGCTGCACGGTGAAGGTGAGCGCCGCGCCCTCGCTATTGCGCACGCCCAGTTCGCCGATCTTCCACTCGACCGTGGTGTCATTCAGCAGGCTGGCCGTGCCCTTGGTCGGGGCGGACAGCGAGGTGATCTTGAAGCAGGAAAAGACCTGATCGGTCAGCACGATGCCGGTCGCGCCCGGGCGGGAGATGTTGCGGGCGAGATCGGCGAAGAGGGCCTCTAGTTCGGCGTCGTCCGGCGTGATCGCGACATAGGAGGAATCGGGGTCGGAGGCCCAGTCGTTCAGCGCGTCCTCGTCGATGCCGCCGTTGCCCGACAGGCCGATGCAGTAGATGGTCACGCCCTGGGCGCGGGCGGCCGCCGCGGCGGGCGAAGCGTCGCCGCCGACGGTGGTTCGGCCGTCGGTGAACAGAACCATGACCTTGGCGTTCGGGGAAAGGGGGTCAAACAGCGCGAGCGCCTGCTCAAAGGCGTCGGCGTGGTTGGTCAGGCCGTTCGCCGTGAGCGCATCGACCGCGGCCTTGAGGTCATCGACCGAGGTGATGAGGCCGGTGTCCTGGGTCGCGGTGTCGGCGAAGCTGACGATGCCGATGCGGCTGCCCAGGCCGATCTGCCCGTCCTGCGCGCCGTCGGTCGCCTCGTCGATGATGTCGATAAACCGCTTCGCGCCGTTTTTGAGGTTGGCAAGAGAACTGCCGGCCATGCTGCGCGAGCGGTCCAGAACCAGCACGATGTCGGTCGGATTGCTCTGGATGTCGGGCTCAGCCGTCAGGGAGAGAGTCACTTGGAAGGAGCCGCCGCAGTCGATGTGGGACGCGTTCAGCTCCTTGTTGGAATTGGTGATACCCATGGTGAAATCCTTTCTGAGCCGCTTCGGGATTGGATGAAGGGCTCAGTACAGGATATGCCGGGAAAACGGGGGCGGTGCGCGTCAGTCGGCCCCTTCGGTGGGCAGGCGGTCGGACTCGCGGGGCGGGACGCCGTACCGCTTTTTGAACGCCCGGTAGAAGTTGGCGTAGCCGGTGAAGCCGCTGCGCAGGCAGGCCTCCTGAATGGGCACGCCCTGCCGGAGCAGGGAGCGCGCCAGATAAAGCCGCTTTTCGGTGATGTAGCCGCCGAGCGTGCAGCCGGTCTCCTTTTTGAAGAGGTTCATGAGATAGGAGCGGCTCAGGAAATTGCGGGCCGCGATCGCGTCGATGGACAGGTCGGCCGAGAGGTCGGCGTTGATCTGCTCGATGATGCGCAGCACGAGCGGGTGGGAGACCGCCGGCCGCACGTCCAGCCCGCCGTCCCGGCGCGCCCGGCAGAGTAGGAGCAGCAGCTCGAGCAGGCGCGCCTTTTGCAGCAGGACGGCATTGGGGTCGTCCTCCGAAAACGCGGCGCGCAGCCGCTCGGCCGCGCCCGCGGACGCGCCGTTCAGCCGGAAGAGGTCGCGCCCGTCGGCCTTCTCGAACACCGGGGAGGGGTCGCCGCCCGCCGCCCGGCAGGTGTCGAAGAAGGCGGGGGAGATGTAGGCGATGATGCGCTCATAGGGCGCGTCGTCGTGGATGACCGGCCGGTGCAGCTCGCCCGCCCGGACGAGCACGGCGTCGCCCGGCTCGAGGTGGTAGTGCTTGCCCTCGATGAGATAGCTGACGTTGCCCCGCAGGGGGAGCAGCAGCTTGTGGAAGTCGTGGTAGTGGTAGCGGAAGTCGCGCCGCCCGGCGTCGGTCAGGTGGAAGAGCCGCAGCTCCTCGTGTAGATAGCCGGTCTTGGGATAGTCCATGCGCCGCCCCTCCTTGTCCAAAGTAGTATTTTCATTATATCGCATGATCTGTCACAAAACCAGACGAATCAAACGAAAATATGAAAAATAATTTTATTTGGCAGCGCTGTAAAAGATTTTTGCGATTCAGCGGAAAAGCAGGCCGAATTCCCTTGCCAAACGTCCGGATTTTCGATATAGTAATAGTACTGCTTCTGTCAAAGGAGAATCGGGGAAAAGGGAAACGGGCCGCGCCGCGCGGCAAAACAAAACACGAGCTCTCAAGGCAGGCTTCGGCTTGCCTGATTTTTTGACTTTAGCAAAGTAATTTTCAAAAGGAGCGTTTTATCCTATGCAGCGAGAGAGTCTGAAATCCCGTCTGGGATTCATCCTGCTTTCCGCAGGCTGCGCGATCGGCATCGGCAACGTCTGGCGCTTCCCGTACATCACGGGCCAAAACGGCGGCGGCGCGTTCGTGCTGATCTATCTGTTTTTCCTGATCGCGGTCGGTGTGCCGATCATGACGATGGAGTTTTCCATCGGCCGCGCGTCGCGCAAGAGCGCGATCTGCGCCTATCAGGAGCTTGCGCCCAAGGGCAGCAAATGGCACATCCACGGCAAGTTCGCCCTGCTGGGCAATTACGTCCTCATGATGTTCTACACCTCGGTCACCGGCTGGATGATGCAGTTCTTCTACCAGTACTGCACGGGCGAGATGTCGGCCATGGGCGTGGACGGTGTGGACGCGGCCTTCGGCGCGATGCTGTCCCAGCCCGTCACTCTGACCTTCTGGATGATCGTCGTCGTCCTGCTCGGCTTCGGCATCTGCGCGCTCGGCCTGCAGAACGGCGTCGAGCGCATCACCAAGGGCATGATGCTCTGCCTGCTCGGCCTGATCATCATGCTGGCCATCCACAGCCTGACGCTGGACGGCGCGATGGAGGGCGTGCGGTTCTATCTGTACCCCGATTTGGACAGAATGGCCGAGGTCGGCATCCTGAGCGTCATCGTGGACGCGATGAACCAGTCCTTCTTCACCCTGAGTCTGGGCATCGGCTCCATGCTGATCTTCGGCAGCTACATGGGCCGCGACCGCTCGCTGCTGGGCGAGTCGGTCACGATCAGCGTGCTCGACACCTTTGTCGCGCTGGTCGCCGGCCTGATCATCTTCCCGGCCTGCTTCTCGTTCGGCGTCAGCCCGGACAGCGGCCCCTCGCTCATCTTCATCACCCTGCCCAAGATCTTCAACTCGATGGCCGGCGGCCGCCTGTGGGGCTCGCTGTTCTTCCTGTTCATGACCTTCGCCTCGATGTCCACCATCGTCGCGGTGTTCGAGAACATTCTGGCCAGCTGCATGGACTGGCTGGGCTGGAGCCGCAAAAAAGCGGCCGGCATCAACACCGTCCTGCTGATCGTTTTCTCGATGCCCTGCG
>CAMEPU010000033.1 GCA_945932315.1 uncultured Clostridia bacterium
GCCATGATCAAAGTTGCAAACGGCAAATGCATCCGCAAGCTGGGCTGGAAGTCCATGAAAGCGGCCCGAACCCGGAACATCATCGCCATTCTGGCGATCGCGCTGACCGCGATGCTGTTCACCTCCCTGTTCACCATCGCGATGTCGATCAACGACGGCTTCCAGCAGAACAACTTCCGCCAGTGCGGCGGCTGGAGTCACGGCACCTTCAAATACCTGACAAAAGCCGAATTTGAAGAGCTGCGGGGCGATTCGCTCATCAGGGAATGGGGTTTGCGGCGCTTCTGCGGCATGCCGACTGATATTCCTTTCAACAAATCCCATGTGGAGATCGGCTATTCGGACGCGAAGCAGGCCCACTGGATGTACTGCGACCCCGTCGAGGGCCGCCTCCCCGCCGAGGGCACCGACGAGGCTGCCACCGACCTCCGGGTGCTCGAGCTGCTGGGCATCGAGCCCAAAATCGGAACCCAATTCACCGTCACCTTCGATGTGGACGGACATGAGACCACCCAGACCTTCACCCTCTGCGGCTGGTGGGAATACGACGAGGTCATCGTCGCGAACCACATTCTGATCCCCGAAAGCCGGGTGGACGCCATTCTGGACGAGGCGGGCGTCGACCCCGAGGACAGCGCCGACGGCATGACCGGGAGCTGGAACCTCGACGTGATGTTCGGCAGCTCCATGCACATCGAACGTGACATGGAGTGGGTGCTGGCTAACCACGGCTGCCAGTCGGAGAGCCGCGCGGCAGGCGATAACTACATCGCCACCGGCGTCAACTGGGGCTACACCGGCTCCCAGCTTGCCGGCAGCATCGACCCCATGCTTGTTCTGGGCATCGCGGCTCTGCTGCTGCTCATCATTTTCACCGGCTATCTCATCATCTACAACGTTTTTCAGATTTCCGTCACCAACGATATCCGGTTTTACGGCCTGCTCAAGACGATCGGCGCGACAGGCCGCCAGCTCCGGCGGATCATCCGCCAGCAGGCGCTGCTGCTCAGTCTGGCGGGCATCCCGCTCGGCCTGCTGCTCGGCTGGCTGGCCGGAGCCAGGCTGACCCCGGTCGTCATCGCCCGGCTGAACGGCATCCACAGCATGGTCTCGGTCAATCCGGTGATCTTTGTGGGCGCAGCGCTGTTCGCCCTGCTGACCGTTCTTCTGTCCTGCGCCCGTCCCGGGCGGCTGGCCGCCCGCGTCTCTCCGATCGAGGCCCTCCGCTGCACGGAAGGCACGGGCGGAACGCGAACGGAAAAGCGGTCGGGCGCGGTCTCCCTGTTCGCGATGGCGCGCGCCAACTTGAGCCGCAGCCGGGGCAAGACCGCCGTCATCCTGCTTTCCCTCTCGCTCGCCGTCGTGCTGCTCAACCTGACCGTCACCTTCACGAACGGCTTTGATATGGACAAATACCTCTCAAACGTGGTCTCCGACTTTATTGTGGCTGACGCGGGATACTTCCAGACCGGCAGCCTCTTTGGCGCCGGCATGGCGCTGCCCGAAGAGGTCATGGAGGAGGTGGCCGCGCAGGGCGGCATCGAAGCGGGCGGCCGGGTTTACGGCCTGACCTCGGCCGTGCAGGAATTCGTGACCGAGGACTGGTACCGCGCCCGCTACGGCCGATGGAACAACCCGGCAGCCGTCGATCAGCTGATCGCATCTGAGGAGCGGAACGCCGCCGGTCTTGTGACCGACAACGTCCAGCTTTTCGGCATGGAACCGTATATTCTGGACAAGCTGACCGTGCTGGAGGGCGACCTCGACAAGCTCCGCACGCCCGGCGGAAATTACATCGCCGCCGTCTACGCGGACGACGACTACGGCAATCCCGAGATGGACTCCCACTGGGCCCGGCTGGGGGACAAAATCACCCTGCGCTACGTGGAGGAATACGAATATTACAACCCCGAAACCGGGGAAATCTATGCGGAAGGACAGCTCACGGACGGGGAGCCCTGGCGGGCCCGGGCCGCGAAATACCGGGACGTCGAATACGAGGTCGCCGCGCTCGTCACCGTTCCCTACTCCCTCAGCTACCGCTTCTTCGGGTCGGACGAATTCATTTTGAACAGCGAGACCTTTGTCCGGGATACCGGCACCGACGCGGTCATGCTCTACGCCTTCGACACGGCGGACGGCGCGGACGCCGGGATGGAGGACTTTCTCGCGGGCTACACCCAGAACCGGAACCCGCAGTTCGACTATGAAAGCCGCTCCACCTACGAAGCCGAGTTCGAGAGCTTCCGCTCGATGTTCCTGCTGCTCGGCGGTGCGCTCAGCCTGATCGTCGGCCTCGTCGGCGTGCTGAACTTTATCAACGCCATCTTCACCGACATTCTGGCGCGGCGGCGGGAATTCGCCGTGCTCCAGTCGATCGGCATGACGGGCAGGCAGCTCCGGATCATGCTCGTCCTCGAGGGCCTTCTCTACGCGCTGGGCGCCATCGTCCTGTCAGCCGCGCTGACCGTCGTGCTGGCCCCGCTCACCGCAGGCGCGCTGGAAGGCATGTTCTGGTTCTTTTCCTACCGCTTCACCGTCGCGCCCATTCTGGTTCTGCTCCCGGTCTTTGCGGCGCTCGGCGCCCTCATCCCCCTCGCGCTCTACCGGGCGGTCTCCCGCCTGACGATCGTCGAGCGGCTGCGCGAGGCGGAATAAAACATATTTTTTGACAAAAAGGCCGGTGTTTTCGCACCGGCCTTTTTTGAAAAAAGATACACAATTTCGCATGAAACAGTTGAGTTTGGTCAAAATGCATGATATGATACCGGTGTAAGACAAAATTCTCGGTATAGGCAGGGCGGGACAGGCCCTGTGTCTCTACCGGACGACTGTTCCCCGTCCGACTACCGATCTGAGCAAGCGGCCCCGCAGAATCTGCGACCGGCCGTTTCTTTGATTGGCGCCGGACGAAGCACTTCTCGTCCGGCGTCCTTCCTTTACCGGGAGACGCACACATGTAAGAAATGGAGGAACTGAAAAGACATGGAAAAATTTTTCAAAGTCCGTGAAAAAGGTTCGACCGTCCGCACCGAAGTCATCGGCGGCCTGACCACCTTTTTCGCCATGGCCTACATCATCTTCGTGAATCCGAATTACCTGTCGGCGACCGGTATGGATTTCCACGCTGTCATGATGGCGACGACGATCTCGTCCGCGATCGGCTGCTTCCTGACCGCATTTCTGGCCAACGTCCCCTTCGCGCAGGCTCCCGGCATGGGCCTCAACGCCTTCTTCACCTATACCGTCTGCTTCACGATGGGCTACACCTGGCAGCAGGGTCTGGCGATCGTCTTTATCTCGGGCGCGCTGTTCCTGGTGCTGACGCTGTCCCCCCTGCGCTCCAAGCTGATCGGCGCGATCCCCGCCTGCCTGAAGAGCGCGATCTCGGCCGGTATTGGCCTGTTCATTTGCCTCATCGGTATGTTCAACGTCGGTCTGGTCACCGCATTCGGTGACGGCAGCGCCGGCGCTTACACCGCAATGGGCAGCCTGTCCAGCAAGCCGGTTCAGCTCGCCCTCATCGGCCTGCTGATCACCGCCGTCCTGCTCGCCTACAAGATCCAGGGCGCGATCTTCCTCGGCATCATCATCACCACCGCCATCGGCGCGCTCCCCTACTTCGGCCTGACCGTTTACCACGCTGATCCCTTCTCCTTCTCCGTTCTGGGTCAGACCTTCATGGCGCTGGACTTCAACCTGATGAACCTGGGCTTTCTGAGCCTGGCGACCGCGGTCATCAGCTTCTTCCTGGTTGACTGCTTCGACACCATCGGCACCCTGATCGGCACCGCCACCAATGCCGGCCTGACCGACAAGGAGGGCAACCTCCCCGGCGGCGACCGCGCGCTGATCGCGGACGCAGTCGCGACCTGCGCGGGCGCATGCCTGGGCACCTCGACCGTTACCACCTTCGTCGAGTCCTCCACCGGTATCGCCGCTGGCGCGCGCACCGGTCTGGCCAGCCTGGTCACCGGCGTGCTCTTCCTGGTTGCTACCTTCCTCGCGCCGATTGCGGGCATGATCCCCTCGGCCGCGACCACGCCGGCGCTCATCATCGTCGGTGTCTTCATGCTGAGAAGCGCTTCCAGCACCTCTATTCACTGGGATGACTTCGAGGAAGCCCTCCCCTGCTTCCTGGCAATCGCGATGATGCCCTTCGCGTACTCGATCTCGGACGGCATCGGCTTCGGCTTCATCTCCTACGCGCTCATCAAGCTGTGCCGCGGTAAGGGCAAGGACGTTCAGCCTCTGGTTTACCTGGTTTCCGTCCTGTTCATCCTCAAGTACGTTCTGGCAATCGTCGGCATCTGATTTCTGAATCTACTGCAAGCAGAAAGGCTCCGGTTTTTCCGGAGTCTTTTTCTGTTTAAAAGCCGCCTTATTCGGCCAAACTATGGATGAGGTGAGCAATCATGGATTCGATTTGGACGCGGGACTGCGCGCTGCCGTCCCACCCCCGCCTGACCGGGGAACTCAGCGTGGACGCCGCGGTCATCGGCGGCGGCATGGCCGGTCTGCTGACCGCCTACTTTTTGCAGAAGCAGGGTCTGCGCACCGTCGTGCTCGAGGCAGACACCGTCGCCTCCGGCCAGACCGCGGGGACGACCGCCAAGATCACCGCGGCGCACGGCCTGCGCTATACCAGACTGGCCGACGACTGGGGCTGGGAAACCGCCGAGCGGTACGCCCATGCGATGACGCAGGCGATCGAGTCCTTTGCCCGTGTAATCGAATACGAAAACATCGACTGCGATTTCTCCCGCCGCCCCATGTTCCTCTATTCGACGTCCGATCCCCAAAGCATGCGCCGGGAGGCGGAAGCCGCCGCGCGCGCCGGACTGGACGCCCGCTTTACCAAGGAAACCGGGCTGCCCTTCGCGGTCGCGGGCGCGGTGCGCGTCTCCGGTCAGGCGCAGTTCCATCCGCTCCGCTTTCTGCGTGCGATCGCAGAGCAGCTGACCATTTACGAGCACTCCCGGGTACGCGAGGTTTCGTCGAGCCGGCTGACGACCGACGGCGGCGCGGTCTCCGCCCGGCACATCGTGTTCGCCTGCCACTTTCCGTTCGTCAACCGGCCGGGCTATTACTTCCTGCGCATGCACCAGGAGCGCAGCTATGTCCTCGCAATCGAGGGCGCGCCCCCGCTCGAAGGCATGTACTGGGGCGCCGATCAGGGCAGTCTGGCCATCCGTCAGGCGGGCAGTGCCATCCTCCTGAGCGGCGCGGGGCACCGCACGGGCGAAAACCGGGCGGGCGGCAGCTATGACCGGATGCGGCGGACGGCGGCGCGCTGGTGGCCGGATGTGCGCGAGGCAGCGCACTGGTCGGCGCAGGACTGCATCCCGATGGACGGCCTGCCGTATATCGGCCGGTACGCGGCCGACGAACCCGGCTGGTACGTCGCGACCGGCTTCCAGAAATGGGGCATGACGGGCGCGATGGCGGCCGCCACCCGGATCTGCGGTCTGATTCTGGGGCGCGACACGGCCGACACGGAGCTGTTCTCCCCTACGCGCTTCGCGCTTTCCCCGTCGGCCGACACCATGCTGGCCGACGGACTCGAGGCCGCGCGCGGACTGACCCGTCCCTGGTTTGAGCCGCCGCGCGCTCTGCTCTCCGCGCTGCCCGACGGGCACGGCGGCATTGTCGAGCACGAGGGTAAGAAGGCCGCGGTCAGCAAAGACAAGGACGGTAATGTGACGGTTCACCGCTGCCGGTGCACTCATCTGGGCTGCCAGATCGAGTGGAACCCGGACGACCGCGCCTGGGAATGCCCCTGCCACGGCTCGCGCTTCGCCGAGGACGGGCGGGTGCTCGCGGGTCCGGCGCAGAGAGGTCTGGACGAAGAGAATTAAAAAGAGGTGCGATGGAAAACCGTCGCACCTCGCTTTTTTATTCGGTTTTGACCGCGCGTTCTCCCGCGGCTGCGCCCGCCAGGCAGGCCTCGGCCAGCGCACGGGCCCGCGCGAGCGCCGCCTGATCCCTCAGGTGGTCGCTGCCGACCAGCACCGCGAACAGCGCCTGCTCGCCGGTAAGATCGTGCGATTCCTCGCAGAATTTGCGGTAGGCCAGCAGGCCGCGCGCCGCGCGCACGCCCTTGGGCGAGTAAATCTCCCGCTTTTCGCCCGCAAAGATCAGCTTGCCCGGCTTTTCCTCCACATGGGAAACGCCCATCTCGCGCAGCGTGTGCCGCCCCGCGCCCTTGAGGTGGTCAATGCGCCCGCGCAGCTCGGTGTGCGCGGCCCGCGCGGCGTTGTACAGCTCGTTCTTCTGCAGGCTTTCATCCTCGCCCGCCCAGGCGCGCAGGGTCTGCCAGAGCAGCGCCTCCGCGCTCTCCATGCGGGGCGGCTCGACCTCCGGGATGAAGTCCATCTGGGGCTGCACCGCCTCGCCGAAGCTCTTGAGCTCCTTCTTCGCGCCATCGGTCAGCGCGACGGCGCCGCAGGCGTGCCAGCGCAGCAGCAGCGCGGTCAGCAGGGGCGCCGCCGAATCGCTCTCGTCCAGCGTGCGCTGCAGCTCGGCCGCCGCGAGCAGCCGCCCGCCGCACGGCAGCTCGCCGCTCGCACGCACCGTTCCCCGACGCACCGTGCGGCGCAGCTTGACCGCCCGCATGGGGGAACGGCTGACGATCAGAAAAATAATACCCGCCAGCAGGAACGCAAGCACGCCGTTGACTGCGAGAATCATCAGAAAATCGCGCATCAGTATCCGATCCTTCCTTCCAGAAGCTCATCGTGATAAACCCAGTCGCGGACGCTGATCGTGTCATATGTATCCTGCGTGCGGCGAATGACCACGTTTTCGATGCCCGCGTTGATGATGAGCCGCTTGCACATATTGCAGCAGTCGGCGTGTTTGATCAGCTCGCCCGTGTCGGCCTCGCGTCCCACCAGATAGAGGGTTGCGCCCAGCATGCGCTCGCGCGACGCGTTGATGATCGCGTTGGCCTCGGCGTGCACCGAGCGGCAGAACTCATAGCGCTCCCCGCGCGGAATCTGCATCCGCTGCCGCAGGCAATAGCCCAGGTCGATGCAGTTGGCACGGCCGCGCGGCGCGCCCACGTAGCCGGTCGAAACAATCGCGTCGTGGTTGACGATAACCGCGCCGTACGAGCGGCGCAGGCAGGTGCTCCGCTCGCGCGCCACATCGGCCATATCGAGGTAATAATTATGCTTGTCCCGTCGCTGCATACCAGCACTCCTTTTTCTATCCGAATAATTTATCGGACGATCCGTCCGTTTTCGATGCGAATGGTGCGCTCCGCCCGCGCCGCCGCCTCCCGGTCGTGCGTGATGAGGACGATCGTGTGCCCGCTCTCGTGCAGGCGGTCAAACAGGCGGAGCACCTCGGCGGCCGCCGCCGGGTCGAGATTTCCGGTCGGCTCGTCGGCCAGCAGCACGTCCGGCCCGGCGCACAGGGCGCGCGCGATGGCGACCCGCTGCTGCTGCCCGCCCGACAGGGTGGACGGATCATGCCGCAGGCGGTTTCCCAGCCCGACCATGCAGAGCGCGTCGACCGCCCGCTCCTCGCGCTCGGCGCGCGGCAGTCCCTGAAAGGTCAGCGGCAGCGCGACGTTTTCGACCACGTTCATGCGGGGCAGCAGACGGAAGTTCTGAAACACAAAGCCGAGCTTTTTCGCCCGCAGCGCGGTGCGCGCGCCCTCGTCCAGCGCGCCGACGTCGACGCCCTCCAGCCGGTACTCCCCCGAGGTCGGGCGGAGCAGGCACCCCATGATCTGCATCAGCGTGGTCTTGCCCGAGCCGGACGCGCCCGTGACCGACAGGTATTCCCCGCGCGCGACGTGCAGGTCGACCGACCGCAGGGCGGTCACCCGCCCCCTGTCATATATTTTACAGACATTCTGGAGACAAAGCAAGTGGTATCACCCTCTCTGTCCCAGTATCTGCAGATGCGGGGCGGCGTATGCGCAACAGAAAAGGAGCGCGGCTCAAAAGCCGCGCTCCGGGAGCTTGCATTAAACTTTCTGATTCTTGCCGCGGACGGACATCGCAAGCGCGAATACGACGAGGCATACCGCGCCGGCCGCCAGACCGACCCAGCCGCTGCCGGTGAAGCCGGCGGCCAGATAGCCGATCAGGCACATGCCCGCGACAGACAGCGCATACGGGATCTGGGTCGAAACGTGATCCAGATGGTTGCACTGCGCACCGGCGGACGCCAGAATGGTGGTGTCCGAGATGGGGGAAATGTGGTCGCCGCAAACCGCGCCGGCCAGGCAGGCCGCGACGGTGATGGTGAGCATCTCGCCCACACCGAAGATGGAGAACGCGATCGGGATCAGGATGCCGAAGGTGCCCCAGGAGGTACCGGTGGCAAACGCCAGACCCAGGGAGATCAGGAAGAAGACCGCGGGCATAACCATGCCGATGGCGTGGTTGCCCTCGACCAGCATGGCGACATAGCCGCGCAGGTTCAGGTAATCGGCCGAGCAGACGCCGGACAGGGTCCAAGCGAAGGTCAGGATGAAGATCGCGGGAACCATCGCCTTGAAGCCGGCGACGAAGGACTCGCAGAACTGGTTGAAGGTCAGGGTCTTGCGGCCCAGATACATAATGGCCGTGAAGATCAGGGTGAAGAAGGAGCCCAGAACCAGCGAACGGGACGCGCTGCAGTCGGCGAACGCATCGATCAGGCCGACGCCGTCAAAGCCGCCGCCGGTGTAGATCATGGCCAGAATGCAGCTCGCGATCAGCACGACGATGGGCAGGATCAGGTCAATGACCGTGCCGCTGCCGCAGATGACGGTCGATTCCTCGTTGTTGGTGTCAATCTTGCCCGAGGCCAGAACCTTCTCGTTGTACTTGCCCATGGCGAAGAAGTCCTTGTCGGCGATCATGATCCAGACAACGAACGCCAGCGTCAGCAGGGCGTACAGGTTGAAGGGAATGGTCTGCAGGAAGAGGGTGAAGCCGTTGATGCCGGCGTCCTCGGGCAGCGAGCTCGAAACAGCGGCCGCCCAGCTCGAAACAGGCGCGATGATGCAGACGGGCGCAGCCGTGGAGTCGATGATGTAGGCCAGCTTGGCGCGGGTGATCTTGTACTTATCGGTGACCGGGCGCATAACCGTGCCGACGGTGAGGCAGTTGAAATAGTCGTCCATGAAGATGAACACGCCCAGGAACGAGGTCGCCAGCAGCGCGCCGCGGCGGGACTTGATCACGCGGGAAGCCCACTCGCCGTAAGCGCGGGATGCACCCGACTTGGTGACGAGAGAAACCAGCATGCCCAGCATGACGAGGAAGATGAGAATGTCTACATTGTCCGCGATCTTGGCGCCCATGATATCAAAGGTGACCTCGGTCGCAGTCAGCGGATTGAAGCCGGTGAACAGCAGTGCGCCGACCAGAATACCGATGAGCAGGGACGAATAGACCTCTTTGGTGATCAACGCGAGAACGATCGCGATGACAGGCGGCAGGACCGCCCAAAACGTACCAGCCATTGAATTTTTTACCCCTTTTCATTGTTTCGCCGCTATCGCGGCGGCTTGCTAAATACCAGTATACAAAAGAAATGCAGGAATGGCAAGTCCATTCCTGCAAAAACCGCTTTTTTTCTCGTGGATACACCCGTTTCACGCCGAAAGCGACGGCGTTTCCGTATTTTCGCCCGTCACGGGCCGCACCAGGCGCACTGCGCGAGGTCGACCCGCCCGTCGGGCAGGAAGGGCACGCCGTCGGCTTCGAGCAGCATGCGCTGCACGTCCTGGCCGCCGAACGCGAACGCGGGAGAGGTCCGCCCCTCCCGGTTGACCACCCGGTAGCACGGGATACCCTCGGGATCGGGATTGGCGTGGAGGGCATAGCCGACCACCCGCGCCCAGCGCGGATTGCCCGCCAGCATGGCCACCGTGCCATAGGTTGCGCAGCAGCCGCGCGGAATGCGCCGCACCACGGCGTAAATGCGCTCAAATATGTCGCCCAAGTGCCGCCTCCCTCTTTTATCCCCGGGTGACCGAAAAACCGATCCAGCCGTGGTTGTCGTCGTCCAGCTTGACGTCGAGCTGATAATCGACCGTGGTGTAGTCACCGAAATGCACGTTGAAAATGCAGCGCACGCCGCCGTCCGTCTCCTCACGCGTGTAGTTGACCGACTCCGCCGGGGTCTCGTCCCCGACCGGATCGCGCCAGATCACGATGGACGCGGGCGCGGTGTCCGGCAGCTCAAGCACGACCTCGGCGTCCTCCGCGAGCACGCCCGGCTGCAGCGCGTCGACGGCTGCCGCAAGGTCACTCTCCTGTTCCTCACCGCCCAGCTTCTGGGGCAGGTATCCGGTCACTTCAAGAGCCTGTCCGCCGCTTGTCAGCGTGATGCGCCCGATGGTCAGTGCCTCCCGGGCCGCCTGCTCGGCCTCCAGCCGCGCCGCTTCCTCGGCCTCGATGCGGGCCATTTCGAGCTCCCACTCGGCGGCCTCCACCGCGAGCTCGGCTTCGATGCGTGCCGACCGCATCGTCGTCACACAAAGCACGCCCGCGGTGAAAACCGCGAGCGCGCCGACAGCGATGATTCTTCTTTTGTCAAAATGGGAAAGAAAACTGTGAAAATTCATGCCTGTTTCAAATCAGCGGCCAAAGAAATTATAGAAGGGGTTGTAATAATACGAACCGCCGGGATAGCCGCCGCTGCCTTCCGTATTGTTGCTCGTCGTGTCGTTCGACTGCGTCAGGGCCGGATCATCGCCCGAAAAATCGTGTTCGTCGTTGAGCGCGAAGGTGAAGTCGAGCTCCTCGCCGGTGGAGATCCGGTGAACCCGCAGCGTGATGCTGTCGCCCGCAGACAACTCGTTTTTGACCTCGTTGATCTCATCCATCGTGGTGATGGTGTCGCCATTGACGCCGATGATGATATCGTTGCGCTTCATGCCGGCCGCCGCCGCGTTGGAACGGGAATCGATCGAGTCGATCATGACGCCCTGGGGAACATTATAGTACTTTGCTGCGGCTTCGTCAATGTTATATCCCGAAATGCCGATCTGCGGACGGCCTGCGATATAGCCATACTGGATGAGCTGATCAATGATCTCCTTGGCGGAGTTGATCGGAATGGCAAAGCCCAGGCCCTCATAGTAGCTGATGCCCAGCTTGGCCGAGGTGATGCCGACGATCTGGCCGTACTGGTTGATGAGCGCGCCGCCCGAGTTGCCCGGGTTGATGGCCGCGTCGATCTGGATCAGGCTCATGACGTTGTCGTTGATCGTGATATCGCGGCTGATCGCCGAGATCGAACCGGTCGTGATCGTGTTGGCGAGCTGCAGGCCGCCGGGCGAGCCGATGGCGTAGCAGGTCTGGCCGGGCTTCAGCGCGTCCGAATCGCCGAACTCAGCGGCGACCAGCGCATCGGTCGCATTGACCTTGAGCACCGCAAGGTCGGTGCTCTCGTCCGCGCCGATGACCTGCGCGGGCAGCGTCGTGCCGTCATACAGGACGACCGAGACCTTATCGGCCTGCGCCGAAGTGTCCTCGCTCAGTACGACGTGGGCGTTTGTGATGATGTAGCCGTCCCCGGTCATGACCACGCCCGAGCCCGAGCCGCTTGCGTTTTGGCTGATCCAGCTCGACTGGACGGTGACCATGGAGGGTACGCATTTCTCATAGACCTGCTCGCCGTTCAGCACCGCGCCCGGCTGCGCGGTCGTATTGCTGCTGGGGGTCGCGGAAACCTGCAGTGTGGGCAGGTTTTCATCGGTCTCCGGGCTGTTCTGCTGCGTCTGCGCACCGGCCGCCGGGGACTGGTTCGCGGCGGTGATCAGGCCGCCGACCCCGATGCCGCCCGCGAAGACCGCGAAGGCCAAAATCACGGCCAGCACCGCGATGAGCGGCTTGCGCGAGTGGGGCTTGCGGGGCTTCTTCGCCCTGCGGCTGTTCTGCGCCTCCCATTCCTGGTAGGTGCTGTAGGCGTGCGAGCCCTCGGGGAAGGGCGCGTTCACCGGCTGCTGGGTCTCTTCGGGCGGGCGGACCTGCGGCCGGCCGGCCTCGGCGCGCACCGGCGTCTGATACGGGGTACGGTTCGGCTGATACGCCTGCTGAGCCTGCTCCTGATTGTATGTGGGTTCGGATCCGGTGGACTGTTCCTGCGGAGCTGATTCCCGCGCGCCGTCCATCGGCGCGGTGTCGTTCATCCGGTCTCTATCCTGAAAATCCATCATCATCCATCCTTTCCTGGTTTTCTTTTGATGACTTCATTTTACGAGGGCTTTGTGATGCTTTATTGTCGCTTCTATGAACATTTTGTGAAAACGCTTCATGCGATCGGGCCGGTATCCTGTCCCAGCTTTTTGAGCTTGGCCGCGGGGGCCAGCGGCAGGGTGAACGAAAACTCGGTCTCGCCGCCGTCCGAGCGCACCGAAATGTCGCCGCCGTGCAGGTTGATGATGTTCTTGACGATATACAGGCCGAGGCCCACGCCCGAGCGGTCGCGCGAACGCGAGCGGTCGGTCTTATAGAAGCGGTCGAACAGGTGCGGAATCTCCTCAGGGTCGATGCCGCCGCCCGTGTTCATAATCGAAAATTCGCACATCGAGCCCGCCGGATAGGCGGTCAGGCGGAGCTTGCCGCCCTCGTCGATGAACTTGACCGCGTTGTCCACCAGATTGTAAACCACGCGGAAAATCTGGTCGCGGTCGCCGAGCACGGTCAGCCGGTCGGCAAAGTCGATATCGACATCGAGCTTTTTGGCCGTGATCTTCTGCTCAAAGGACAGGATGATCTCGCTCGACATCTCGGTGAAGTCGAAGGGCGCGGGGTTGATGAGCAGCTCGCCCGACTGGAGCTTGGCGGCATCCAGCATGCTGCCCACCATGCGCGACAGGCGCTTGACCTCCTCCGAGATGACGTGGAGGTATTTCTGCTGCTGATCGGGCGGGATGGTGCCGTCCAGCATGCCGTCGACAAAGCCGCCGATCGTGGTCATCGGGGTCTTGAACTCGTGGGAGACGTTGCCGATGAAGCCCTTTGTCAGCTCATCGAGCTTTTCGAGGTCGTGCGCCATGCTGTTGAACGAGCTGGCCAGCTCGTCGATCTCCGAGCAGTTGCTGTCCTCGGGCACGCGCACCTCAAAATTGCCCCGCGCGTACTCGCGCGCGGCCTGCGCCATGACCTTGAGCGGGCGGGTGATGCGCTCGGACACAAAATAGCAGACCAGCATCGCGCCGGCCAGCGTAAGCGCCAGAATCAGCAACAGGCTGTGCATGATCCGGTCGACCGCGCCCAGCATGCGCTCGTTGTCCATGCCGACGAAAACCAGAGCGCGGATCTCGCCGTCCGCTGTTTTACAGGGCACGCCGACCACATAGCCGATGCGCCCCAGCAAGCCGTCCAGCGAGCCGTCCGCATAATATGTGCCGTTTTCCTCGATCGCCCGGATCGCCTTTTCCTCGACCCGGTTGTCGGTCCGGTACATCGCGCCGTCCGCGCCGACGAGCAGGATCGACTCGCCCGTGGGCGTCGCCAGCAGGATCGTGCATTTATTGACCGACGCAATCTGTTTTAAGTAGACATAGAGCAGGTCGTCCAGTTCCTCATTCTGATGGGCTGCCACGCCCGACGTCAGCTCGGCGACAGAAACCGCGGTAGCGTACACGCTGTCCCGTTTTTCCTCGCCCGCGAAATCGCGCATCTGCACCAGGAACACCTGCGCCGCAATGGTGAACGCCAGCAGGATCAGCAGGATGCTGGTCAGATAATTGCGCAGAAAAAAGCTGTGTTTCATGGCCCGCCTCAGCTCTTGGTCTCGAACTTATAGCCCACGCCCCAGACGGTCTTGAGCTCCCACTTGTCGGAAGCGCCCTCGAGCTTCTCGCGCAGGCGCTTGACATGGACGTCGACCGTGCGGGTGTCGCCGTAGTAATCGAAGCCCCAGACATCGTCCAGCAGCTGGGCGCGGGTGAACACCCGGTTGGGGTTGAGCGCCAGGAAATAGAGCAGCTCGATCTCCTTCGGGGGCGCGTCGACATGCTTGCCGCCGATGACCAGCTCATAGGCCTGCTTGTCGATGATCAGGTTGTCGAAGGAGAGCTTGCCGCTGTCGTCGGGCGCCAGGCGGCGGAAGACCGCGCGCACGCGGGCCACGACCTCGCGCATTTCGAGCGGCTTGACGATGTAATCGTCCGCGCCCAGCTCGAGGCCGGACACCTTGTCCATGGTCTCGCCCTTGGCGGTGATCATGATGATCGGCATGGAGGAGCCGCTCTCGCGGATCTCCCGGCAGACCTGCCAGCCGTCCATGACCGGCATCATCACGTCGAGCAGCATCATGTCGGGGTTCTCGGCCTTCCATTTGGACAGGCCGACCACGCCGTTTTCGGCCTCCGAAACGACGTAATTCTCGCGTTCGAGATAGAGGCGAAGCAGCTCGCGGATATTATCGTCGTCCTCGACGATCAGAATTTTCTTGGACATGCAGCGTCATCCTTCCCTTTTCTGTACAGCACCCGGCTGGGTATTTTACTCAAAGCTGTTTTTTATTATAGCAAATCATCCGGTCGAAACGTTGAATTTTTTGTTAAATGATGGTCTTTTCACTTGGAACGCATGTATTTTTCGCTCTTTCCCAGCAGGATGAAGCCGATCGCGAAGAGCACCACCAGCACGAGCACGCCGTACGACGAGCTGCCCAGCAGAAACGCGCTCAGGGCGATCATCATCGGCCCGAAGAAATCCGCGCCCTTGCCGAACACGTCGAACAGGCCGAAATACTCATTGGCCTCCTCCTTCGGGATCATGCGGCCGAACTGGGAGCGGGACAGCGACTGGATGCCGCCCTGGAACATGCCGACCGCGATGGCGAGCACCCAGAATTCCCAGGCCTGATCGAGCTGGAAGCCGAACAGGCAGACGCCCATGTAGGCGACGATCGAAATACGGATCATGCGGATCGCGCCGTACCGTTCGGCCAGCCGGGCGACCACGATCGCGCTCGGGAAGGCGACAAACTGGGTGACGAGCAGCGCCAGAATGAGCTGGGTCTCCGAGATGCCGACCTCGGCGCCGTAGGTGGTCGCAAGCGAAATGATCGTGTAAACGCCGTCGATATAGAAGAAATAGGCCAGAATGTAAAACAGCAGCCCCTTGTCCCGGCGGAGCTTGCCGAAGGTCACGCCGAGGCGGCGGAACACGTCCGAAATCTTGCCTTCCCGGTCGGCCAGGCCATAGGTCTGATGCACGTTGCGCAGCAGCGGGATGGTCAGCGCGACCCACCAGACTGCGGTCAGCGCGAAGGACAGCTGGGTCGCCTGCATGGTGGACAGGCCGAAGGGCGTCGTGAAAATGCGCACGATGCCCGCAATGAACGGGATGCAGCTGCCGATATAGCCCCAGGCGTAGCCGAAGGAGGAGACGCTGTCCATCCGCTCATCCGGCGTGACGTCGGTCAGCATGGCGTCGTAAAAGACGTTGCAGGCCGAGTAGCCCAGGCGCGCGGCGACGAAGAAGATCAGATAGGCCATCCAGTGGCTCGTGACCGCGAGTCCGGCCAGACCGAGCAGGCC
>CAMEPU010000034.1 GCA_945932315.1 uncultured Clostridia bacterium
GGAGAATCGGGCTCAGCTCCTGGTGGATCATCGCGATGCCCATTTCGATCGACTGCTGAATCGTGCGTTTGCCGACCTTCTGACCCTTGTAGATCATTTCGCCCTCATCCGCGACGTACTCGCCGTTGATGACCTTCATGAGCGTCGATTTGCCCGCGCCGTTTTCGCCGACGATGACATGCACCGAACCCGGCCGAACCTTCAGGCTGACGCCGTCCAGCGCCTTGACGCCGGGAAACAGCTTCACAATATCCCGCATCTCGAGAATGTAATTATTTTCCTGACTCATACGTAATGAATCACTCCTTTCTTCGGTTTGCGCATCCGCGCCGCCGAGAAACATCTTTCAGAGCCTGTGCTCTGTTCCTTTTGCTTTTTGTAAAATATTGCTATTTACTAAATTTTCCTTATAATTTGATGCAATTCGACGATTTTCTTTTTTTTCCTTGAGTCCGGGTCTTTTCTTTGATATGATTATACTATCCTTTTTAGACAAAAAAGGGTGGACGTTTTTCGGTTTTGGTAGACATCTTTATTCTCTTTCGCCAAAGCCTTTCTGCCGGGCGCTGCCAAAAGGAGGTGGAGGCCATGAAACAGGAGGTGCTCCGTCTCGATTGGATCACCAAGTCGTTTGACGGCGTTTCCATTCTGCAATATGCTAATTTCAATCTGTACGCAGGTGAAATTCACGCTCTGATGGGTTCGAACGGCGTCGGCAAGTCCACACTCATGCGCATCATCACGGGAAAATACCAGCCGGACTCCGGCCGGATCTTCATTGGCGACGCGCTCGTCGAGGATCTTGACGTCCTCTCGGCCCGATCCTACGGCATTTATAATATCGAAAACAACCCGGATATCGTACCACAATTCGACCTCACCGGCAATGTGGCCATGCAGCTCCGGCAGGAAAAGGAGCCGGCCTTGTATGATGAAGCGGGCATGCGCGCCTTCACCCGCCATATGATCGCAGCGCTCGAGCTGCAGGACATCCTGCGGGATGATCTTTCCGGCTTTGCGATGTCGGTACTGGAAAAGCAGTGCCTGCAGATTCTGTGCGCGGTGGCCAACGGCGCGCGGATTCTGGTCGCCGACGAGCCTTTCTCCACCCTGGACACGCTCGAGGCGATCGCTCTCAAAAAGCTGCTGCTCCGGGTTCGCCTGCGGGGCATCGCCATTCTGCTCGCCTCCCACAGCACCACCGACGTCGCCCAACTCGCCGACCGCGTCACCGTCCTGCGTGCGGGCAGCTGCGCCGCGACCTTTGACAACCCGCACACCTACGAGCGGCTCAACCGGCTCATCATCCAGCATATGCTGGGCGGAAACGGCATCTCGCCCGCCGTCCACAGCAGCAATGTCACCGGGCGCGAAATCTTTCGCGCGGATGACTGCAATCTGGCTGATCTGCACACGCCAGTCTCCTTCAACGTCCGCGCGGGCGAGGTGCTCGGCATCGTCAGCTTCGGCGCCTTCCGCACCTCGATCTGCGAATCGCTGTTCGGTCTCGGCCGCCGCTGCACCGGTTCCTTTCAGATGGATGGAAAGCCGGTATCGCTCGGCACGCCGAAGGCGGCTATGCAGGCCGGAATCGGCTTCATGAGCGACGATGACGAATCCCAGAAGATTGTCCCGCAATTTTCGATCGATCAAAATATAACCCTGCCCTTTCTGAACCGGCTGTTTCCCTCGCGCATCCCGGCGCCCCATGTAGAGCAGCATATCGCGAAACAATTTCAGGATTTTCTGCTGCTCGACGAGAACGACCTCAGCCGCCCGGCGCGCTACCTCAGCCGCGGCATGCAGAAGCGGCTCGCGCTCGCCCGCTGGTTCTGCATTCCCCGCCGCCTGCTCATGCTGAGCGAGCCGTTCAAAGGTCTGGACGCGGCCGGACGGCAGCAGCTCGAACAAATGATTTCCGAACGCACCGCGCAGGGAGCGGCCTTTATCATCGAATCCTCCAACTACGAGGCGATGCTGTCCTTGTGCGACCGTGTTCTGCTTATCCGCGACAACCGCATGCTCGGCACCCTGGCCGCGCCCAATATTTCCAAGCAATCCATTCTTTCCGCTGTTTTGTCGGATTCCGCCACCGGAGGTGATTTCATTGTGTAAAATCCTGATCGCAGAAGACGAGGTGTGGATTTCCGCTCTGATCCGCTCGATCATTCAGAAAAACTGCGCCCACGCCGAAATCGTGGGGGAAGCGCCGAACGGCCGCAAAGCCCTCGAGATGATTGGTGCCCTCCGCCCCGACATCGTGCTGGCCGACATCAACATGCCGGTCATGACCGGCCTGCAGGTCATTGAGGAGGCCAAAAAGGCTGGATTCGGTGGAAAGTTCATCATCATCAGCGGCTACAAGGATTTTTCCTATGTGCAGCAGGCGCTGCGGATCGGCGTCGAGGATTATCTGCTCAAGCCGATCGACGACGAGAAACTGTGCGCCCTGATCGAAAAGACCGCGCAGAAAATCACGGTGGAAACGACCACGCTCCAGCAGAACACGCGCAACGACGCCCTGCTCAAAGCCCAGTTTCTGAGCCGCCTGCTCTCGGGCGCCAAGCTCTCCATTTCGGCATGCAACGACGCTTTCGGACTGCATTTCGCCCCTGGAAAGTTCCACTGTGCCATCATTAAATTCGTCCACCGCAGTCTGGACCACAGCTATCTGATTGCGGAAATCCTGACCGAAATCACCGCCCGGTCCCGCGCCTCTTTCAGGGAGCGCTTGGTTCCGCTGTGCACCGAAGCCTTTTTCATTCAGCAGGGCTCCTTTCTGATCCTGTTTCTGAATTATCCGGCCGAGTCGCTCGGGCAGGTGCAGCAGGTTCTGACCGAGCTGTTTGACGAGCTGCTCGCCGACTGCGCCGCACATTCCATTCAGATCACCATGGGCGTCAGCGACGTCTGCGGAGATTTCTCTTTGCTTCCCGCCGCCTACCGGCAGGCGCAGGCCGCTGTCGCCTCCCGTTCGTCGGTCGGATCAGGCAAGATCATTCCTTTCACAGCTGAAACGAAAAGCCGCGGTGAAGCGTTCGCGTCTCTCGCGCTGACCGACCGCGATCTGACCGCCCTGAACCGCGCGCTGCGCAGCTCCTCCCCGGCCGAGCTGACCGGCTGGTTCAACAACCTGTTCGACTGTTATGTGCAGCAGAACCACATCGTCGAGAATGAGACCTTCCTTCTGCTCGACGCCGTGTCCACCCTGCTGAACGCCGTTTTCGACACCGTGCACGCCCTGCCGACCCGGGTTGAAATCAACCGCAGCACCCTGCTGGATCAGTTGGAGATCTATCCGACCGTCGGAGAACTCCGCACGCACATCGACACGCTGCTGCAGGAGCTCAAGGAAAAGATTGACCAACAGCTCAATGCGGCCGACGCAACAATCAGCCGGGCATCCGAATATATCAACGCCCACCTGGCCGACGCGATCACGCTCGAAGATGTCGCGCGCGCCGTCTATCTGACGCCCAGCTATCTGAGCGAATACTTTAAGGCCAAAACCGGCACCAACTTCAAGGACTACCTGCTGCAGCGCCGAATGGAGCGGGCGACCGATCTGCTCCGTCAGGGCAATATCCGCATTCAGGACATCGCCGTACAGTGCGGCTACACCGATTTCAAGCATTTCTGCAAGGTGTTCAAGAAATCCATCGGTGTGACGCCGACCGAGTTCCGCCGCATTTACGGCTGACGCGGAGGGCATTCTGATGAAAATAAAGTCCAAGCTCCGCACGTCATTCCTGCTCTGCAGCCTGATGATCCTGCTGCCCGGCATCCTGATCCTCTGTTCCCTGCTTCTGCACGTTCCCAAACCGATGCCTCTGATCGTCACAGCGGCGATCCAACTTGCCGTCAGTTCCATCGCTCTGATCATCCTGTACCGCACCCTGCTCCTTCCCGTCCTGCGGCTGAACGAGACGGTCAGCTCAGTGCTCGGTTCCGGCGATCTCGACCAGAATGTTCCGGAGGACAGTTCTCTGCTCGAGCACTTCCAGACCCTGATGGATCGGGAGTACGCCTCCCGGATCACCTCACGCGAGGCCGAGCTCGACGCGCTGCAGAGCCAGATCAATCCGCACTTCCTGTACAACACGCTCGAATGCATCCGCGGCCAAGCGGTCATCGAAGGCGCGGACACGATCTCGGATATGGCGCGGTCCCTCTCCGAGTTTTTCCGCTACAGCATCAACCGCAAGGAAAAGCTGGTGCTGCTGCCCGACGAATTCCGCAATGTGGACGCCTATATCAAGATCCAGAACTACCGCTTCAGCAACAAGTATTTTCTCCGCCTGCACATCGATGAAGAGGATCGAGCGATTATCGAGCGCTGTCAGATCCCCCGCCTGACGCTGCAGCCGATCATCGAAAACGCGCTGCTGCACGGCGTGCGCAACTCCGAGCGCGAGATCGAATACCTCGACATTTTTGTCGAACTGACCGAGTCCCGCCTGCTGCTCCGGATCACCGACTACGGCGTGGGCATCCCGCAGGACAAGCTCGACCAGATCAACGCCGAACTGCGCGATTCCAAGCGTTCGGCCGCGCAGACTTCTCCCCGCTCGGGCAACGGCATCGCCCTCAGCAATATCAACGACCGCATTCACCTGCTCTTCGGCCCCCTGTACGGCCTGCGCGTTTCCAGCACACCCGGTATGGGCTGCACGGTCGAGGTCGTCCTGCCGCAGCAGCTCGCGCCGGACGCCAACCCGGTCTCTCTCTTCCCCTCGTAATTACAGACAGCAAAAATGGCATGGTCACCCGACCATGCCATTTTGATATTCTTTTAAAAAATCAGAATCCCTCTTCATGCAGCCACTCGTCGCACAGCGGAACCCAGACGGCGGCATGCGGATCGCCTCCGCCCGCGGTCGGATTCTGACCGTCCGAAAGCGCCGTACCATGCGCGCCGTACGGGAAGACATGCATCTCAAACGGGATGCCGCGCCATGTGAGCTGCTCACCCAGATTGATCGCGTTGCGCGGATCGTCCATATCGGCGCACTGCCAGATAAAATAGGGCGGCGCGTCGACGGTCAAACCGGCGTCGCCGCTGAGCGACGCATACAGCCTTTGATGCGCGCGGTCGTGGCGCAAGTTCTCATCCGCCGGGAACGCCACGCTCGAAAACGCGCCGTAGCAGACGATAACGGCGTCCGGGCGGGAGGACACCCGCTCGACCGGATCGTCCGCGCCCGGATCGCCCGGCAGAAAATACGCGCCCAGGGAGTTCACCAGCACGCCGCCAGCCGAGAAGCCCAGCACGGCGATCTTGTCCGGGTCGATGCCCAGCGTTCCGGCGTTGGCGCGCAGCCAGCGGACGGCCCGCTGACCGTCCATTTTGGCGACCATCTGGTGATAGGGCGCGACGCGGTAATCGAGCACCGCGGCGTTGTAGCCCAGTTCATAGAAGCGCTCGGCGACAGGCATTCCCTCGTAATCGGCCTTCCAGACAAAGGCGCCGCCCGCGCACACCAGAACAGTGCCGCGCTTTGCGCCGTCCGGATGCACCTTCACCGCGATCGAAGGCTGCGGATGGCCGTAATCCTCCCGGAAGCCGGGCGCGCCGTCCGCCCAAAGGGGCTGCGGGTTCCATTTCGAGATCGACTTGGCAAAGCGTTCCCGCACTTCCCAGAAGCCCTCGCACATGGCGGGAACCAGTTCCTCCGGGAAATAGCCGTAATCGTCTCTAAACGGGATAAACCGCTCTTCGTCCGGCCAGGGATACCCGGGCAGATGATGGCTGTCTCCCACAAACGGCGGATCGTTGTCGCGCTTGCGCTGATTGAGTTCCTGATCCAGCCATTCAAGGCACATCTGCACCCAGCGTCCGACATGCGGATCATCCCCGCCATAGGTCGGGTTCTGACCGTCCGACATCGCGGTGCCGTGCGCGCCGTACGGGAACAGGTGCAGCTCGAAGGGCACGCCGTAGACGGTCAGCTGCTTGGACAGGTTGAGCGCGCCGCGCGGGTCGTCCATATCGGCGCACTGCCAGATAAAAAACGGCGGGGTTTCGACCGTGACGCAGGTATCGGGCGAACGGGTGGCAAAGTAGCGCTGCCGCTCGCGGTTGTGCTGCAGGCCTTTCTTCGGATAAGCGCAGTCGCTCATCGAGCCATAGCACGGGATGACGGCGTCCGGACGGGAGGATACCCGCTCGACCGGATCGGCCGCATCCGGATTGCCGGCGTCAAAATGGGTGCCCACCGCGGCCGACAGCCGGCCGCCGGCCGAAAAGCCCAGAATCGCGATCTTATCCGGATGGATGCCCAGCTTTTCCGCGTTCGCGCGCAGCCAGCGGATCGCGCGCTGCCCGTCCGAAACCGACTGATCGCGGGTATAGGGCAGCACGCGGTAATCAAGCACCGCCGCGTTGCAGCCCGCCTCATAAAAGCGCTCGGCCACCGGCATCCCCTCGTAGGAGGCTTTCCAGAGGAAACCGCCGCCCGGGCAGACCAGCACCGTCGGCAGCTCCCGTCCATTCTCGTGCACCCGCAGCGCGACCGAAGGCTGCGTCTGCCCGTAATCCGCCCGGAAGCCGGGCGCGCCATCCTCCCACAGCGGCCGGGGATTCCACTTGGCGATCGAATCGGCAAATACCCGGCGGATCTCGGCGTAATTTTCGTTGAGCGCCTGAATCCTGTCCTCCGGGAAGGGCCGGAAGGGATCGCGGAGCGGCCAGAACGGGCTGTCATCCGGCCAGGGATAGCCGGGAAGATGGGTGTTTTCACTGGTCATTTTGAATCGCTGCTTTTTCTCGGGCATATCTGCAACCTCCGTTTGCCTTGTGCATGTTGTCCACAGGTTCTTCCTGATTCAAGCTCATCATAGTCGGAATGAACAAGTATTGCAAGATTTCAGGGCAAACATCCCAAAAACTCACACCAATTCCGAATTTCGCCCCCTTTCAGGTGCTCCGGTGCGTGATACAATGAAAACAGGAAAAGAACCATCTGTTACCAGGCGGCAGGAGGCGGATATATGTCAGAAATCCTCGAAATCATTATGATCGTCAGCTTCGGCGCGTCATGGCCCATGAATGTTTTAAAATCCTATCAGGCGCGGACAACCCGGGGAAAAAGTCTCTCGTTCCTGTGTCTGATCTTCTTCGGTTATATCGCAGGCGTGCTTTCCAAGCTGACCAACGCGGCATATATGGCGTCGATTTCCCAGAAATGGTACGTGCTGTTCTTCTACGTACTGAACCTCATCATGGTCGGCACCGACCTCTGCCTGTATTACCGGAATTACCGGCTCGATCAGGTGGCCGCGGCGGCAAAGGCCAGATAATCCAGCTCCATTCAAAAAGCAGATGTACCGCGCGCTTGTGCGGCACATCTGCTTTTTTATTGCTTTTGTGTGCGGAGGATCAGAAATTGCCCTCCTCCAGCGTGGAGACGAGCTGGGGCACAATCTGCTTCTTGCGGCTGACGACGCCGGGCAGCACGACCGAATGCTCCGAGCAGCTCTGCCCGAAGGCGGCCCCGACGAGGTCGCCGGCGCGGCGGCCGACGAACAGCAGCTCGGTGGATTCGGTGATGATATTCGTGAGCATCACGAACAGCATGGTGAGGCCCGAGGCGGGCAGGCGTTCCTGCAGATAAGCCAGCATGGCCGGCTTCAGCTCGTCGAGCTCATTCTGGTCGATGCCCGGAATCTGAGATACCGCGATATGGGCATCGCGCACCTGATAATTCTTATAGTCGATGTGAAACAGCTCCTCGGGAGAGCGGTTCAGGAGCTGCGAGCCCGCGCGGAACATGGCCGTCGCGTGCGCCTCAATGTCGATCCCCGCGATCCGCGCAAGCTCCTGCGCAGTCTGCCGGTCGACCGGCGTGCAGGTCGGCGAACGGAACATCAGGGTGTCGGAGAGGATCGCCGAGCAGAGCAGGCCCGCGATTTTCGGCTCGATCTCAACGCCGTTCTCCCGGTAGATCTGGGTGACAATCGTGGCGGTGCAGCCGAGCGGCTGGTTGCGGAAATAGATCGGGTTGGAGGTCTCAACCGCGTCGATGCGGTGATGGTCGATGATCTCCAGAATGCGGGCCGAGCGGATGCCGTCCACCGCCTGATCGCGCTCATTATGGTCGACCAAAATGACCTCCTGCTGTTCCATATCGAGCAGGTTGCGCTGCGAGATCATGCCCTTGTACTTGCCGGTGTCGTCGAGGATGGGAAAATAGCGCATGCGCTTTTTGGCGACCGTCTCCTTGACGTCGGCGACCAGATCGTCGTCCTGGAAGGTGACAAGCCCTGTCCTGCGCATGATGTGCCGGACGGGCACCGCCTGATTGATGACCTTGGCGCAGGTATATGTATCGAGCGGCGTGGAAATGATCGCACACCCGGCCTCCTCGGCCAGCTTCTTGATCGTGCGCGAGATCGGCGCGCCCAGCACGACAACGATGCAGCCTGCGTTCATCTCGATCGAGCAGAGCTGGGAATCATAGCGGTTTCCCAAAATAATCATGTCGTGATCACAGATATGCTCCTCGATGACGTCCGGATTCGCCGCGCCGACCGACACGCGGCCCTGCTCAAAATGCGCGTTGATATCGCCGACGACAAGCTCGCCGTTCAAAACGTCCACGATGTTCTGATAGCTGGTGTGAGCGGCCGCCAGTGCATCCGCGCCCATGTCCTCCATGTAAAAGCGCGCGATATCGCTCATCGTCAGCAGGCCCTTGAGACGGCCGTCCCGGTCAAGCACCGGAATGGTGCGGGTGTTGTTGTCGCGCATGTATTCCCACGCGCGCTTGAGCGAAGCGTGCGAATTGACGCCGCGGACGTCGCGGAACTGCACATCCGACAGGCGCGGGCGCAGAGATTCCAGATATTGGGGCGGCTCGACGCCGAAGGTGTCAAGCACATATTGGCTTTCTGCGTTGACCTGTCCGGCGCGGCAGGCGATATGCGGCCGGCCAGTCAGGATGGTCTTCAGATTCGCATAGCAGATCGCCGAGCAGATCGAGTCGGTATCCGGGTTTTTATGTCCGATGACGATAACGGGTTTCATAATAAGCAGCTTCTCCTTTGCGCACACATCATGCGGGAATCTGGCACTTTGGAATGTGGGTGCTCTGATATTTTTATCATTATACCATAATATGGAAAAATTTGTTGAGATAATTTGCTTGATATCACAATTTTTTTGCCGCGTTTCAGGACAAAAAAAGAACCGCTGCAGGCAGCGGTTCTCTTTTTGCAGACTCGCCCGAAAGGGGAAGAAATCAGGCAAGCGCTTTGGGTTCGTTGTTCTTTCTGGCCTTGATCGACTGAATGACGATGATCGCAGCGATCGCGCCCAGGCCGATCACGTCGGTGGCGACGCCGGGATAGATCAGCATGAGACCGGCCACGATGCCGACGAGACGCTCGATCACATTCATATGGGTTCTCAGATATCCCTCGAGCGCGGCCGAGATCGAGAACATACCGGCGATCGAGGTGACGATGATCAGGACGACCTCCGGGATCGTGGTGTCGATAAACAGCATGGCCGGATTGAAGGCGAAGATATACGGGATGATAAAGGCCGCGATCGCCAGACGGGAGGCGTTGACGCCGGTCTTCATCGGGTTCGCCTTGGCGATGGCCGCGCCCGCATAGGCCGCCAGCGCGACAGGCGGGGTGATATCGGCGACGATGCCGAAGTAGAAGACGAACATGTTGGCCGCCAGCTTGTCGAGACCCATGCCGTCGATCAGGATGGGCGCGCAGGTGGTCGCCATGATGATGTAGTTCGCGGTGGTGGGAACGCCCATGCCCAGGACGATGCAGGTCAGCATGGTCAGGAAGAGGGCGATCAGTAGCTGGCCGTTCGCCACGCTGACGATGGCCGAGATCAGGAGCTGGCCCAGGCCGGTCATGGTGACGACGCCCGCGATGATGCCCGCGATGCCGCAGGCAACCGCAACCGACAGGGTGGAGCGGCCGCCATTTTCCAGTGCGTCGAAGAAGCGGGTGACGGTGAACATTTCATGCGCCTCGTCATGAGTCGCCTTAGCGACGACATTGCCGACCACGCTCATCGCAATGGCGAGCAGGGTCGCGATGATCGCGGCCTTGGCCATGGTCGAGCCCTTGATGATCATATAAACGAGGGCGATCAGCGGGATCAGCAGATAAATCTTGGGCAGCAGTGCCTTGGCCTTGGGCAATTCCTCGCGGGGCAGGCCCCTCAGGCCGAGCTTCTTGGCCTCAAAATGAACCATCAGGAAAATGCCGGTAAAATAGAGGACAGCGGGCAGAATGGCACGGACGACGATATCGGAGTACTCGACGCCGACCATCTCGGCCATCAGGAACGCGGCCGCGCCCATGATGGGAGGCATGATCTGGCCGCCGGTGGACGCCGCCGCCTCAACCGCGCCGGCGAACTCGCCCTTGTAACCGGTCTTCTTCATCAGCGGGATGGTGACCGAACCGGTGGTGACGGTGTTGCCGACCGAGGAGCCCGAAACCATGCCGCAGAGAGCGGACGAGATGACCGCAACCTTGGCGGGACCGCCGGAAGCCGAACCCGCGATGGCGTTCGCGCCGTCGATAAAGAAATTCGCGATACCGGTCGCCTCCAGGAAGGCGCCGAAGATGATGAACAGGACGATATAGGTCGAGCAGACGCCGATCGGCGTGCCGATGACGCCGGTGGTGGTGTAGAACAGGTTATAGATGACGCGCTGCAGGCTCATGCCCTTGCCGATGAAGGCATACAGCACGAAGCAGCTCGCGACAATCAGGATGGGCAGGCCGACCGCGCGGCGGCAGGCCTCGACCAGAACGAGGATGCCGATGATGCCGAGCACCATCTGCAGGGTGTTGATGCGGATGCCCTGCTTGATGATCGCGTCCGCGTTGAAGGTAAAGTAGAAGAAGCTGCCCGCGCCGGCGAGGCCGAGCACAATGTCATACCATGGGATATAGTTGACCCGGGAAACACCCTTCTTGCGCGGGAATACCACGAAGACGAGCAGAATAATCATGCCGAGGAACGCAGAGCGGCGGATGCGCTCGTCCCAGACCGCGAACATGTTCATCCAGACCATGAACAGAGAAAACGCGACCAGGACATAGCGGACGATCTGCTTGGGAACGCCCTGATACAGGCGGATGTTCGACTCGCGGTCGAACTTTTTCATAATGGCTTCCACGTCTGCCGCGGTGCCGACCTCGTAATCGACCTCGGGAGCCGTATCGACCTTTTTGGGATCAGACAAGAAAAAACCTCCTTCTTTCAATCATTCACAAAAACGAAATGCATATTCACAGTCGAAGCGGACCTGCTTCCCCGCGCCAATGGTATCCCGCAGGGAGATGGTCTCGCCGCCGATGGTGAGCCAATGATCAGAGACCGTGCTGATGGCCTTGACGCCGCCGCACCGGTCGTTATCAGAAAAGCCCGAGACCACCATGGCCCCGTCCTCGTTATAGGTGAGCGTTTCACCCGGGTGCAGCTCGCTCTCTACCCCTGCGCCGAAGCCGTAATAGACCGTGCGCACGACGAGGATGTGGCCGTCCCGGATCTCATAGCAGTCGATGAGCGGGCTCTTGTTGACGGAATGGACAAAGCCGATCTCAAACGCCGTCCCCTCTTCCACCGGGAAGCGGGCGTAAACCTCGCCGGTGTGGGCGTCGGTCAGGATCAGCTGCAGGGAAAACAGATTCGTTAGGAAAAGGGCAGCTGCAACCATAATGCATGCTGCAGCTGCCCTTTGGATTCCGATATGACGCAACTGTCGATGGCGTGCGGATCAGAGTACGCCCTTTTCCTCCAGATACTTCTGTGCGCCCGGATGGAAATCGATGGAAACGCCGTTCGCAGCGTTCTCGATCGAGAACTCTTCGAACTTCGCATGGCCGCTGCGGAGAGAATCCAGATTCTCATCCATCGCCTTCAGCAGCTCGTAAACGATGTCCTCAGACAGGTCGTTGGACGCGATCAGGGTCGCCTGAACCGCTACGGTCTTCACATCCTCGCCAACGGAGGAATAGGTGTTGGCCGGAATGGTGATCTGGGTATAGAAGGGATACTTCTCGATCAGAGAAGCGGCATGCGCGTCGTCAACCTCCAGAATGTTGATGTCGACGGTGGTGCACAGCTCTACAACAGCGGTGGTCGGGAAGCCGGCGGTTACGAAAGCCGCGTCGATCTTGCCGTCCTTGATGGCGTTGGCGGAATCGCCGAAGCCAGCGTTGACAACGTTGATGTCGTCAAAGGAGATGCCATAGGCCTCCAGGATCTGGCGCGCGTTGAACTCGGTGCCCGAGCCGGCGTCGCCAACGGAGACGGTCTTGCCCTTCAGCTGATCAATCGAGGTGATGCCGGAGGTGGCGACAACCTGGCAGGTCTCAGCGTAGAGCGCTGCAACAGCCGAGAAGGAGTCATACGCCTCGCCCTCGAACAGGTCGGTGCCGTTGACCGCATAGGTCATAACGTCGTTCTGCACAATCGCCAGCTGCGCTTCGTCCAGATCGATCATCTGAATGTTGGCAACGGAAGCGCCCGAGGTGACCGCGTTGACATTGGACAGCTCCAGCTTGGGAGACAGGGTGGTGCCCAGAACGCCGCCTACCGCATAGTAGGTACCGGAGTCGCCGCCGGTGGCCAGGGTCAGATCCTTCGCCGCAGAGGAGGAGCCGCCGCCGCAGCCCGCCAGAGCGGATACGATCATTGCAAATGCAGCAAATGCTGCGATCTTCTTCTTCATGATTTTTCCCCTTTCGTTTTTTTGACTTTGCAGTCATCATGAATACGCAACTATTATACAACACGCCGTATGGAAATGCAATAGTTTCCCCGCTCTCCTGCACATTTTTCCAGTGTTCCAGCCGGGAAAAGTTTTGGCGTCCCTTTTTGTTTTCCGATCGCACCCGGTCAAAAGAGCGGGGCTTTCACTTTTTTGCCAAATCTTTTTTGCATTTTGGGAAACTTTTGATTTTTCCATATCCTGCGGTTCCGGACTTTATTTTGCAGCGCTTTTTGTTTTTCCTGCATCCGGCCGGGGCGCACAGTGCGCTCAGCCGACCCGGTTCTGCGGGTGTCCTTCGATCCAGGCGCGCAGGTTCTGCGCGACGATCGAAATCAGGCGGCAGCGGGTTTCATAGGGCGCCCAGGCGATATGGGGCGTCAGAATACAGCGGGGCGCGCCCTCTAGCGGCGTCTCGCCCATCGGCTCATGCGCCAGCACATCGGCGGCAAACGCGCCCAGGGTTCCGGCGCGCAGCGCATCGGCCACCGCCTGCTCATCGCAGAGCGGGCCGCGCGAGGTATTGATCAGGATTGCGCCCGGCTTCATCAGGGCGAGCGTCTCCGCGCAGATGAGGTTTTCGGTTCCGGCGGTCAGCGGACAGTGGAGCGAGATGATGTCCGCCCGCGCGAACGCCTCCTCCATCGGCAGGTATTCCACGCCTTCCATCGGCTCGGTGTCCGCCCGGCGCACGACCGCGACCGTCTTCATGCCGAACGCCTGGGCAATGCGGGCAGTCCGGCGTCCGATCTGCCCCATGCCGACCACGCAGAACGTCTTTCCGAGCAGTTCCATCTGGGGCTCGGCCATCAGGCAGAAGCCGTCGGCTTTCTTCCATTCCCCGGCTTTCACCCGGGCGTCATAGGCCGCGACCCGGTTGGTCAGTTCGAGCAGCAGGGCGAACACGTGCTGCGCGACCGCTTCGGTCGAATAGGCCGGGACGTTGGTGACCACGATGCCCCGACGGGCGACGGCGGCCAGGTCGACCACATTATAGCCGGTGGCCGTCACGCCGATGTATTTCAGATTGGGACAGGCGTCCAGCAGCGCCTCATCGACCACGATCTTGCTGAGCAGCACGGCCTCGGCGTCGCCGATGCGCGCGGCGGCCAGCTCCTGCGGCGTATGGTCGTAGACGACCAGTTCTCCGAGCGCCGCGACCTCGTCCCACGAGGTGTCGCCCGGGTTGATCGTGCCGCAATCCAGAATCACAATTTTCATGTTGTTTCCCGCCTTTCGGTTCTTCCTATCAGCAGTATAACACTTTACTATGCCGCAGTCCAACCCTCTTCTGCGCCAAATGCGGAAAACCTTGCAAAAACCATGCGCTTCCTCGTCCGCCGTCTTGCGGCAGCGCACCGTTCATAGTACAATGGATGCAAGGGTAAAAAAGGTTGAAAAGGGTTTGAAAACGATATGAAATATGTGTTTTTTATCAATCCGGCCGCGGGCAAGGGGAGCCCCGCCGTCCGCATGATCCCTGTGCTCGAGCGGCTGGCCGCCGCTCGCTCGGCTGACTGCGAGATCTACCGCACCTCCGGGGCGGGCGACGCCGTCCGGCATGCCCGGGCGCTCTGCGAGCGCGGCGAGCCCGTGCGCCTGTACGCCTGCGGGGGCGACGGCACCCTGCACGAGGTCGTGACCGGCGCGGCCGGGTATCCGAACGCGGCTGTCGGTATCATCCCCTGCGGCTCGGGCAACGACTTCGTCCGCTGCTTCGACGCCCCCTTCCGCGACCTCGCCCGCCAGTTCGACGCGGCCGAGCGCCCGCTCGACCTCATCCGGCTGTCCGACGGCCGCTACTGCGTCAACATGGCGAACATCGGCTTCGACTGCGACGTCGCGGCCGAAATGCACGACTTCAAGCGCCTCCCCTTCGTCGGCGGCTCGCTGGCCTACCTGCTCGCGCTCGTGCACGTCTTCGTGCAGCCCATGGGCTGCCACCTGCGCTTCTCCTGCGACGGCGAGGACTTCGAGTCCGACTGCCTGCTGACCGCGCTCGGCAACGGCCGCTACTGCGGCGGCGGCTTCTGCGGCGTGCCCCGCGCCCTGACCGACGACGGCGCGATGGACCTCAGCATCGTCCGCACGATGCCCCGCCCGCGCATTCTGACCCTTCTGGGGAAATACCGGGCGGGCACCCACCTTGAGACCGCGCTCGGCAAAACGCACGTGCGCTACCAGCGCTGCCGCAGCCTGCGCATCTCGGCCGACCGTCCCTTCCGGCTCTGCATCGACGGCGAGATCACCGTGCAGGACGAGATTGCCTTCACCCTCGTGCCGGGCGCGACCCGGCTGCTGATCCCCTGACAAAAAAAGGCTTTTCCGAACGGAAAAGCCTTTTTTGATCATTTTTACTTGTGGAAGAGCTTGGTGCCCTCGTGCTTGGCCTCACAGGTCAGGTTGACGCCGAGGTTGCGGAACACGGTCTCGTCGACCGCGGAGACGATGACCGAGGAATGCATCTCGCTGCCGCGCAGCTTGTC
>CAMEPU010000035.1 GCA_945932315.1 uncultured Clostridia bacterium
GCCACGATGTTGAAAAAATGCAGTTCGTGGTCCGTCATAACCTCTTAACAACAACAACCGCCCAAAAAGTTCTCGCCGTGTCGGAAAAAATCATTATCTTTGCAAAACTGTTTTTTCCGAGCAAGAGAATTCTGCAATGAACATATCATACGAATGGCTTAAACGCTTTATCGAGGTAACGGAGAGCCCGCGACAGCTTGCCGCCACTCTCACCTCGTTAGGACTGGAATGTGACACTGTTGAAGAGGTAGAGGCCGTGCCGGGCGGACTGCGCGGCGTGGTCATCGGCAAGGTGCTGACCTGCGAGGCGCACCCCGACAGCGACCATCTCCATATCACCACCGTAGACCTCGGAGCCGACGCTCCGGTGCAGATAGTGTGCGGCGCCCCCAACGTGGCCGCCGGGCAGACAGTGGCCGTGGCTACCATAGGCTGCGTGCTCTACGACAAAGAGGGCCATGAGTTCAAAATCAAAAAATCGCGCATGCGCGGCGTCGACAGCTTCGGCATGATTTGTGCCGCCGACGAACTCGGCCTCGGCAGTGACCCCAGCGGCCTCATGGTGCTCCGTGAGACCGCTCCCGGCACTCCCGCCGCCGAATACTTCAACCTCGCCTCCGACTATCGCCTGGAGACGGAGCTGACCCCCAACCGCGTCGATGCCGCCTCGCACCTGGGCACAGCGCGCGACCTCCGCGCACGCAAGGCTTGCCTCAACTGGCAGGGCCTCGACGGCGGCGACCCCCTCACCCAACGCGAGATCGCAAAAAAGCTGGGCATCAGCCGGCGCTATGTATCCCGCATCGAGAAAAAGGCGCTCGGCAAGCTGGCCGACGCGCTCGGGCCGTCCGGGGACGCCGCGCCCTGAAGCCCGGCCAGACAAAAACAGGCCACACCGCGCAAGCATGCGGTGTGGCCTTGCTTTATTCATTCTTCCTTTCATACGGCCCCGCGTCCGGCCGCGCCCGTCACCACAGGAACGGGATTAAGCGGTACCGGACCCGCTGCTCATACGCGGCATATCCCTCGAGCCCTTCTTCCAGAACCTTTTCCTCGCCCCGGATCCGGAAAACGAGGACGGCCGGGTAAAGCAGCATGATCCCGAAGGAGATCCAGGAGCCGAGCACCAGCGGCATCGCGAGAAACAGCAGGATCGTGGCCGCATACATCGGGTGGCGGATGACCCCGTACAGCCCGGTGTCGATCACCTTCTGGCCCTGCTGCACCTCCACCGTGCGCGACAGGTAGGCGTTTTCCCGCAGAACCTCGGCGTACATGCCATAGGCCATGAGCTGGACGGCGGCCGCCGCGCCCGTCAGCCAGGCCGGAACGTGCGTCCAGCCCCAGCGAAAATCCAGCCCCGCGGCGAGGAAGGCCGCGACAAACAGGACGGAGGACACGGCGACCACGCCGGCCTGCCCCTTTTCGGTTTCCTTATGGCGCAGCCGCTTCGCAAGCAGCCCGGGCGCTTTCCAAAAGAGAACCGCTCCCATGACCGCCATCGGCAGAAACAGCAGGATGCAGAAGAGCCACCCATTCGGATAATGCCATGTGCCCGCCGGCAGAAACAGCACGAGCCCCATGAGCAGCATCCCGCAAACCATTTTTGCCGCCGCTTCCAAAAGCAGTTTCACAACCGATCCCCTCCGATTCTCACAGGCGGAGCGCCGTTTCTTCCGCAAAAAATCCGCTTTCCCACGCGCGCAGAAAGCCGAGCTGCTCCTCCGTATGGAACCAGTGCTCGCCGTTTTCCATCACGGTCAGCCCGCTGCCGGTTCCGGCCGCAAAGGACTCCATCACGGCGCGGGCGGTGAGGTTGTCCTGCCCGGCGTACAGGATTTCGGTCGGCGCATGCCACGACACCGGATGCCTGCGCACCCAGCAGAGGTACTCCCAGGACAGCGTCTCGCCGAAGCCGGTCGCGATCTCTCCCTTTTGCCGCAGGTCTTCCTCCGTCACGCCCGCCCAGGCCATCATGTTTGTAATCAAATGCTCCATATCGACGACCGGGGACACGAAAAGCGCCCGCTCGACCGCCTGCTCCTGCAGCGCCAGCATGGACAGCCACGCGCCGATGCTCGTCGCCCGCAGGCTGATCCGCCGCCAGCGGCTCCGCATGCACTGGTACACCGTCTGCAGCTCGGGCACAGCGGTCCAGGGCAGCAGCTTTTCCGAGCCGTCCTTCCGGCTGCCGTGTTCCGGCAGGTCGACGCCCACGACCTGAACCCCGGCCGGGCAGGCGATCTCCGCGAACGCGGCCGCCTCCTCCTTGCAGCCCATCTTGCCGTGGACAAACAGCCAGGCGTTCTCCGCCGGTTCCCCGATCACAAGCGCGGGAATCCCCGCGATGCGCACCTGTTCCATTTTCATGCATGCATTCCTCATTGTTTTTGAAAAAGTTTCCGCACGGCGCGCCGCTCCTTTTCGCAGGCGACCTTTCGCCCGGACGCCGCGTGGTGCGCCCGGCAGGCTTCGCAGCTGCCGTGCCGTTCACATTTCTTCTTTTTGCAGGGGCACTCAGCCGGATTCATTTTCCTTCCGCCCCCTCCAGGAAATCCCGCCGGTACTGGGACGGGGTGATGCCCTCCGATTTCTTGAACACCTTGGTGAACACCCGGTAGTCCCCGTAGCCCGACTGCTCGGCCACCTCGGCCACCGAGCACGAGGTGGACAGCAGCAGCTTCTTGGCCTTCTCCATGCGGATGTTGGTTAAGTATGCCAGAAAGCCCACGCCGATCTCGTTCTTAAAAAGCTGGCTGATATACTGGGGGTTCAGGTGGAACTCGTCCGCCAGAACGGACAGGCTGACCTCCTCCGCCAGATGCTCCTGCAGGTACCGGGTGATGCCGGTGATGGTCCGCTCCTCCTGCTTCTGGGGCTCGTCCGCGGCCGCCACCCGCTGCTCAAACAGGGAGATTTTCAGGTTGTCGATGCAGACGCCGAACTCCTCGTAGTTCACGGGCTTCAGGATATAGTCGGTGATCTGCAGCCGCAGCGCCTGCTGGCAATAGGAAAAATCGTCGTAGCCCGACACGATCACGTAGGCGGTCCGGGGATGCTTGATGCGGCTGAGCTGGATGACCTTCAGGCCGCTCATGATCGGGATGTTGATGTCCATGATGACGATATCGGGGCAAAGCGCGTCGATCTGCGTCAGCGCCTCCATGCCGTCGGCGGCCTCGCCCACCACCTCGCAGTCGTGGGCCTCCCAGTCGAAGAGCCGCTTGAATCCCTCCCGGATCATGATCTCATCGTCTACCAAAAGCACGCGCAGCTTCTTCATTTCACATTCTCCTCATCCAAAGGCAGCAGCAGATGCGCCGTCACGCCGCCTCCCTCGTTTTCCGTGTACGAAAGGCCGTATTCCCGCCCGCAGAGCAGCTTGATCCGCTTCTGCACGTTCAGGATGCCGATGCTGTTGCCCGTGAGCTTGGGTGCCTGCTTCGCATGGTCGCGCAGCATCTCGTCAACCGCCGCTTTCCTGCCCTCCGCAAAGCCGCTGCCCGTATCCCGGACGCAGATCTCCATGCGCCCTTCCGCTGTTTTCCGGGCGGAAATGGTCACGCTGCCCCGGTAGCCCCTGTTTTTCAGGCCGTGGAGCAGGCTGTTTTCCACGATGGGCTGCAGGATGAAGTTGGGCACCTGGGCGCCGCCCAGATTGGGGTCGACGTCATAGGTGCATTCGAGCTCGGGATAGCGGTAGCACATGAGCTCCATATAGGCTTCGAGCAGCTCGAGCTCGTCGTCCAGCGCGACCATCTGCCGGTCGACCTTGACGCTCAGCCGGAAGAAGTCCACCAGCCGCATGAGCAGGTCGGCGACCGGCTTATCGCCGTTCAGCTGCGCCTGAATGCGGATGGTGTCCAGCGTGTTATAGAGAAAATGGGGATTCACCTGACTTTTCAGGTACAGCATGGACATCTTCTGCTCGGTCAGCTCAGCGCGGAGAATGTCGGGGTTTTCCAGCGTCAGATAGAAGGACAGGGTCATGAGCGTAATGCCCATGCCGCTGATGAGCCAGGTGTGATGCAGGCCCTGCAAAACGCAGACAATAAATTCAATCGTCAGGGCGATCCCGATGACCGATTTTTTCTTTTTGTCGACCTGCTTCCGATTCACAGCCAAAAGCCCGACGCACAGCAGCAGATAGAAAGCGACCCCCCAATAGGGTACCCACATGTATGGCCCGGAGGAATAATTCCCCTCCGGGGTCACCGTGTAGGTGATCGGCAGCAGGAAATTGCCCAGCTCCGCCACGACCAGAAAGATTCTGGCAGGCCAGTCCAGCCGCCGGGGCTTCCCGGTCTCCTCCTCCACCAGAATGGCGATATACTGATAAAACAGATAGATCACCAGCACCATGCTGCCCAGAAACAGCCTGTGAACCGCATCGTTCAAAAACCTCGGAACAGCATCCAAATGATGCACGGTGTAGACCGTGACGCCGTCCAGCGTGAGATGGATCAGCACCACGATGAGCAGCACCGAGAATGTGCGGTGCAGCTCCGAGTGCTTCTTCTCCGCCGAAAAATAGACGTACGCCACAAAGGCCAGCACCAGAAACAGCGCGATCTCCATGCGCAGCATGCGCTTCCCCCCTTTTGGATTGTATTGTACTCCATCCGCTCACGAAACGATAGGCGGAAAGTACAGTAGAATGTGTCAATTTTATAGAAACAGCCCGCGGGGGTTCCCCTTTGGGCTGCTGTTTTCCGGCGTGCGGCCGGTCTTCTTTCAGAACAGGCCGAGCGCGTGCTTCCAGGCGAGCACGCGATAAGCGGATTCGTCGATCCGTTCCTGCGTCAGCCCGCCCGCCTCCAGCGCGGCCAGCACGGCGGCGTGGTCGTTCCCGTAATCCGAGGTGATCAGCAGGTCGCAGCCCGCCTGCACGGCGCGCACGGCGGCGTTGTCCACGGCGGCGGCCGCCATCGCGAGGTCATCGGTGACGATCACGCCCGCAAAGCCCATCGTCTCGCGCAGGTAGCCGACGACGGACGGCGACAGCGAGCCGGGCAGCTCGTCCCCGAACGCGGGCACGATGTTGTGGCTGACCAGCACGGCGGGCGCGCCCGCCTCGACGCCCGCCTCGAAGGGCAGCAGGTCGGCGGCTTCAAAGGCTTCGAGCAGCCGTTCGTCCCGCGCGCTGCCCGTGTGGGTGTCGGCGTTCGGGCCGTAGCCCGGGAAGTGTTTGAGCACGCTGCCCATGCCGTCGGCGTTCATCTGCTCCACCACGGCGGCGACACAGGCGGCGGCGGTCTCCGCGTCCCCGCTGACCGCGCGGGCATAGATGAAGTCATCGGGGTCGTCTGACAGGTCGGCCACCGGCGCGAGGTTGACATTGATGCCGAAGTCCCGTAAAAATGCGTCCTTTTCGGCCGTGTCGGCGGTCAGTGCGTCCAGCCCGCCCGCCGCATAGAGCGTGCGCGGGGATCGGAACGCGGTCTCCCGGAAATAGCGGCTGACCCGCACGACCGTGCCGCCCTCCTCGTCCACCCCGATCAGCAGGGGCACGCGGGCGGCGGACTGAAAGGACGCGATCCGGTCTTTGGCCTGCTCGGCCGTCCGGTCGGCGAAGTCCACGCCAAAGAGCAGGTAGCCGCCCGGGCACAGGCCGGACGCGGCCAGCTCCGCTCCCCCGCTTTCCGGACAGCGCACGAAAAAGAGCTGGGCGATCTTCTGTTCGACCGTCAGGCTGTCCAGCAGCTCGCGCACCGGGTCGGGTTCGGGCTCGGGTTCAGGTTCGGGCGCGGGTTCAGGTGCAGGCGCGACCGCGCTCGCGGCGGGCGGCGCTTCCGAAACCGCCGGTTCGGACGGCTGCGCGCCGCAGGCGGCGCACAGCGCGAGCACGAGAAGGCCCGCAAGCAGTTGTTTCAGCATGGTGTTACCTCTTTCCCTTCATCTCCGCAAATTGATACGCCCGCTCGACCCAGCCAAACAGCTCCCCGTCCAGCTCGTCCGGCGCGTCGATGACGAGGTGCACCGTCCACCGGCCGGGGTAGGGCTCGGTCTGCGCGGCCACCCGTTCGGACGCCAGCGGGGCGGGCAGCCCCAGCGTCAGCACGAAATACGGGTCGGGCAGTTCAGCCTTCTTTTTCACGCGCAGAAAGGACACGCACGCGAAAAGATGGCGGTTGGAAAACGCGATCTGCGTCTTCTGCACTTTCCGTTTGGTATCGGGAAACCGCGCGAGCAATTCCCGCTCGAACGCCGCGTACAGCGGCCAGGCCGCTTCGTGCCGGTCAAAAAATTGCAGCACGTCCTGTTCGGTAAAATCCATGTGCCGTTCTCCTTCCTGCCCCCGTGTTTTCTTTATTATAGCATTTGAGAGCGGGCTATGCTATAATAAACGGGAATTGGAATCGAAGGAGAGACACCGATGGAACAACAGGTGGTAGGGCGGTTTGCCCCCTCGCCCAGCGGGCGGATGCATCTGGGCAACGTGCTCTGCGCGCTGCTGGCCTGGCTCTCGGTGCGCAGCCGGGGCGGCAAATATATCCTGCGCATCGAGGATCTCGATCCCGACCGCTGCCCGAGGCACTACGCCGACCTCATCGAGGACGACCTGCGCTGGCTGGGGCTCGACTGGGACGAGGGCGGCTCCATGGGCGGGCCGGACGGCTCGTACTACCAGAGCGAGCGCACCGCGATTTACGAGCACTATTTTGAGATTTTGCAGGAAAAGGGGCTCATTTACCCCTGCTTCTGTTCGCGCGCGGCGCTGCACGCGGCCAGCGCGCCCCACCTGTCCGACGGGCGGGTGATCTACGCGGGGACCTGCCGGGACATGACGGCGGACGAGGTCGCGGCGGCGATGCAAAAGCGCAAGCCGGCCGCCCGCCTGCGCGTGCCCGACCGCACGGTCGAATTTGTGGACGGCGTGCAGGGGCATTACGCCGAGCACCTGCCGACCGAGTGCGGCGACTACATCATCCGGCGGTCGGACGGCGTGTTCGGCTATCAGCTCGCGGTGGTCGTGGACGACGCGCTCGAGGGCGTGAACGAGGTCGTGCGCGGCTGCGACCTGATCAGCTCAGCCCCCCGCCAGATCTGGCTGCATGAGACATTCGGCTTCCCGCCCCCGGCGTTCTATCATATGCCGCTTTTGAATGCGCCCGACGGGCGGCGGCTCAGCAAGCGGGACGCCGACCTCGACCTGGGCATCCTGCGCGAGCGCTTCTCCCCCGAGGAGCTGGTCGGCGCGCTGGCCTGCGCGGCCGGCCTGATCGACCGCCCCGAGCCGGTCGCGGCGCGCGAGCTCATCTCCGGCTTCTCCTGGAGCCGTGTGCCCAAAACCGATCTTTTTCTTCCGGAAGCCCTTCTGTCCTCCGAATAATCGAAAATATTTCTGTCAAGCGGTTGCGAAACAGCGTTTTTTTTGGTATTATATTTTTATTAAATATTTTTTGATTTTGGAGGCCTGCCAACATGATGGATCGAATCAATCTGGATATCCTGCGCTGCCTGCGGGAGAACGCGCGCTGCAAAGCCTCTGACATCAGCCAGCAGGTCAACCTGTCCGTTTCGGCCGTCATCGAGCGCATCCGGCGCATGGAGGCCGCGGGCGTCATCCGCCAATACACCGTGCTCATCGACCCCAAGCAGGTCGGCAACGATCTGACCGCGCTGATGGAGGTCAGCCTGGGCCATCCGATGCACTACGACGACTTCGTCGAGAACATCCGCAAGCACCCGAACGTCGCGGAGTGCCACTATCTGACCGGCGAGTTCGACTTCCTGCTCAAGATCATCACCGACTCCTCGGACAACCTCGAGCAGATCCACCGCACGATCAAGAGCCTGCCCGGCGTTTCGGCCACCAAGACCCACTTCGTTTTGAAGACGATCAAGGACGAGACGGCCATGCTGCCCGACAACCTGAACGACCGCGTATAAACCGCATACAAACGAAAAAGGCCGCCCGAATGGGCGGCCTTTTCCGCTTGCCGAATTATGTACTTGTCGACCCGGGAAAGGGCGGCTCTGCCTGATTAGGGGTCAAGGGAGAGCCGCCCAAGGGGGAGTCGCTGCAACTGCCGGTTGGGCTGTCCGGCTGCGCAACCGCAATCGCCCGACACAGTTCAGCAAAGGAAAAGAATGGTGGGCGGCCCGGCCCGGCAAGGATCGGGAGAGGGCCGCCCGATACAATCGAAACATCACGTGCGACACGAGAGGAAGAAACCGTTCCCGCCGATTTTGCGCTGCCGGACGGGAACGGACTTCCCATCGGCCTGTCTATGAGATTTTACGCTTTCGCGTCCAATCTCTCAAACCAGCTTCCAGCATAACGGCCACGTCTGGCGTCGACAAATGGCCATCGCTGTACGCTGCCGATTTGCCTGTCCAGGGGTTGCTCCCGTGGGGTATCGCTGCTTCTTTTTTCATCCGGTTTATCTTTGCGATATACCCCGTTGTTTTCCGTCTTTCATTCCTATCAATTAAAAATTGCTATATCTCATTCCATGCAACCGGCCGCTTTCCTTCAAAATCCGCTGTGGAAATGTGACAGATTTGGCCAATTTTCAAGGAATTTCTTAATATAGTCTCAATATATCATCCTTTTGCGTGCGGCACAAATATTATTTTTTTATTTCCTGGTCATAGTAAAAATGCATCTTAAGCACATTGACAAGACAGCTCCATTCGTTTATGATAAAATTAACGGAAAAGTTCCAAAAATCGACCGATTGAAGGGGGAGGGATCGACCGATGAAGATGAAACAGTTGGAATATCTGCTGAAAATCGCGGAATGCGGTTCGATCACCAAGGCGTCTGAGCAGCTTTTTGTCAGCCAACCCACACTCACCAAAGCCGTTATGAACCTCGAGGAGGAGTACGGCGTGCAGCTCCTCGTGCGCAAGACGCGCGGCGTCGAACTGACCGCGGACGGCAAGCGTTTTGTGCATTACGCGCGCGGCGTTCTGACCGCCGCAAGCGCCCTCCAGAGCAACTTTTCGGGCACGCAGGGCGCGGGATCCACGTCCCGCCTTTTCATCGCCAGCCAGCAGTTCGATTTTGTGTATCATTTGCTCCTGAAAACCTACTATCAAAATGTGGACCATGCGATTCACTACAATCTGGTCGAGGCCGACCGCAACGAGGTCACCCATCTGGTGCTGACAAGCGAGGTCGATCTCGGCCTGCTCGTCCGGTGCAGCACCGATAAGCGCAGCCTCCTGCTGCATTCGGAGGCGCGCCGCCTGAACATCCACACGGTCGATCAGGCCGGGGGCTATGTGTGCATCGGCCCGTCCTCGCCGTTCTACAACCGTTCCTCCGTCACGTTCGCCGAGACCGAGCAGTGCACCCAGCTCCTGCTCGACATGGAGGCTTCGGCCAAGCGCGACCTCTATTTCGACAACACCGATCTGCACATCAACACCGGCCGCATCCTGTTCTTCAATTCGGTGCGCGCCTGCGAGCATTTCCTGCTCGAGACTGACGCGCTTGTCTTCATCTCCAAATGGACGCGCGGCTGTTTCCGGGACCCCAAAATCCGCTGCCTGCCGGTGGTGGACAAAACCGGCGCGCCGGACGGGCTCGTCAACGAGCTCATCTGGATCAAGCGCGCGGGCGAGCCGCTCAACCTGGGCGAGCGGCAGTTCCTCACCCACCTGTACCGCCACTTCGGCAGGGAAACTGAGCTCGAACAGCTCGAATAAGCAAAAAAAGACGCTCTCAGCGAGCGTCTTTTTTCGTTCAGTTCTTGAGAATCTCAGTCCAGAGATCGGTGTACAGCTCGTTGGTTGCAACGGGCAGGTTGAGGAAGGTCTCGGTGTTCTCGGTCGAGGGATAGGAGATCGGGTCGTTCCGGGTCTCCTCGTCCATCAGCGCGAGCGCGCCGTTGTTCGGGCTCGAATAGCCGATGTACTCGGCGTTCGCCAGCGCGGCCTCGGCCGAGGTCATGAAGTTGATGAAGGCGTGGGCGTTGTCGACGTTCTTCGCGTTCGCCGGGATGCACATGGCGTCGACGAACAGGTTGGTGCCCTCCTTGGGCACGTAGAACGACAGGCTCTCGTTCTCCTCCATCATGGTGACGGCGTCGCCGTTATAGTAGGGCGCGGCGACCAGCTCCTCGTTCGGCAGCTTCTCAAGCACCTGATCCATGAAGAAGCCCTGGAACAGCTCCTTCTTGTCCATGATGAACTGGGCGGTCTCGCGCAGCTCGCCCTCGTCGGTCGTGTTCAGGCTGTAGCCCAGGTACTTGAGCGCCACGCCGAGCGCGTCGCGCGAATTGTCAAACATGGCGGTCTCGCCCGCGTACTTCTCATTCCAAAGCAGATCCCACGAGCCGATATCGGCCGCGTCAACCTTGTCCGCGTTGTAAATCACGCCGACAACGCCCCAGGTGTAGGGCACCGAATAGGCCTGCTCGGGGTCAAATTCCAGATGGGTGTACGCCTCGTCGATCAGCTCCATGTTCGGGATCTTGGAATAATCGAGCGGCTGGAGCATGTCCTCGTCGATCATGCGGCCGATCATGTAGTCGGACGGGATGATGACGTCGTAGCTCTCGGTCTGGAGCTTGGTGTACAGGCCCTCGTTGGTCTCGAAGGTGTTGTAGATGACCTTGATCCCGGTCTCCTTCTCAAACTGCGAGATCAGGTCGGTGTCGATGTACTCGCCCCAGTTGTAGACATAAACCTCTCCGTTTTCGGATGAGCTGCCGCCGCAGGCGGTCAGCGACAGCGGCAGGGCCGCCGCCAGAAGCAGTGCGCAGGCGCGCGATGTTTTGTTCAATTTTCTACCCCTTTCGTGCCCGAACCGGCGGGTAAAATTGATCCGGCCCGGCTTTTTCAGATTTTTTAAGATTTTTTCTTCGCATCCCGGCTGGAGCGCATGTTGATGACGATGAGCAGCACCAGGATGATGAGGAACATGAGGGTGGACACTGCGTTGATCTTCGGACTGATGCGGCGGCGGGTCATCGAATAAATGACGACCGACAGCGGCTGGGTGTTCGAGCCCGCGGTGAAGTAGGAGACGACGAAGTCGTCGATCGAGATGGTGAAGGCCATGATGGCGCCCGTGACGATGCCGGGCATGATCTCGGGCAGGATGACCTGCCGGAGCGCCTGGCTGGGCGTCGCGCCCAGGTCGAGCGCGGCCTCATAGGTGCTTTTGTCGAGCTGCCGAAGCATTGGTCTGACCGATAGCACGACACCCGGGATGCAGAAGGTCGTGTGCGCCAGAATCAGGGTCAGGTAGCCCTTGGGCAGACTGAGCGCGGCGAACAGCAGCATGAACGTGACGCCCATGATGGTGTCCGAGGTGGACATCGGGATGTTGTTCAGCGTCAGGTACACGGTCTTGCTCCGGCGCTTCATGCAGTGGATGCCCATGGCGGCCACCGTGCCCAGCAGGGTCGAGATCACGGCGGCGGCCAGCGCGACCACCAGCGTGACGTACAAACTGTTCAAAATCTGCGAATCCTGAAACAGCTCGACGTACCAGTCGAGCGTGAAGCCGTACCAGCGCACGCGCGACTTGTTGTCATTGAACGAAAAGATCATGAGCACGGCGATCGGCGCATACAGAAACAGGAAAATGATCGCCAGATAGCAGTTTTGGAGGATCTTCTTCACAGCATGAGACCCCCTTCCTCGCCGCGGCCGTCGTCAAAGCGGTTCATGATCGCCATGCAGGCGAAGATGAGCAGCATCATGACGAGGGCGATGGCCGAGCCGATCTGCGGGTTGTAGGCGTTGCCCATGAACTGCAGCTCGATCAGGTCGCCGATCATCATTTCCTTGCCGCCGCCCAGCATCTTGGAGATGACGAAGGTCGAGACAGCCGGGACAAAGACCATCGTGATGCCCGAAATCACGCCCGGGAGGGACAGCGGGAAGATGACCCGCCGGAACACGATCGACTGGGGCGCGCCCAGATCCTGCGCGGCCTCGATGATCTTGGGGTCGAGCTTGATGAGTACGGTGTAAATCGGCAGCACCATGAAGGGCAGGAAGTTGTAGACCATGCCGAGCACGACGGCGAAGCTGTTGTTGATGAGCGGGATGTACTCGAGCGCCTCCCAGCCCATCGCGGGCACGAGCGTGCGGTTCAGCAGGTCGATGAAGCCGATCTTCTGCAAAAAGGTGTTGATAAAGCCCTTGTTCTCCAGAATGGACATCCAGGCGTAGGTGCGCAGCAGGAAGTTCATCCACATGGGGAGCATGATGAGGGTCATATAGATGCTCTGCAGCCGGGGGCCCGAGCGGCTCATGATATAGGCGAGCGGATAGCCCATCAGCAGGCAGACCGCCGTGGACACGGCGGCGAGCAGGAAGGAGCGGCCGAAGATCCCGGCGTAGGCCGCGACCGAGCCGAAATTGGCGAGCGTGAACGCCCCGCTCTTATCGGTAAACGCATAGCCGACGACGAGCAGGATCGGCGCGACGATGAAGACGATCATCCAGACGCCGTAGGGATAGGCGAACCACTTTTTCAATTCGCCGCCTCCTCTTCCGCCTTCTGCTTATGCATGATATGAATATCAAACGGAATGACATTGAGGCCGACCGTCTTGCCGACTTCCTCGGCCTGGGTCGAATGCACCATAAAGGTGAAGTGCTCGGTGCGGATCATCATCTCATAGTGCACGCCCTTGAAGACGATGGACTCGACGACGCCGGTCAGCATGCCGTCGCCCGGGAAGACCACCTTGACGTCCTCGGGGCGGATGACGACGTCGACCGGGGTGTTTTTGCCGAAGCCCTTGTCCACGCACTCGAACTCGCGCCCGCAGAAGGCGACCCGCAGGTCGTCCAGCATGACGCCGTCGATGATGTTGGACTCGCCGATGAAGTCGGCGACAAAGGCGTTGTTCGGCTCATTGTAGATGTCGGTCGGCGTGCCGATCTGCTGGATGCGGCCGTGGTTCATGACCACGATGGTGTCCGACATGGTGAGCGCTTCTTCCTGATCGTGCGTGACATAGATAAAGGTAATGCCGGTGGACTGCTGGATGCGCTTGAGCTCGATCTGCATCTCCTTGCGGAGCTTGAGGTCGAGCGCGCCGAGCGGCTCGTCGAGCAGGAGCACGCGGGGCTCCATGACCAGCGCGCGGGCGATCGCGACGCGCTGCTGCTGGCCGCCCGAGAGCGAGGTGACGTCGCGCCGGCCGAAGCCGCGCAGGCCGACCAGCTCGAGCATTTCGTCGACCTTTTTCTGGATCGACTGTTTGTCCATCTTGCGGATATGCAGGCCGAACGCGACGTTTTCCTCCACGTTCAGGTGCGGAAACAGCGCATAACGCTGAAAAACGGTATTGATTTCGCGTTTATAGGGCGGCACATCGTTCATGCGCGTGCCTTCGAACAGGACGTCGCCCGCCGTCGGGGTCTCAAAGCCGCCGATGATGCGGAGCGTGGTCGTCTTGCCGCAGCCCGAGGGGCCGAGCAGCGTAATGAACTCACGGTCGCGAATATAAAGATCAATGCCCTTGAGCACGGGCTCCCCGTCGAATTCCTTTTGAATGCCAACGAGATCGATCAGATGTTTACTCAACAGATATGCACCCCCAAACTTATTATGCTTCGGAAAGAGGAAGCTGCACGCAAAAATTGCAATTATCATAATAGACTTATTGTCACTAAAAGTCAATAAATTCTGCAAAATTTCTCTATTTTTCAGCAATTTTTTTGCGCCATTTGATGGGAAACCATGCCATGCTCCGTTTTTCTTTCAAACGCTCCGTTTTTCTCCGCTTTTCTCCGTTTTATCCGCGCCGTCCCCCGTGCCCCGGCTTTTGTGAAAATTGTAAAAAAAACGCAGTCGCGGCTCGACAAAGCGCGCAGCGCTTTTCATGCAATCCGTCCCGCAGGGACACCTTACTTCTTCACTCTTCACTCTTACCTATCACTTCAAATTAGTGAATAGTGAAGAGTGAAAAGTGAACAGGTTCTGAAAAGCGTGCCGACCACATACTTTCTCTATTATAGGAAAGGTGGTATGACAAATGACGATCCATGTGGTGCAGGAGGGCGACTCCCTTTATAAGATCGCGCAGCAATACAACATGCCGCTGCAGACGCTGCTGCGGGAGAACGAATTGGCCGAGCCTGAGCGGCTGACGCCCGGACAGGTCATTCTGGTGCGCTTTCCCCGGCAGACCCACTTCGTCCAGCCGGGCGATACCCTGTCCTCGATCGCGCGGCAGTACGGCACGACGGTGAACGCCCTCTGGCAGAACAACCCCGGGCTGCGCGGCTCGGACGTGCTCACGCCCGGCGAAACGCTGGTCGTCTCCTATCAGGAGATGAAAAAGGGGCGGCTCGCCGTCAACGGCTACGCCTACCCCTTCATCGACGAGACCGTGCTGCGCACGACCCTCCCCTATCTGACCTATCTTTCGGTCTTTTCGACCGGTTTTGACGACACGGGCAGGCTGATCCCGCTCGAGCGGACAAACGTGCCCGCGATCGCGCGGGAATACGGCGTCGTCCCTCTGCTCGTGCTGACCACGCTCGACCCGTCCGGGCATTTTTCGGGCGAACGCGCGGCGCGCTTTCTCGAGAACCCGGCCGCCCGGCAGGCGCTGATTGCCACCCTGACCGCCTATCTGACCGAACAGGGCTACGGCGGCGTGGACGTCGATTTCGAGTACATCCCGCCCGCCGAGGGGCCGGCCTACGCCGCCTTCATCGGCGAGCTGACCCGTGGGCTGAACGACGCCGGGCTGCAGGTCATGACCGCGCTCGCGCCCAAGACCTCCGAGCAGCAGCGCGGCCTGCTCTACGAGGCGCACAACTACGCCAACCTGGGCGCGGCCAGCAACGACGCCCTCCTCATGACCTATGAGTGGGGCTACGCCCGCTCCCAACCCATGGCCGTCGCGCCCATCGACAAGGTCGAGCGCGTCATCGCCTTCGGCACCTCGGTCATCCCGCCCGAGAAGATCTTCATGGGCATCCCGAACTACGGCTACGACTGGACGCTCCCCTTCGTCGAGGGCGAGAGCGTCGCGCGGTCGATCGGCAACGTCGAGGCCGTCGAGCAGGCGATCGACGTGGGCGCGTTCATCGAGTACGACGAGACCGCCCAGACCCCCCATTACAACTATTTTCGGGACGCCCTCGAGCACGAGGTCTGGTTCGAGGACGCGCGCTCGATTCAGGCCAAGCTGGCGCTTGCCCAGCGCTACGGCCTGCGGGGCGTCAGCATCTGGAATATCATGAAATGGTTCCCGCAGCTCTGGGCCGTGCTGAGCGCCGAATACCAGATTGAAAAGGTTGCAAAT
>CAMEPU010000036.1 GCA_945932315.1 uncultured Clostridia bacterium
GTGCTGATCTCGACCGGCATCGGCGGCATTGAGACCATCGAAAGCGACGTCGTCCGCGCGCACGAAAAGGGCTTTGACCGCATCTCGCCCTTCTTTATCCCGATGGTCATCTCCAACATGGCCGCCGGCCAGGTCGCCATCCGCTACGGTCTGCAGGGCATGTGCTCCTGCGTCGTCACCGCCTGCGCCTCGGGCACGAACGCGGTCGGCGACGCCTTCCGCCACATTCGGGACGGCTACGGCGACATCATGCTCGCGGGCGGCACCGAGGCCACCATCACCCTCATGTGCATTGGCGGCTTCACCTCGATGAAGGCGCTCTGCACCGCGTCCGACCCGGCGCGCGCTTCGATCCCGTTTGACGCTGAGCGTTCGGGCTTTGTCATGGGCGAGGGCGCGGGCATTCTGGTGCTCGAGGAGCTCGAGCACGCCCGGGCGCGCGGCGCCAAGATCTACGCTGAGGTCGTGGGCTACGGTGCGAACTGCGACGCCCACCACATCACCGCCCCGGCCCCGGACGGCGCGGGCGCGGCGGCCTGCATGAAGCTGGCGCTCGCGGACGCGGGCGTCGCCCCCGAAGAGGTCGGCTACCTGAACGCGCACGGCACCTCGACCCCGATGAACGACCGGTGCGAGACCGCGGCGGTCAAGACCGCCTTCGGCGAACACGCGAAGAAATTGCTTATGAGCTCGACCAAGTCGATGACCGGCCACCTGCTGGGCGCGTCGGGCGCGGTCGAGGCCATCTTCACCGCGCTCGCCGTCCGCGACGGCTTCGCGCCCCCGACGGTGGGCTATCAGCAGCCCGACCCCGACTGCGACCTCGACGTCGTGCCGAACGTCGGACGCGCCGCCGATATTCGCTACGCCATGAGCAATTCGCTGGGCTTCGGCGGCCACAACGCCAGCCTGCTGCTCAAGAGATGGGAGGACTGACCATGCAGCTCAACACCACCGAAATCATGGAGCTCCTGCCCCACCGCTACCCCTTCCTGCTCGTCGACCGCATCGAGGACGGCGAGCCGGGCAAATGGGCGCGCGGACGCAAATGCGTCACCGCGAACGAGATGCACTTCTGCGGCCACTTCCCCGGCCAGCCCATCATGCCCGGCGTGCTGATCCTCGAGGCCCTCGCTCAGGTGGGCGCGGTCGCGATCCTGTCCGTCCCAGAAAACCGGGGCAAACTCGCCCTGTTCGGCGGCGTCAAGAACGCGCGCTTCCGCCGCCAGGTCGTGCCCGGGGATGTGCTCGAGCTGGAATGCGAGCTGATCCGCCAGATGGGCCCGGTCGGCGTCGGCAAGGCGACGGCCAGGGTGGACGGCAAGGTGGCCTGCACGGCAGAACTTACCTTCGCCCTCAATGGGTAAATGCTTGCCCATCCCGTGCAAAAATGCTATACTGTATAAAAAAGCGGGAAAGGGGAAGATTGTATGTTTGGTGCGCTGATGAATTCGGTCTACACCAAGTTTAAGCTGCATTTTTATCAGGAGATGTTCACCAAGCTGCAATCGCGCGAGACCACGCTGACCACGGTCGAGACCTACTGCATCGAGATCATCGACGCGCTCGACCATCCGACGGTCAACGAGTTCGCGAACTTCATCCACATCTCCCCGCCGAACGCGGCCTACAAGGTCAACTCGATGATCAAAAAGGGCTACCTCACCAAGATCCGCTCGGAGGAGGATCGCCGCGAGTATTTCCTCGAGCCGACCCAGAAATACTACGAGTACTACCGGCTCAGCATGGGCTATGTTGAGCAGGTGGCCGACCGGGTGGAAAAACGGGTGTCGACCGACGACCTCGAGGCCTTCTGCCGGGTGCTGCGCATCATGACCGAGGAGCTCATGCCCGAGGTCGATCTCTCCAAGGCATGACAAAACAAAGAGCGCCTGTCGAAACAAACTTTCGACAGGCGCTCCTGTTTTTTCCGTTTTCTTCCTTCGCCGATTATTCCTTCGGGAGATAGGAAGCGCAGTTGTCTATCGTGATCTTGCCCGCGTCTTCCGCAATGTTCACCTCAGCGGCATCGGCCCAGCCCTGCAGCGCGCCGTCAAAATCGGCGAGCAAATCGACGATTTCATCCTTTGCCGACTCCAGATCCTCGCTGCGCAGGGGCAGGCGCTGGATGATGTGCCAGCCATAGCTCGACTTGACGGGGTCCGAAACGCCGCCCTCGGCGAGCGCCAGCGTGCCCTGATAGAATTCATCCACCATGGTGCCCTCGGTGAACACATAGCCGTCCGGATTGGACTCCATGCCGGGGTCCTCGCCATATTCGGCGATCAGCGCGTCAAAATCCTCGCCCGCCTGCGCGCGCTTCGCGATGTCGTTCGCGGTCGCCTCCAGCTCGTCCTGATTTTCCAGTTCGTTATAGCTGTCGTCCACGGTCTTGACCAGCACGTGCTTGCAGCGCAGATAGTTGTCGTTGAAATAGGATTCGATCTCGGCGTCGGTGGGACGGAGCGGGCCACCCTCACCCGTGCAGTAATTGCTGACCTCTTCGAGCATCTGCTGCAGCGTCAGGTAGGAATCGTCCATGCCCATCGACCGGTAGGTCTCCTTGACCGACTCGTCCAGTTCCTCCAACGCCAGGCCATACTCGCTCATCTTTTCCTTCAGAACCGTGTTGAGAACCAGATAATCCTCGGCGCGGCCGCGCAGGTCGGACTCATACGAGTCCTCCCCCATCTGCTCGAGATAGTCTTCCTCGGTCATGCCGTAATAGGACAGGTAGGTCGTCCACTCGGTGTGCGCGTTATTGAGGAACGCGGCGTACTCGGCGGCGGTGTAATCCAGGCCGTTGATCGTCATGACGGCCGCGTCGGCGTCCACCGGAACGTCGGCCGCGCCAGAGGACGCGGAACCATTCGAGGAGCAGGCGGCGCAGGTCAGCAGCATCGCAGCCGATAACCCGGCCGCAAGGGTCTTTTTCAGATTCATAGAAGGGTACTCCTTTGCTTTTTCAGCCATTTTTGCATTTCACGCAGTTTTTATTATACTGTCTTCTCCCGATTCCGTCAAGAAAAAGGGGACGGTTTTCCCGCCCCCTGAGTCTTAGCAAATGCTGTCCATTTTTCCATTCCGCAGCGCATTGATGATAAAATCGACCAGCCGGTCAAAATTCGTCTCCTCATTGCGGATGTTGCCGGCCAGAATCGGACTGGACATGCTGATGATGACCAGTGCCGCCGTATCGAGGTCGCTCTCCGGAGCGATCTCGTCCCGGGCGGCCGCAGCGTGCAGAATCTGACAAATCAGCGCGCGCATCTCCCGGCAGAAATCGGTCACAAGCTGCTGCATCTGCTCAAAGATGCTGTTCTCTCCCCGCAGCGTGGGGAGAGCCACCGCCGCGCACTGATGAAGCTCAATGACGAACCGAAAATAGCGATTGAGCGCTTCCCGCAGCGTCGGCGCCGCGCCCAGCGCTTCCCTCATGTTGGAGAGAAGCTCGCCGGCCAGCTTCTGCCCGGCCGCGAGAAACAGGTCTTCCTTGGAGGGGAAATACTCATAGACCGTCGATTTGCCGATGCCGGCGCGCTTCGCGACCGCGTCAATCCGGGTCGCCTCGAAGCCGCAGCGGGAAAATTCTTCGGACGCCGCCTTTAAAATCTCATTCCGGCGGCGTTCCCGGATGCCGTTTTCCATCTTCTCCCCCTCCTTTTCACACACCGGCCGGGAGCCCGTCGGGTTCCTCAGCGGGCAGCTCCGCGGCCTTCTCCGGCTCATCCGGTCCGTTCCCGCCGCCGCGGCTGAACCGGTTGGATACCCAGCTGGTCAGGCTGTCGATGAGCGAATAGTAGACCGGGGTGAACAGCAGGGTCACGATGGTGGAGATGATCATGCCGGTGATCATAACGGTCGCCATGCCGATCATCATCTCGGAGCCCTCGCCGATGCCGAGCGCCATGGGCAGCAAACCCAGAATGGTGGTCAGCGTGGTCATGAGAACCGGGCGCACGCGCAGCGGGCAGGCGTTCAGAATCGCGGTGTTCTTGTCCTCGCCCCGCTGGCGGCGGATCTTGATATAGTCGACCAGGACGATGGACGAGTTGACGACGATACCGGCCAGCATGATGACGCCGACGAAGGCGAGGATCGAGATCTTCTGCCCGGTGATCGGCAGGCCGATGAGCGAGCCCAGCAGGCCGACCGGCAGAATCAGCATGATGATAACCGGCATGACGAAGCTCTCAAACTGCGACGACAGCACGAAGTAAACCAGTCCAAGCGCCGCGATCAGCGCGGTGCCCAGCTTGCCGAACGCCTCGATCATCTCTTCGTTCTCGCCGCCCTGATCGACCGTGATGCCCTCGGGCGCGATGAAGTCCTCGAGAACCGCCTCCACGCTCCTGGCTATCGCAGTGGCGTCATCGGAAATCGAATCGCCGGTCACGGTGACGGTGCGGCTCTGGTTTTCACGCATGATGGACTGGGGCGCGAGGACGACGTCGATATCGGCCACCATGCCGAGGGGCACGGTCGTGCCGGCCGCTGTGGACAGAGGCATGTTGCGCAGTGCGTCCATGCTCTCGCCATAGCTCGAATCGCCGCGCACGGTGACCGAGATGTCCTCGCCGTCGATGCGGAGCTCGGTCGCGGTCGTGCCGGTCAGCTCGGTGCGGACGGCCGAGCCGATGGCGCCCGCCGTCAGGCCGTAGCGCGCCGCGGTCTCCCGCTTGATCGTGATATCGACCTCGTGCACCTGCTCGGACGCCGAGGATTTCACGTCGATCGCGTCCGGGATCTCGGACAGGCGCTTGACCAGCTCATCGGCCGTCTCGGTCAGCTCGGTGTAATCGTCGCCCGTCAGGGTGATGGAAATAGGCGTGCCGGTCATGGACGACATATCCATCATGCCCGCGCTCGATACCGAAATCTCGCAGCCCGCGATATCGGCCAGATCATTGCGCAGCTGCGCCGCGATCTGGGATGCGGAGCGGTCGCGGTCGCCCGAATCCACCAGGTTCGCGGTGACCGAAACGCTGGTGCCCGACGAGGTGGACAGGGCGGAGCCGCCCGAGGTGTAATAAAGCGACTCGATCTCGGGGATGGTGTCCATCATGATCTGCTCGACCCGGTCGCCGTACTCCTCCGCGTCGTCGAGCTCGGAGCCGATCGGCAGGCTGATCGTGACGTCGATCTGTCCCTGATCCATGTCCGGAATCATCTCAAAGCCGGACAGCGCGATGGAGACGATAAACAGCGCGATCATGCCGCCCGAAATCGCGACCGCGACGCCCCGGTGGCTGACAAAATAACCGAGCATCTTTTTATATTTCCGCATGAACGGATGGTCGGGCCTCAGCTCATTGAGGTTGACGCCGTCCATGCCGAGCTGCGCTCTGCGCTTGCCGCGGTCGAGCAGCATGTAGCTCAGCAGCGGCACGATGGTCAGCGCCACGACCAGAGAGGTCAGCAGCAGCGTGCAGATGGTGATCGCAAATTCCTTGAACAGCATGCCGACGATGCCGTCCTGCAGCGCGATGGGCAGAAATACCGCGATGGTGGTCAGGGTAGAGGCCGAAATCGACAGCGCGACCTCGCCCGTGCCCTCGACGCAGGCCGCATACCGGCTCTTGCCCTCGCCGCGGAAGCGGAAAATATTCTCGAGCACGACGATCGAGTTATCGACGATCATGCCGACGCCCATCGCGATGCCGCCGAGCGACATCATGTTGAGCGTGATGCCCATCATCTGCATGATGAGGAATACCGCGACAATGCACAGCGGCATCGCGATCGAAATGACAGCCGTCGAGCCGAAATCACGCAGGAAGAGGAAGAGCACGACCGCGGCCAGCACCACGCCGATGATGATATTCCGCACGGTCGAATCGACGACGATGTTGATGAAATCGCGCTGGTCGAACGCCTTCATCCAGTTGAGCGACGGATTCTCTGCGGTCAGCTCTGCCAACGCCTGATCGACCCGGTTGGAAACCTGCACCGTGTTGACGTCCGACTGCTTGTTGACCGAAAGCAGCACGCAGGGCTCGCCGTCAAATTTGGCGATCGCGCTCTGCTCCTGATGCTTCACATAGACGTCCGCGATCTCGTTCAGCCGGACGGAGCCGCCGGTCGGCAGCGGGATCAGGCTGTTCGCCAGCTCCTCCACCGAGCTGTACTCGCCGTCCGTGCGGACGGTCAGGGTCTGATTGCCGTTCTGCACGTCGCCCGCCGGAATGGACATATTGTCCGCGCCCAGAATCTGGGCGATATAGGAAACGGACAGTCCGTAGCCCGACAGCTTCTCCGAGTAGGTCTCAACGGCGATCTCATTTTGATAGCCGCCCGAAATATCGACCGAGGCCACGCCGCTGATCCGCTCGAGCGCCGGGCTGACCGTGTCCTCCGCAATCGACTGCAGGGTGGACAGGTCGGCGCCGCGCAGCGCAATAACGCTGACGGGCATCGAATCGACGTCCATCTTCATAACGGTGGGCGCGTTCGCATCGTCGGGCAGGCTGGATTTGACCTGATCAATCTTTTCGCGCAGGTCGACGAGCGCGTTGTCGAGGTCGGTGCCGTCGGTGAAGGATACCAGCACCATCGACACGTTTTCCTGCGAGATCGAGGTCATCTCCTCCATGCCCGAAACCGAAGCGCAGGCTCCCTCGAGCGGCTTGGTGACCATGCTCTCGACTTCCTGCGGGCCCGCGTTCGGATAGACGCAGTAAACAACCGCCATCGGCAGCTCGATATTGGGCATCAGGGCGAGCGGCAGACTGTTGAAGCCCATGATGCCGAAGATGAGGATCATCACACACGCCATGATGGTCGTGACGCGGTGCTTGATGCAAAAGGATACGAGTTTACCCATCTCAGTTCTCCCCTACCACGCGCACGAGAGAGCCCTCGGTCAGATAGCTCTGGCCCTTTGTGACCAGCGTCTCCCCGCCGGACAGGCCCGCGGTGATCTCGGTCATATCCGCGCTGACGAGGCCGGTCTCAACCACGACGCGCTTCGCGTTGTCGCCCTCCAGAATGAAGACATACTGCTCCTCGCCGTTGTTCAGGATGGACTCGGTCGGGATGGCGACCACGTTTTCGCGGCGGTCGAGCGTAAAGGTGACCTCGGCAAAAATGCCGATCGGGCAGTCCAGCCCCTCCGGGGCGAACAGCTTAACGTCATACATGCCGGTCTGGGAGTTGATCGCCGAGGCGATCGACTCAATTTCGACCTCGTAGGTCTCGTCCGAAAGCGAGGACATGCGCAGGCTGGCCTGATCGCCGACCGCGATGCCCGAAAGCAGGTTCTCAGACACCGAGACCGAGATCCGGGTTTCGTTGTCCTCGGCGATGACAATGGCCGCCGACTGGCCGGCCACGCCGCCCTCGACCACGCCGACCGAGATGACCTTGCCGCTGACGGGCGCGGTCACCGTGCCCAGACTGGCCTGGGTGCCGATCTGATCCATCTGCGCCTGAATCGATGCCAGGCTGGCATTGCCCTGCGCGCGCGCCTGCTCGATCTGGAGCTTGGCCGCGTCGTACTGCGCCTTGGCCGAATCGACCTCGAGCTGGGAAGCCGCGCCGATCTCGAACAGCGCCTTCGTGTTCTCATAGTTGGTCTTCGCCAGGTCAAGCTGGGTCTGCGCGGCCTCGATGCCCGCGTTGACCGCCTGCTTGGTGGACGAATAGCTGGACGCCATCGCGCCGTATGTACCGGTGACGGCCGAGGTGTCGATCTGCATGAGCAGGTCGCCCTTGGTGACCATGTCGCCCTCGGCGACGTTCAGCTTCTCCACCTTGCCTGACAGCATCGGCACGACCGGTACGGTCGATTTGGCAACCACCATGCCGTTGACGGTGGAGGAGCTGGCCATATCGGTGCTCTCGACCGTCGCGACCTCAACCGCCGTGCCCTTGGGGGGCTCGGCCACCACTTCCTCCTTGCCGCAGCCGGCCAGACCGAACAGCAGCGCGGCGGTCAGCGCCGCGGCTGTAATCCTCTTTGCGTTCATTTGTTCTCCTCCGTCCGTTATGCGACCACGCCGCGGATCGCCCACTGATAGTTGTTATAAGCGAGATAAAGATCGTTCTTCGCGGTCTTGAGATCGGCGTCGGCCTGCGCCAGATTGATCTGCGCCTCCACATAGTCGTTGTACGAGATCTTGCCGAGTCCGTACTTGGTCTTGGCCACGTTCAGCTCGGTGATCTTGAAGCCGCGGGAATCGGACGCCGCCTGCACGGCGCGCGCCGCATCCTCGACCGCGCGGAACAGCTTGGTGAAGCTCTGGCGGAAGGAATTCTGCGTGCTCTGCAGCTGATATTCGGCCTGACGGATGTTGTACTTGCGGTCGGCGCCGTCGCCGTCCTTTGCCGTGTCGATGGCCTCCTCGGCTGCGAAGATGTCATAGCTGTTCTTCCTGCCGCGTTTGAGATCGCCCTCCAGATTCATCGCGGTGATCTGCGCCGAGGAGACCTCGGGCAGCGCGACGAGTTCAAAATTGACGTCGGCATCCCGGCCGAGCAGCAGGTTGAGGTCGCCCTTGCTGTTGCGGATGTTCATCTCAAGGGTCTCCTTGCCCCGGGTCAGCTCCCGCATGCCGTCGCGGACGGAAGCCACATCGACGGCCGACACCTGTCCGAGCTCATAGCGCTTCTCCAGCTCGGTCAGCTTCATCTGCAGGATGGTCTCCTGGCGCAGCAGGCCGTCGTAGCTCGACTGCATGGTGTGCAGGGCGATGTACAGCGTCTCCGCGCCCTTGACAATCTGATCGACGACCGAATCGAGCTGGCGCTCGGCCGCGTCAAAATCGGTGTCCTCCAGCTCGTCGCGCTGATCCTTGAGTTCGTCGATCTGATCCTCGAGCGTGTCAATCTGGGCCTCGAGCTGGGCGATCTGGGACGCGATCGAGGTCTGGTCGCTCATGAGCAGCAGGGCCACGCCGCCGAGCGACATGCCATCCGTGTCGCCCGCCATGCCAAAGCCGAAGAGCGCATACACCAGCTCCTCCATGTCGCTGCCCGACACGCCGGCCGCGCCGCCGTACAGGTCGATCAGGCTGTCGTACATCTTGTCCATGGCTTCCAGACCGTCGATCGCGTCCTCGAGCTGGTCGATCGCATCCTCGATGTCGTCGATGCCGTCTTCGATCTCGTCAATCGCGTCGTCGATGACCGCCTTCTTGCCCGGAATGATCTGGTCGTTCGCCAGAATCGTCAGGTTGTTCTGGCGCACCATGGCGCTGATGTCCTCCAGCGCCAGCGCACTGGCCGCGGGCTCCTCGGGGTCCTGCGCCGCCAGGAAATCGGCGAGCTGCGCCGGGGTCATCTCCTCCACGAACAGCTCGAGCAGGGGATCGTTTTCGGTATCCACGGTGACCGTGGTCGTCCCGCCCGAGGCCGAGGGGATCACCACGTCGACCGCGGCCGCACTCGTGGTCGCCAGCAAAGCACAGGCCAGCAGCGCCGACAGCAATCTTTTTTTCATGGTCGTTTCTCGCTTTCTTTTGTTCCAAAATGGGGTGTGGAAAATCGCCGACCGACCGGTCGGTCGGTTCGCGTTTTCATTATAGGACAGCCGCCCGCCCGCGTCAATCGGCGTCACAATAAATTCACAAAATCGTCACAGAAGGTGTGAAAAACATAGGCGGACAGGAGAACCTGTCCGCAAAATTAACACAACAGCTCGCGCGGGATCACGCTGGTCTGCACGTATTCAATCGTTTTCTCGGGCTGCCGTCCCCGGCACAGCAGGTCGTACAGCACGAGCACCGACCGCCCGGCCTGCCCCGAGAAGTCGGAGTCGACCACAAAGTCGATCTTCCCTTCGGCCAGATACTGCCGGGCCGCCGGGGTCAGGTCGTTGCAGACCACATGAATGGGCCGGTCGGGCCGCCCGTGGGCCGCCAGCGCCTCCATGCAGCCGGGCACGCTCTCGTTCGCCATGTAGATGGCGCGCAGCCGCTTGTCCCGCCGCAGCGCGTCGGTCACGCCGTCGTAGGTCAGGTCATACCGCTCGATGCATTCGAGCACGCGCACCTCGCTCGCCGGGTCGCCCAGCTCGTGCATCCGGTTGAGAAAGCCCTCGACCCGCTGAAAATGGGCGCTGAACTCCCGGTTGCCGCAGATGACGAGCACGCTGCCGTCCCGCACGGCGGGCGCGAGCAGACCGGCCGCCACCCGGCCCGAGCGCACCAGATCCTGCCCCACATGACAGATGCGTCGGGAGCCCGGCACGTCCGAATTGGAGGTCACGACCGGGATGCCGGCCCGGTCGAGCCGGTCGATCTCGACCTGCATGGCGGGCACGTCGGCCGCGTTGAGCACCAGCCCGGACATGCCCGCATCCTCGAGCTTGCGGATGGCCGCGCAATAATCGGCGATCGAGCGCGAGCGCAGCTCCTCGATCTGCACCCGGAAGCGCCGGTCGCCGATCTGCCGCAGGGCGGCGCGCACCCCTTCCCGCGTCTTTCTCTTATAATAGTCGTTCCAGTTCGGCATGATGAAGCCGACCGTCACCGGAGCGGCGGCAGCCGCCTGCCGCCGCTGGGCGGGCGTGCGGTAACCGGTCTCCTCGAGCGCCTGCCGCACCCGCTCGGCGACCGCCGGCGCCACGCCCGCGCGCCCGTTCACCACCCGGTCGACCGTGCCGCGCGACACCCCGCAGCGCGCCGCGATCTCCTGTAACGTCACCTTTGCCACATGCGATTCCCCCTTCTGAACCCTCTCATCATACCACAGTCCGGGACGGCCGCGCAACGGAAACCGTGCATTTTTTAAAAAACACGGTTTGCACGGGCGGTTCGCCTTTTTTCACGGCGCGCGCTTTGTTTTTTTCCACAAAGCACGCGGCAAATTTTGTTCAACCTACCAAAGTTTCTTTGCTTTCTTGTCTCGGCCGTTGGAATCGTTTATAATAAAGACACCGAAAGGGAATTTATATGAGAAGGAGATCATTCCAATGGCTAATTTGAAAATTGGCGTTGTTGGCTGCGGCCGTATCGGCAAGCTGCACATCAACAACCTGATCAACGCGATCGACGGTGTAGAGGTCGTAGCAGTAGCTGACCCCATGATCGACAAGTCCGGCGCCCGTGAGTGGTGCGCAGCCCGCGGTATCACCAACGTATCCGCTGACTTCATGGACATCATCAACAACCCCGAGGTTGACGTTGTATTCGTATGCTCCTCTACCGATACCCATTGCGACGTTTCCATGGCCGCTGTTGAGGCTGGCAAGCATGTATTCTGCGAGAAGCCCATCGACTACGATATCGCCAAGATCAAGGCTCTGATCGCCAAGGTCGAGGAGAAGGGCGTTAAGTTCCAGGTAGGCTTCAACCGCCGCTTCGACCACAACCACAAGGCTGTTGCTGACGCTGTCAAGTCCGGCAAGATCGGCGATCCCCATATCGTCATCGTTTCTTCCCGTGACCCCGAGCCGCCTCCGGCATCCTACGTTGCTGTTTCCGGCGGTATCTTCTACGACATGATGATCCACGACTTCGATATGGTTCGCTACGTAACCGGTTCCGAGGCTGTTGAGATTTCCGCTGTCGGCTCCTGCCTGGTTAACCCCAACCTGCAGGAAGAGTCCGGCATTCCGGACGTTGACACCGCTGTTGTCACCATGAAGATGGCCAACGGCTGCATCGCCGTCATCAACAACTCCCGTCAGGCTGTTTACGGCTACGACCAGCGCGTCGAGGCGTTCGGCTCCAAGGGCATGGCTTCCGACGGCAACGATCTGGTCAACACCACTACCGTTATGACCGTTGACGGCGCTGTTTCCGAGAAGCCCCTGTGGTTCTTCCTGGAGCGCTACAACCAGGCGTTCATCGAGCAGGTTAAGTCCTATGTCGATGCGATCGTCAACGACAAGCCCACCGTTGTCGGTGTTGTCGATGGCCTGCGCCCGGTTCTGATGGCTGCTGCCGCTACCGAGTCCTGCCGCAACGGCGGTGTTTACGTAAAGGTTGAGGAGTAATTTCCAAGCCGCGTAAGACCCCAACGCCAAGCAAAGCACAAGAGCCGCTCCCTTCGGAGCGGCTCTTTTCGCGCACAGAAAAGGCCGCTTTCGCGGCCTTTTTGTGTTCTGTTCACTTTTTGTTCTCGCGCAGGATGCGGCGGATATCGTCCACCGCGCCCTCGAATCTGGCCGAGCGCAGCGTCGGGTTGCCGCGCAGGGTGCGGCGGTTGTGGGCGCGCATGCCGGTGATCTTCTGGCGCATCGCATCCTCGGCATTCATCAGCGCCAGATGCATCTGGAGCCGGTTCTCCTCCACCCGCTGCCACTGCTCCCGCGTGGACTCAGGCAGGCTCTCGACCAGCCGGGCCATGCGTGCATCCGACTCGGCGCGGGCGCGCTCAGCCGATTCCTCCAGCCGCCATTTGGTCTCGGCGTACAGATCGCTGAGCTGGGCGCGGGTCTCCTCGGCCTGCTCTTCCAGCCGCTCCCGCGCTTCGGCGGCCTGCTGGCGGAGCTGCTCGCGCAGCCCGTCGGCCTCGGTGCGCAGGCGGTCGACCTCCTGCACGACGCGGGCCAGGTCGAGTGCGGTGCGGGTCGAGTCGATGACGTCCCAGACGAACCAGATGGTCACACCGCCCGTGATGACGAGCAGCACCACGTGGGGCAGCCATTCAATCAGCCGCTCGACCGGACGGTGCAGCCAGTAGGGCAAAACGAGAGACAATACGCCCCACGCGATTGAGGACTGCAGGCAGATGCGCCCCTGAAACTGAAACCGGTGGGTCGAGTAATCCCAGTACTTCACCTTAAAAATGGTCTCCATCAGCACACCGACCACATATTCAAAGGCGGTCGCCACGACCATGCCCGCGAAAAAGAGCGCGACCGGGCGGTCGTACAGCGGCAGGGCGACGTGCAGCATGATGCTCGCGCCGAAGCCGTAGATAGGCAGCATCGGCCCGTCGAGGAAGCCGCGGTTGACGAACCGGCGCTGCTGCACCGAAACCACGGTCGTCTCGAACACCCAACCGAACACGCAATACACATAGAAAATAAACAGCCATTCCACGGCCGAATACTGATACATCCCCGCGCTCCTTCCCTGCTGAAATCATCCTGAAAAAATGTCAATGCCGCTATTATACCGGATACCGCGGGCATTTGCAATGAACAGACTGTAAACTCGTTCAGTCGTCCTCAGTCATGTGGACGAGCGCGGCGTAAACGCCGTTTTTCCGGAGCAGCTCCTCGTGCGTGCCCTGCTCGGCTACGCCGTCGTCCGTGAGCACGACGATGTTGTCCGCCCGGCGGATGGTGGTCAGGCGGTGGGCGATGGTCAGCACGGTGCGGCCCTCGCTCAGGCGCTCCAGACTCTTCTGCACCAGCCGCTCGCTTTCGTTGTCGAGCGCCGAGGTCGCCTCATCCAGAATGAGCACAGGCGGGTTCTTGAGGAACACGCGCGCGATGGAAATGCGCTGCTTCTGACCGCCCGAGAGTTTGACACCCCGCTCGCCGACCTCGGTGTCGTAGCCGTGGGGCGTGTTCATGATAAACTCGTGCGCGCCTGCGGCCTTGGCCGCCGCGATGACCTCCTCCCGGGTGGCCTCGGGACGGCCGTACAGGATGTTGTCATAGATCGAGCCCGCGAACAGGTACACGTCCTGCTGGACGACGCCGATCTGGCTGCGCAGCTCGCGCAGCGAAAGGTCGCGCACGTCCTTGCCGTCGATGCGGACGCAGCCGCTCACGACGTCGTAAAAGCGCGGGATCAGGTTGCAGATGGTGGTCTTGCCGCCGCCCGACGGGCCGACGAGCGCCACGTTCTGCCCCGCACGGATGTCGAGGTCGAGGTGGGAGAGCACCGGGGTGTCCGGGTCGTCGGCGTAGGAGAAGCAGACGTCCTCAAAGCGGATATCGCCGCGCACCCCGCCGAGCGGCACGGGCTTTTCGGGCTCGACGATGTCGGGCTTGACGTCCATGATCTCATAGAAGCGCTCGATGCCGGTCATGCCGCGCTGGAACTGCTCGGTGAACTCGACAATGCGGCGGATGGTGGCGAGCAGGGTGGTGACATAGAGCAGGTAGGCCATCAGATCGGCCGGGGTGATCGAGCCGTCCATCATGGACAGGCCGCCCGCCACGATGACGGTCAGGTACATCAGGCCGTCGAACGCGCGGGTCGTCATCTGGAAGCCGGCCATCCAGAAGTAATTCTCCTTCTTGATGGTCAGCCACTCCTGATTGTCCTGATTGAACTTCTCCTCCTCGCGCTCCTCGCCCGTGAAGGACTTGACGACGCGCACGCCGAGCAGCGAATCCTCGACGCGGGCGTTGATCTCGCCGACCTGCGCGCGGTTGCGGCGGAAGGTGCGGCGCATCGCGCCGTTGAACATCGACGAGACGACCAGCATGACGGGCACGACTGCGAAGATGATCAGGGTCAGCCGGACGTTGACCGTGCACAGGATGCAGAACGAGACGATGATCTTGAGCCCGGCGATGAAGAACTCCTCCGGGCAGTGGTGGGCGAACTCGGTGACGTCGAACAGGTCGGACGAGATGCGCGCCATCAGCTGGCCGACCTTGGTGTTCGCGAAGAAGTGGAAGGACAGGGTCTGCAGATGGTGGAAAAAGTCGGTGCGCATGTCGGTCTCGATCTTCGCGCCCATGATATGGCCGACGTCGGCCATGAACCAGGCGGCCGCGATGTCGATCAGGCGCAGGGCGAGGTACGCGCCCGCGACGCGCAGGACAAGCCCGGTCGTGAGCAGCGAGAGATCCTGCTGGCCGAGCTGGGCCAGATAACGCACCATGAGGGGCAGAAAGATCTCGCACAGGGTCGTCAGACCGGCGCAGAACAGGTCGAGCACAAAAACGCCCATGTACTTTTTATAGTAGGGCGCAAAACGGCGCATCAGCGAAAGGCTGGACTGCGTGTGTTCCATCAGGCAATTCCTCCTGAAACTGAATTTTTATCGTTATTATTGTATTCCAAACCGGTAGATTTTGCAAGCATTCGGCAAAGGAA
>CAMEPU010000037.1 GCA_945932315.1 uncultured Clostridia bacterium
TGTATCCTTCGGAGATCTTCCCCTGGAGCCGCTACCTGACCGGCAGTCAGGGCACCGCGCCCGCGAACAACTTCGACCCGCTCGACTACTGGATCGACGGGGCGCACGACCGGGGCATCGAGCTGCACGCCTGGATCAACCCCTACCGCATCACCCGGGCGGGCGCGACCGACTGGGACGACGTCTCCCCGGACAACCCGGCGGCCGAGCACCCCGAGTGGGTGATTGAATACGGCGGCAACTACTATTACGACCCCGGCCTGCCCGCCGTCCGCGAGATGGTCATCGAGGGCGCAGTCGAGATCGCCCGGAACTACGACGTCGACGGCATCCATCTGGACGACTATTTCTACCCGGGCACCGACTTCAACGACGACGCGACCTACGCCCGCTACGGCGGCGGCCTTTCGCTGGCCGACTGGCGGCGTGACAACGTCAACCAGCTCGTCGAGGGGCTGCACGACGCGCTCGCCAAGTATGACGTGACCTTCGGCATCAGCCCGTCCGGCATCTGGGCCAACCAGTCGACCGACCCGCGCGGCAGCGCGACCGCCGGCTCCGAGCACTACGTCAAGAGCTACGCGGACAGCCTGTGCTGGATCGAAAATGGCTGGATCGACTATATCGTTCCCCAGATCTACTGGGAGATCGGTCATTCGCTCGCCGACTTCGCGACGCTGGCCGACTGGTGGCAGAACGCGGTCAACGGCTCGGACGTCACGCTCTACATCGGCATGCCCGCCTACCGCTGCACCGACGCGACCTCGGGCGTCTGGACGACGAGCGACCCGCTCTTCCAAAACCTCGACTATCTGGCGCAGCACGATCTGTCCGAGGGTTGCGTCTATTTCCGATATGGCTCGCTGCGCGACGTGCCCGGCCTGAGCAGCCGCCTGACCGCATGGTACGGCGCTGACCACTCGACTGTCATCCCGCCCCACGGCGACGGTGAAATCGCCGATGGCAGCAGCCTGACCCGCTCCTTCGGCGATATCTTCAACAAGCTGCTTCTTTCCATGATCCGATAAGACACAGGAGGCGATTTTATCATGGAAAACGTATTTCAAAAGGATTATCCGCTGACCTACACCCACATCGACTGCCACGGTCTGGCCCGCCCGGGCGCGCTCTTCGAGATCATGCAGGACGCCGCGACCAGCCACGCCGAACAGCTCGGCATCTCAGCCCCCGACATCGGAGCGCTTTGGGTGCTCTCCCGCCTGCGCATCCACCTCGAGCGCCCGCTGCGCGCCGAGGAGACGATCTCGCTGACCACCTGGTGCGCCGGTCTCAAGGGCGCGACCTGGCTGCGCGGCTTCCGCTTTGAAGTCGCGGGCGAGCCCGTCGGTGAAGCGCTCTCGGCCTGGGTGGTCATCGACCCTGTCAGCCGCCATCTGCTCCGTCCGAGCGCGGTGCCCGCGTCCGCCCACTATCCGGTCTACGTCCCGGGCACGCTCGTGCCCCCCGGCAAGCTGCGCATCGGCGCGGACGCCTTCCACCACAGCCATATCGTGCGCTACTCCGACCTCGACGTGAACCGCCATCTGAACAACGCCCGCATCGTCGAGCTGATTTCGGACGCGCTCGACCTGCAGGCGCGCGAGGGGCTGTTCATCCAGTCGCTGCAGGTCAACTACACCGCCGAGTCGGTCGCGGGCGACGAGATCTCGCTCTATGTCGGTGAGGCCGACGGCAGCTACTCGGTGCGCGGTGTGGCCGGGGACGGCGAGCGCTTCGCGGCTGCGGCCGTTTTCGCGCCCTGTCCGCAGGATTAAAAAGGAGGCTTTTCCATGGAATTTCCGCAGGAAGTCGTTCAGGAGATCGTTCACATCTGTTCCCCCCTGCACGTGCTGCTCTACAACGAGAAGCGCACTCTCTCCACTGACAAGCTCAAGGCGGCCAGCTTCTGCGTGGTCATCCCGAACGGGAGCGACCGGGATGCGATGCTGCGCGCGCTCTACCTCTCGATCGACATTGAAATCCCGCTGAATTTCACCCTGTATACCGCTGAGGAATGGGAGGAACTGAACGACGATCCGGCGAGCTACGCCGCCTGGATCGGCCGAAAGGGGCGTGCCGTTTATGACGCGGAAGCGTAAATCGGGCGGCAGCGACAGCCTCTATTATTACAAGTGGCTGGACAAGGCCCTCTCCGACCTGCAGGCCGCCCGCATCCTGCTCACGTGGCAGGGCGACCCCTCGATCACCGCGTTCCACTGCCAGCAGGCGATCGAAAAGGCGCTCAAGGGCTACCTGCTCTACAAGACTGGCCGCCACTTCGACGGGCACAACCTGACCTTCCTCTGCCGCCAGGCGGCCGCGCAGGACGAACAGTTCGTCGAATGGCTGGACGAGAGCGCGGCGCTCAACAACCTGTACATCGAGACCCGCTACCCCAACGACCTGCCCCTGCGCATCACCGAGACCGACTGCCGCCGGTTCCTCACGATGGCGGAAAACATGTTCACCGCCATCCGCGGCGAGCTCTATCAGGGGGATGAAGGCCCCGCGCCCATTCAGGAGAATCTTCGGCGACGATAATTTAATCCATACAGCAAAGCGCCCGGCTCAACGCCGGGCGCTTGTTTATTCCTCGATGCGGCCGCACGCGCGGCCGATATAGGCGGTCAGTGACCGGCCAAGCTCGGCCTCGACCGCGGCGCGGATCACGATGGCCGCCTCAGGCGCATCCTCCCGGGCAAGCCCCTCTGTAAAGCGCTCCACCGCGGCGGCGTGCTCCCGCACATAGGCGCGGTAAGTCGCCTCCATTGCAGCCTCGTCCATCGGATCGGGCAGCAGCGTGCGAATGGTCGCGATGGCATGGGTGTTTTTGAGCGAACAGATCATGATCAGTGCGGCCAGGTGCACCCGCGTGTATTTTTTCTTATGTGGGCGCGGGATCAGCCCCATTTTCACGTAATTATTGATCATCGAAGGGGTCACCTGCCCCTCCTCGCCCTCCCGGAGCGCCGCGTCCCCCAGATAGCGGTTGAGCAGGACGTTCACCTGATCCATATAGAGCTCCAGCTCGGGCAAAGCCTCCCATGCGGGCAGGCGAAACGCCTTCGCCGCCTCCGCCCATTGCCGCAGCCCCGCGCCCGCGTTCTTTTCTTCCGTCATATGCCGCCTCCGTCCTCTGCAATCGTCTTTCTCTCTTTCAGTATATCACGGTTCTTTTTCCGTTTCAAATACGATATTATTTTTTACAGATTTCTCTTTACGTATTTTTCATTTCGTGATAATATAGTATTCAATACTAGATTATAAAGGAGTGAACTCCATATGATTCAGCAAACACAGCGGATCGGACAGACCACCGGAGAGGAGTTCTGCAACGTTCTGACCCACGCGCTGGGCGCCGGCATGGCGATCGCGGCCACCGCGTTCCTGCTGGAACAGGCGGTCCGGACCGGCAGCCCGCTCACCGTGGCCAGCATGGCGATCTACGGCGCGAGCCTGATCCTGTTGTTTTTAAACAGCGCGGTATACCACGCAATCCTGCCTTCCCGGGTCAAATCGGCCTTTCAGGTGCTCGACCACTGCTCGATCTACCTGCTCATTCTGGGCACCTACACGCCCGTCTGCCTGAATCTGATCGGCGGCGCGGCCGGCTGGACCATGTTCGCCATCGTGGCGGGCTGCGCGGTGCTCGGCATCACCCTCAACTGCATTTCGGTCGAGCGCTTCCACCGCGTTTCGCAGCTTCTCTACCTGGCCAGCGGCTGGACGGCCCTTCTCGCGCTGGTGCCGCTGTCCCGGGTGCTGACCCCGACCGGTTGGGCGCTGCTCCTGAGCGGCGGTCTGAGCTATACCGTCGGCGTTCTCTTTTACCGGGACAAAAAACACCCCTATATGCACTTCATCTGGCATCTGTTCGTGCTGGGCGGCGCCGTTCCCCATTTTCTTTTTGTATACTGGTTCTGCCTGTAAAAAAACAGTGCGGCCGCGCGGCCGCACTGTTTTTTCAGGGGGACAAAGAAAGAGTTTGATTCAGAGAATCGAAGGACGTAAATTTCAATCGGATCAGCCCTGTACAACGGCAAAACCCTTTTCCAGATCGTCGATGATGTCGTCGATGTGCTCGGTGCCGATGGACAGGCGAATCGTGTTGGGCTTGATGTTCTGGTCGGCCAGCTCCTCCGCGCTCAGCTGCGAATGGGTCGTGGTCGCCGGATGGATGACCAGGCTCTTGACGTCGGCCACATTGGCCAGCAGGGAGAAGATCTCCAGATTGTCGATGAACTTGTGCGCCTCGGCCTGGCCGCCCTTGATGTCGAAGGTAAAGATCGAGCCGCCGCCGTTCGGGAAGTACTTCTCATACAGCGCGTGGTCGGGATGGTCGGGCAGAGACGGATGGTTGACCTTTTCGACGAGCGGATGGTTGGACAGATACTCGACAACCTTTCTGGTGTTCTCCGCGTGACGGTCCAGACGCAGGGACAGGGTCTCCACGCCCTGGAGCAGCAGGAACGCATTGAAGGGCGAGATCGTAGCGCCGGTGTCGCGCAGCAGGATGGCGCGGATGTACGTTACAAAAGCGGCAGGGCCGACCGCGTCCGCGAAGGAAACGCCGTGATAGCTCGGGTTGGGCGCGGCGATCGGAGCGTACTTGCCGCTGGCCTTCCAGTCGAACTTGCCCGAATCCACGATGATGCCGCCCAGCGTGGTGCCGTGGCCGCCCAGGAACTTGGTGGCCGAATGAACAACGATATCAGCGCCGTGCTCGATCGGTCGGATCAGATAGGGGGTGCCGAAGGTGTTGTCGATGACGAGCGGCAGGCCGTGCTTGTGCGCGATTTCAGCCAGCGCGTCGATGTCCGGAATGTCGCTGTTCGGGTTGCCCAGCGTCTCGATGTAAAGCGCCTTGGTGTTGTCCTGAATCGCGGCTTCGACCTCGGCGAGATCATGGATGTTGACAAAAGTCGTGGTCACGCCGAACTGGGGCAGGGTGTGGGCCAGCAGATTGTAGCTGCCGCCGTAGATGGTCTTCTGCGCGACGATGTGCTCGCCCGCCTGCGCCAGCGCCTCGATCGTGTAGGTGATCGCGGCCGCGCCAGAGGCCAGCGCCAGAGCTGCTACGCCGCCCTCCAGCGCCGCAACGCGCTTTTCGAGCACGTCCTGGGTCGAGTTAGTCAGACGGCCGTAGATGTTGCCCGCGTCCGCCAGGCCGAAGCGATCGGCTGCGTGCTGGCTGTTGCGGAATACGTACGAGGTGGTCTGATAAATCGGCACCGCGCGGGAATCGGTGGCGGGATCGGGCTGCTCCTGGCCTACGTGAAGCTGCAGGGTCTCAAAACGGTAATTCTTGCTCATAATTCTATTTCTCCTTCCGAAATTGTGACAGAAATGTGTGTTTAATGTGTTCGATTTGTTCTGAAAAACGATCACATTCGCCCAAATCGGAAGTTTTGGCGCAAAAGAGATACGAAATAATACAGCATTTATACAACCTACTTTTCCTGTTGGTTTATAGATAATATACCCGATAATTCCAATCTTGTCAATAGGTTTTTGAAAAAAAGATTGAGGCGGGATTTCGCCCGCCCCAGTCTCAGCTGTCTATCAAGTATCCAGCCGCGTCAAACATACAGCGCTGGCCGTCGATGGTCAGGGTGTCCGAGCGGCAATAACGCCCATCCGCCAGGCGGTAGCGCCAGCCGTCGTCGTCCTTCTTCCAGCCCTCAACCGAGACGCCCTTCTCGAGATACGTATCCAAGCCGATCGCATTTCGGGTGTCGTCGTCCTGGAAATGCCACCATTCGGAGTTCAGGCCGCGCAGGCCGGTCGCCAGCATATACCTGGAAAGCCGGCGCGCGTTCTCGTTGTTGTTGGCCAGAATCGAATGCCAGCTCAAATCGTGCATGGCCGACTGCATCTCGAGCGTCTCATCGTTCCCAATGCGCTCGAGTGTCAGGTCGAGTGCAATGCCCCGGTTATGCGCCGAAGTCACGGCAGCCAGGAAAGCCGAAAGGCCAAACCGGTTGTCGGTCATCACGCTGCCGTAGGTCACGACGGGCGCGGGCGGTTCTTCGACCGCCTCGGGTTCCTCCGCCTGTGCGGCCGCTTCGGGATCATCCGCAGCCGCATCCGGGTCATCCGCCGGGGGCGCATCGCCGGGCGCGGGCTCAGGCGCAGGTTCGGGCGCGTCCGGCTCAATCACAGCCCCGTCTTCGGCTTCGCCGTCCGGCTCTTCCGTTTCGGGCACAGGCTGATCTAGGATCGCGCTCGTCGTGTCATACAGGAAACGGGTCGCCTCATGCGGGCGAAACGCGTCGTAGATGCGCAGGCGGTAGCCGTCGGCTTCAGCGGCCTTTGCAGCCCGGATCAGCTTGTCCGCACAAGGATACAGGAAGGGGACAAGGTAGTCATCTTCATCCAGGCAAATGTTCTCATAGCCTTGGACTACGCCGCCCGTGATGCCCGGGATATCGTACTCATGAATCCGGAAAATCGAAGCATAGCTGTTTGTGATGTCATAGGCGCACAGATCGCCCACATACTCGGGCAGATTGATCAGGCAGAAGTTGGCGTCCAGCCAGCCCTCCGCGCCGTTGTAGCGCACGCGGAACAGGCCCTTTTCCTCGTTCAGCACGCAGAGGGCGGCGCCGGCAGGGACGGTCAGCAGTCTTGTGCTCCGGTCGGCATCCTGATAAAGCGCGAGCTCCTGAATCGGCCAGACCGTGCAGTACAGAGAGGAGATTTCGGTGCGGAATTGCACCTCGCCGGGCGCAGACGCCAGCACGGTGTCGCTCCCCTGCCAGGCGGCCTCACTGCTGCACGCGATGACGCGGAACCGGTAATCGGCGCCCGACGCCAGGCGGCCGGTGTCATAGCGGCGTTCTCCCGTCCGGTCGACCCGGGCGAGGGTGGTCCATTTTTCCTCGTGCGCCAGCCACTGCTGCACCTCGTAATGATCGCCCCGCGTCTCATTCCAGCGCAGGGTGTACGTCCGTTCGCCCGTTTTCTCGCAGTCGAGAGCGAGCGCGGTGTCCATCAGCATCTGCCGCTCAATCACAATGGGCGCGGAGTAGGGGCTGCACAGCACATAGCCATTTCCCTGCTCGCTCGCACGCACCGCGAAAACAAGCGGCGCCTCATGGGAAGGGATCGCAAGCTCATCGCCAAAGCGCACGGCGGCTTCTCCGGTCTGGCTGGCGGCAAAGACGTCCCAGCCGCCCGCCTCATTCCGCAGGCAGATCTCATAGCGGTCCGCCTGATCCTCCCAGCGCAGCTTCAGCACCCTGTCCTCCCCGATTTCAACCCGGACGACGGGCTGCGGGAGGGTTCTGGGCGTCACGGTCAGTTCAATCGGGCTGCTCTCCTGCTCATGCGGCCGGCCAAACAGGCTGTATCCCGCGTGAACCGCGATGATCCGGATCTCGACCGGCTCCTCCCGGGCAAGGCTGGGGAGGACGGCGGTATCTTCCTTGTATTCCCCCGACAGGGTGAATTCCTCCTCGCCCTCGCGGCGCGTATAGACGCGGATAAAATCGGCCTGCTCGGATGCGGGCCATTTGAGGTGGGTTCCATCGCCCTCCACGCAAATCTCAACCTGTCCCTGGGTAAACGCAGGCTCTTTGCCCAAGCTGCGGAGCAATCCGAGCATGGCCAGAGCGATCAGGGCGAGCGCCGCCACTACAGCCGTAAAAACGATCAGCCTGTGATCTCGGCCATCGCGCGCGTGCGCGCCGCGATAATTGCGCGTTTTCATATCGAACCTCCTGTTTCAGAAGGCGGGAAACGGATCAGAACACCGCGTAAACAGTCTCGTATCCCGCACCGCGTTCGGTGTAAACCGTGAAGCCATCATAGGTGAGCTCGCCGTCGTCGCCGTCGATGAGACAGCTCGGCGTATAGCTCGAGGAGAGCGGCTTGCCGATCGCCGCGTACAGCTCGCTGACCGGGCGGCCGACCAGCCCCTCGGCGATCTCCTTTTTGGAGGCTGCGGGCTGCGCGGGCTCGGCCGGTTTTTCGGGCTCCGCAGGCTTTTCTTCCACGGGTTTGGTCTCTGCGGGCTTAGGCTCCGCCGGTTTGGCGGGCGCGGCGGGCTTGGTTTCGGCGGGCTTGGCGGGTTCGGCCGGTTTGGCCTCCGCCGGCTTCTCGGGCTCGGCGGGCGCCGGTTCCGCCACCGGTTCGGACGCCGCAGGCGCCGCATCGGCGGCGCTCGAAGCGGGCGCCTCGTCAGCGGGTGCCGGCGCGGCGGGTTCCGGTTTTTCCGGCTCCGCCGCCTGCGGCGCGGAAGCTGCCGGCGCAGAGACTGCCGCCGAGGACACCGCAGCGGACGACGCGGCCGATTGACTGCCGCCGCAGGCGGCAAGGCCGAGCAGCAGCGAACCGATCATCAGAATAGAAAGCGTTTTTTTCATAATACCCCTCTTTTTTATCCCCTTAGCGGACGTAATTCCAGGTGTTGTTGTAGTCCCGGAATTTGTAGAAATTGATGTAGGTCAGGCCCTGGCGGTGCTTGGCCATCTCAAGCTCGGTGTCGAAGATATAGTTGACACCGTCGAAGTTGATCTCAACCCAGCCGTGCGGGCTCGGATTGTGGCCGACCCGGCCGCTGTAAATCTTGGCGTCGTAGCCCAGCCAACGCGCGCAGTAATAAAATACAGAGGCGTAGCTGTAGCAGTTGCCGTAGCCGGTGTTCAGCATGTTGAGCGCGTCCTGCTCCCACCAGCCGGTCGCGCCGAAGGCATAGGGCGCGCGGCGCAGGTACTTGAAGGAATCGCGGGTGTAGACGTACAGCGCGCGCAGCTTCTGCTCGCGGGTCATGGTGTCGTTGGTCTTGGCGAGCACAATGTTGTGGATCTTGGCGTCCAGCTCACTGTTGCCCGTGGTGTAATGGCCCTGCCCGTCAAAGGTGAACGAGCCGACCGTCGTGTTCCGGACAAACGCGCCCACGCTGCTCGAATAGTAATAGAGCCAGCCGTTCATCGAATAGAATCCCTGTGCCAGCCCGGAGTCCTTGTGGACATGGCTGGTCCAGCTCTCCTGCCCCCAGCCTTCACTGTACTCGTGCGTGATCGCGGCCTCCATGATGTCATAATAGGCCCAGTGCCCGGCCGGGACGTCAAGGAAGGTCAGGATCGGATAGGCGTTGTCCAGATACGCCTGGTCGCCCGTGCGGCCGAGCGCGCGGTTGAGGATCACCACCGCCTCGGCGCGGGTGATCGTCTGGTCGGGGCGGCAGCCGCCGTCCGCAAAGCCGGTGACCCAGCCCCAGGAACGAGCCGAGCGCAGCGCGTCATAATACGGATGGCCTTCCTTCACGTCATAAAACTGCGGGCGGTCGTCGCGCAGCGGGAAAAAGGCCGCGACCGCCGCGATAAACTCGCCGCGCGTGATCTTCTCACTGGGCGCAAAGGCCGCGTCGTTCGCGCGCATCACGCCGAGCGACCCCATGGCCCAGGCCGCGTTCGCGTACCACTCGCTCCCGGTCACATCGGTGTAGCTGACCAGAATCGGGCAGGTGCCGTCGAGCAGCGAGTACAGCATCTGGGCGGCCTCAGCCCGGCTGACCGTGCCGGTCGGATTGAACTTGCCCGCACTGCCCGAGATATAGGCGACGTGGTCGTCGGTGTTCAGCGAGATGTCCTCGCCGACGACAGGCGGCTCCACGGGTTCCCACGGGATTTCGGGCTCGGTGGGCTCCTCAACAGACGGTTCATTTTCCAGATCCTCGAGATAATGATCGAAGAAGTAAGTGCCCGACGCGAGCCAGTCTTCGTACGTGCCGTAGCCCGTGGCCAATGCAGGGCTGGCGACGCCGGTCAGAACGGCAAGGATGAGTGCCAGCGCAAGGATTCGTTTGCTCATTTTTATCCTCCTCTATTTGCCGCCCACAGTTCCCCCAGGGCGGCGCACCCGGCTGCTCGCCGGGTATTTTTCAATTTTGCAGAGCCGCGGGCTGCGCGGCCAGCGCGCCGTCCGCCGAAAATGCCACCGCGAGCGCTCCCCCGAGCGCCTCCGCGGGCACATACAGGCCGAAGGCCCCGTCCTCCAGCAGAAAGGCTTCGTACCACAGCTCCTCCGTGCACAGGTAGACGCCCGACCGCAGGTCGTGCGCGGCGTCCAATGTACCCGTGATCCGGACATAGCCCTCGAGCGTTCCGTCGTCCCCGGCTGTCAGCCGGACGCTTCCCCCGGCATCGGCCGTCTGCGCAGGCAGGCGGGCGGGCGCGGGCATGACGGGCAGATAGCGCACCAGATAGTCCAGATTCCGCTCGACCAGCTCGACCGCCACGCAGTCGACCGGCCGGTCGGCCGCCAGCGTCAGCGTGTACGGCATGGCGCGTGAGAACAGCGCGCTGCCGAACGCGTCCGCCAGATAAGGATAGAGCAGATTGCCGAACGAATCGCGGAACAGCAGGAGCGAGCCCTCGCCCGACCCGGTGGTCAGGATGGTCTGGTTTTCGGCCGAACGGATGGGCACATCATAGGTGAACCCGAGCGCGCCCTGATACTTCTGGTCGGTCTCGAGCGCCCCGCCCGCCGGATACAGCATGGCGTACAGGTCGCCCACATGGTCATCCACCGGTGCAAACGGGCCCGCGAAATAGCCGGTGCCCCGGTCGAGCGAGGCCGTAATCGCATCGGCCGCCAGCGCCGCCCCCTTGGAATTCCAGTGGGAATCCTGCGCGAAGTACAGCGTCTCCCCCTGCCCGCCGAACGCGGCGAACAGATCGCAATACCGCACGCCCTCGTCCGCAAGCGCGGCAGCCAGCGCGTCCGCGTTGCGCCCGTTCGAGAGCATGGGCAGGTCGGGCATGTTTTCGGGATACAGCGAGTTCTTGTTGGGCGCGACCGTGAACACAAAGTCCGCGCCCAGATCATTGCAGTATTCCTGCATGAGGCTCAGATTGCGGGCGGCCGAGAAGATCTCCCGTTCGGTCAGCAGATCGCTTCCGGTATAATCATCGAGCGTCTGGCCGAAGTAGAGCCAGCCGTCCTCGCCGAGCACGACGTCCTCCACCGTGGAAGCGCCGATTGCGGCGTTCAGCCCCGACCAGACCGTGATCAGCTTCTGGCGGGGATAAAACCCGTCCCCGACATAGTCGGAAAGTTGGGTGAGATAGGCTGTGTTGAGCGTTCCCGCGCCGTCCACGAGCGCGGGCGCCGCGGCCCGCACCTCGTTTCCCCCGGCCTCCTCCGGCCCGGCCAGCAGCATGCCGGCAGACGGGACAAGGCAGAACGCGAGAAACCCGGCGGTGAACGCCTGATACCAGTGATGTTTTCCCATTTCGATCCCTCAGAACTGAAAATAGATAAAAGGCTGGAAGCCGCCGCCCGCGAGCGCGAGCAGACAGAGCGCGAACAGCGCGAGCGTTCCCGCATAGGACAGGGCGCACAGGCCGTTCGCCGTGCGCGCGGTGCGGGACGCCGCCCATTTCCGCGCGGCGGGCGCGACCGGCAGCGATCCGATCACACCGAGCGCCAGCGCCAGCCAGGCCACCGGGCTGATGCGGGCGAGCGTCAGGCTGGTCATAGGCGAGACCGAAAAGGAGACGAGGCCGCGGTAGACCGACGCGGCGGCGGTCAGGCTGTCCGCCCGGAAGAGCACGAAGCCCAGGCCGACGGCCAGCAGCGCGTACCCATGGGAGACCATACGGCCGGCCCGGCTGCTCTGCAGCCGCTTCACCGGGATCACACCCGCGCTTTCGAACGCCGAAAACACGCCGTGCCAGACGCCCCAGAGGACAAACGTCCAGCTCGCGCCATGCCACAGGCCGCAGAGCAGGAAGACGACCGCCTTGTTGCATGCCGTCCGCACCCGGCCTCGCCGGCTGCCGCCCAGCGGAATATACACATAATCGCGGAACCAGCCCGAGAGGGACAGGTGCCAGCGCCGCCAGAATTCGGTGATCGACGCCGCGAGATAGGGATAATCGAAGTTCTCCGCTGAGGAGAACCCAAACAGGGCGGACAGGCCGACCGCCATGTCCGAATAGCCCGAAAAATCGAAGTAGATCTGGATGGTGTAGGCCGCCGCGCCCAGCCAGGCCAGGCGGAAATCGGGCGCCGCCGCGCCGAAGGCCGCGTCCGCAATGGCGGCGACCGGCCCCGCGATCAGCAGCTTCTTGGCCAGGCCGACGGTCAGACGGCGCAGGCCACGCGCGGTCTGTTCGGAAGTGACCCGCCGCGCGGGCAGGCCCTCCGCGAACTGCGAAAAGCGGGTGATCGGCCCCGAAGTGACCTCGGGGAACCAGGATAAATAAAGCAGCACGTCGAGAAAGCCCGCGCTTCCCCGCTCGGGTGCACGCGCCGTGTCGGCCAGATACGAGATACTTTTAAAGGTAAAGAACGAGATGCCGATCGGCAGAACGAGCCCGGCGGACGGGAGCGCCAGCCCAAGCGCGGCGTTCAGACTCCCGGTAAAAAAATCCAGATATTTGAACGCGCCGAGCAGGGCGAGATCGAACGCAATCGCGCCGGCCGCAGCCGCCCGGTGTCCGCCGCGCGCAATCGAGCGCCCGGCCAGCCAGGTCACGGCGGCGTTCAGCAGCAGAACCGCCAATCCGGCGAGCTGCCCAAATGCGTAAAAAATCAGTCCGGCGAGCGCCAGAAACGGGCGGCGCGCCCGGGTATTGCCAAGAAAACGGTCGCCTAAAAAGGCGAGCGGCAGGAAGAAAAACAGAAAAATCGCAGAGCTGAAATTCAAAGTGACTCGACCCCTATCCCCCGGATACATCTTATAATATATATCCATTCGCTTGTATTATATCAGCACAGCCAAAAAATGACAACAAAAACCGCACGCATTCTCCACGAGCCGACAGATTTTACTCGCCCCTCCAACCGAAAACGTGCGCGCTGACAGATTTTCATTGCGCCCTTTTTCCCGATATGGTATGATAATAAAAGATATCGCACCGCGAGAGCGGCGCTGCAACGGAGGCTGCTATTATGAACAAGATCATCACCATCAGCCGTGAATACGGCGCCGGCGGACATTCGATCGGCAAGCAGGTCGCCGAAAAGCTCGGCATCCAGTTTTATGACCGCGATATCGTCCGCGAGACCGCCAAGGCCAGCGGCTTTGACCCCGAGCTGATCGAACGGGAGGGCGAGGAGGAATCCCGCACCGATTCCCTGCTCAAGAGCCTGTTCACCGTCCCGGGCAGCTATTATAGTGACACCCACGAGGCCATCTACGAGGTGCAGAAGGCGATCATCCTGCGTCTGGCGCAGCAGGGTCCCTGCGTCGTCCTGGGGCGCTGCGCTGACCAGATTCTGCGCGAGGCCGGCTTTGAATGCATCAACGTCTTTATCCACGCGAACGACCTGCATCGCGGCGTGCGCGTCAGCGAGATGACCGGCGTCACCAACGCGAGCGAGCTGCAGAAGCTCATCAACAAAAAAGACGCCAGCCGCCGCAACTACTATAACCACCACACCGGCAACAAGTGGGGCGACAGCCACAACTACACCCTGTCCCTCGACAGCGGCGCGCTCGGCTATGCGGCCTGCGTCGACCTGATCATCCGCGCCTGCGAGGCCGCCGACTGATCCCAAAATCCAACCTGCACGAAATCGCCGCCCAACCGGGCGGCTTTTTTGTTTCCCGCCTGCGATTGACAACATTTTGCAAGACGTTTATAATAGAACCATCTATATGACTGCATCTTCCGGCCTTCGCCCTGCGCGGGCGAGGGCCTTTGACTTTTTGAAACGAGGTAATACAATGGAAAAAAAGCCCCTGGCAATTCTGGAAAAGATCTTTTACTACTTTCTGGTGCTCAACCCCCTGCTCGACATCGCGAGCGGCATCCAGCTCTACCTGATGAACGGGGGCGCGGGCGGCATGCTGTCCTCGCTCGACCTCGTGAATCAGCCCGCGATCTCGCCCTCCTTCTCGGTGCGCATGATCATTCTGGCCTGCCTCGCGCTCTATGTGCTGCTGCGGCGGGACTGGAAAACCGTGCTGCTCATGTGCTCAATCGGCGTCGTGTTTGTCGCGACAGTCGGCTGTGAGTTCGCCCGGGGCGCTGATTTCAGCCTGTGGCAGGACATCCTCTACATTGTCCGCTTCTGCTACAACCTGCTCATTCTGATCGTTTACCGCGAGGTGCTGCTCGGACTGGGGCTGGACGCCGAAAGCCTGCGCCGCCGCATCGACGCGGTCGTCGCCTGGACGCTGACCGTCATTTTCGCGGCCATCGTCATCCCCTATCTGCTCGGCATGGGCTTTTACACCTACGCCGACCCGCTCGGCTACCGCGGCTGCCGCGGCTTCTTCTACTCGGGCAACGACGTCACCGCCACCCTCATGCTCATGCTGCCCATGGCCTTTGACGCCCTGCTCCGCCGCCGCGAGTCCCTCAAGACCGGGCGCGGCGCCGTCCTGCTGCTCGCACCCGGCTTTGCCCTGCTGAGCATGCTCATCATCGGCACCAAAACCGCCTTCCTCGCCGCCGGCGTCACAGCCGGCGCGCTGCTCGTCTACTGTCTGATCGACTGGAAGCGCACAAGCGACACACGCGACCTGCGCTATTTTCTCGCCGCGATCGCGGGCGCGCTCATCATGTTCGGCGCGGTGACCCTGCTCTCGGGCGGTCAGGTCATCGGCACGATCTCCGATTCCTACGAAGCGACCGGCGAATTCATCGAGATGAACGGCGGCGCAGCCGTCCTGTCCGGCCGCACCGGCAAGCTGATCCTGGCCTTCCGCGAGTGGAAGGAGCTGCTCCCGCTCTCCTTCCTGACCGGCATCGGCCGCGGCTCCCAGACCTGGGTCATCGAGATGGATCTCTGTGAGGTCTTTCTCTACTACGGCATTCTGGGCGCCGTGCTCATGCTCTGGCTCTATCTCAAGCACGGCCTGCTCTTCCTGCGCGATCTGTTCACCCGCTTCAGCCGCACCGCCCTGTGTTGCGCCCTGTCGCTCGGCCTGTGC